>NZ_SMJZ01000125.1 GCF_004348345.1 Nonomuraea longispora
GCGTGACCGGGACGGGCTGGGGAGCGCGGCTGAAAAAGGGCCTCAGGAAATCAGCAGTGATCACTTCGACGGTGTCGGACTCCCACACGAGCCGTTCGGCCTGGTTGGTGCCGTACGGCGGCTCCACCCCCCACAGGTGGATGCGTACGCCGTAGGCCTGCGCCGCCTCCACCGCGGGAACCATGTCCTCATCGCCTGCCAGCAGAATCGTGTCGGTGACCGCATGATGCCGGGCCAGCGCTTCCAGGTCGCTCCTGATCTGCGCGTCCACGCCCTTCTGCTGACCTCGGGCGTTCAGGTTGCCAAGCCGCACCTTGACCCAGGGGAGCTGGGCTATGACCCGTTGGTCGACGGTGGGCACACGGTCACGGGCTGCGTCATACCAATAGATCCGCAGGAGTTCGCCAGAAATACGTTCCTCTGCATGTTTCTGTAGACTCTGTATGAGCTCATCGGCGGCCACCCGATATTCCTTGCGTTCCTTCGCGCCGAGCAGCACCTCACCTGCCGCAGCGTACAGATAACCGACATCCACTAGGACGGCGTACTTGGCTGCCACAGGATGCGGCATGAGGTCTGGGATGGCCATGTCGTCCTCCAGGCCGCGGGTGTTAGTTGATCGGCTGACTATATACGCCTACTTTCTCTAGATAGTCCCAACTCCCGGGGAACTTGACACCCGATTCACAGGATCTATCTAGGGTAGAGCGCTCATCCGCCATGCCGACTTCCCTGGGAGGACAGGCTTACGCATACCTCTGGCGGGGTTTCGCCACGTTTGCCGACGGCGGGCGGGAGACGGTTGTGGTCCGACGTGCCGGGCGGCCAGTACCGCCACCAACGCGGCGATCTCCTCGGGTGAGGCGTCGCCGCGAACAATGCGCAGATGGCTTGTCATAGCGGGATGTTCCCATGCTTCTTGGGGGGCAGCGTGGCCCGCTTGTTCCGCAGCGCGCGCAGCGCCCTGACGACCTGGGACCGGGTCTCGGCCGGCCGGATCACCGCGTCCACGTAACCGCGCTCCGCCGCGATGTACGGATTGGTCAGCGTGTCCTCGTACTCGGTGACGCGCCGGGCCCGCACGGCGTCGGGGTCGTCGGCGGCGGCCAGCTCGCGCCGGTAGAGGATGTTGACCGCGCCCTGCGCGCCCATGACCGCGATCTGGGCCGTCGGCCAGGCCAGATTGACGTCGGCCCCGAGATGCTTGGAGCCCATGACGTCGTACGCGCCGCCGTACGCCTTGCGCGTGATCACCGTGATCAGCGGCACCGTGGCCTCGGCGTAGGCGTAGAGCAGCTTGGCGCCGCGGCGGATGATTCCGTTCCATTCCTGATCGGCTCCGGGGAGGAAACCCGGCACATCAACAAATGTCAGGATGGGGATATTGAAAGCATCACATGTTCGAATAAATCTTGCGGCCTTCTCGGAGGCGTCGATATCCAGGCAGCCGGCGAAATGCATCGGCTGGTTGGCCACGACCCCCACCGGCTGGCCGTCCACCCGGCCGTAGCCGACCACGATGTTCTGCGCGAACAGCGCGTGGACCTCCAGGAACTCCCCGTCGTCCAGCACGTGCTCGATCACCCGGTGCATGTCGTACGGCTGGTTGGCCGAGTCGGGGATCAGCACGTCGAGCTCGGGATCGGGCTCGAGGTCGATGGCCGGCTCGAAGATCGGCGCCTCGTCCAGGTTGTTGGACGGCAGGTAGGACAGCAGGGCCTTGACGTAGTCGAGGGCGTCCTCCTCGTCGTCGGCCTGGTAGTGAGCCACCCCCGACTTGGTGTTGTGCGTGTGGGCCCCGCCGAGCTCCTCGAACGTTACCTCCTCGCCCGTCACCGTCTTGATCACGTCGGGGCCCGTGATGAACATGTGCGACGTCTGGTCCACCATCACGGTGAAGTCGGTCAGCGCCGGCGAGTAGACGTGCCCGCCGGCCGCGGCCCCCATGATGAGCGAGATCTGCGGGATCACCCCCGAGGCGTGCACGTTCCGCTTGAAGATCTCCGCATAGAGACCGAGCGCGACCACGCCCTCCTGGATGCGCGCGCCGCCGCCCTCGTTGATGCCGATGATCGGGCAGCCCGTCTTGATCGCCAGATCGAGGACCTTGACGATCTTCTCGCCGTACACCTCGCCGAGCGAGCCGCCGAACACCGTCACGTCCTGCGAGAACACGCACACCTGCCGGCCGTCGATGGTGCCGTGGCCGGAGATGACGCCGTCGCCGTACGGCCGCCGCTCCTCCAGCCCGAACATCGTGGACCGGTGCCGGGCGAACTCGTCGAACTCCGCGAACGAGCCCTCGTCCAGCAGCGCCAGCACCCGCTCCCTGGCGGTCATCTTGCCCTTGGCATGCTGCTTGGCCACCGCGGCCGCCGAACCGGCGCTAGCGGCTTCGACGAGCCGTCGTTCCAGATCAGCGATTTTGCCGGCAGTGGTATGGATGTCCAGCTTTTCCGGTAGGTCGTCAGCCGCTGCAGTCATGCGCGCAAATCTAGTCCGTCCGTCAGAGTGGATCCATGACGGATGCCGTTCGTACCCATGGCCTGGTCAAACGTTACGGGTCGCAGGTCGCCGTGGCAGGGGTCGATCTAGTGGTCCCCGCGGGTAGCTTCGCCGGTCTCGTCGGCCCCAACGGCGCGGGAAAGACGACCACGCTCAGCATGATCACCGCGCTGCTCCGCCCCGACGGAGGCCATGCCGAGGTCGACGGGTTCCACGTGTGGCGCGACCCCGTCGCGGTCAAGGCGCGCATCGGCGTGCTCCCCGAGGGCCTGCGGCTGTTCGAGCGGCTGTCGGGCCGTGAGCTGCTGCTCTACAACGGCATGCTGCGCGGCATCCCCAAGGCCGACGTCGAGCAGCGCGCGGGCGAGCTGCTCGACGTGATGGACCTGACCGGCGCCGCCGACAAGCTCGTCGTCGACTACTCCACCGGCATGCGCAAGAAGATCGGCCTGGCCGCCGCGCTGCTGCACAACCCGTCGGTGCTCTTCCTGGACGAGCCGTTCGAGGGCGTCGACCCGGTCAGCGCCAACACCCTCACCGAGGTGCTCCGGCGCTTCACCGCGTCCGGCTCGACCGTCATCTTCTCCAGCCACGTGATGGACCTGGTCGAGCGGCTGTGCGACTGGGTGTCCGTGATGAGCGCGGGCCACATCGTGGCGCAGGGCCCGCTGGCGGAGGTGCGCGGCGGGCGCAGCCTCAACCAGGCGTTCCTCGACCTGGTCGGCGGCACGCCGCACGACCGCGAAGCGGGCCTGAGCTGGCTCGGCGCCCGGCCGGAGGACGCACGGTGAGCACCGTCCTGCTGTTCGCGCGGCTCAAGGTGCGGCTGCTGGCCGGCAACCTGCGCGGCGACGCCCAGCGCAAGCTCGGCTTCGTCCTCACCCTGGTCATCGCCGCCGGCCTGGCCGCGCTCGGTTTCCTGTTGATGAGCCTGCTCAGGCTGGCGCCGGGCGACATCGCCGCCTCGCTCGTGACGCTCGCCTTCGCGTCGTTCTTCTTCGGCTGGATGATCGTGCCGCTGCTCGCGTTCGGCCTCGACGACACGCTCGACCCCGCGAAGTTGTCGTTGTTCCCGCTACGCACCGGGCGGCTCGCGGTCGGCATGTTCACCGCGTCGGTGACCGGCGTCTGGCCGCTCGCGACGCTCGTCGTGACCGGCGGCGCCCTGGTCGCGGTCGCGTCGGGCCCCGGCGGCGTCCTGATCGGCGTGCCGGCCGTGCTGCTGCAGTTCGCGAGCTGCGTGGTGGCGTCCAGGCTGGTCACCACGTCCCTGTCCGGCGCGCTGCGCACCCGGCGCGGGCGCGACCTGCTGGCCGTGAGCGCGCTGGCCCTGGTGCTGCTCGCGCAACTGCCCAACCTGCTGATGAACCGCGGCTTCAGCGACCCCACGGCGCTGTTGCACCAGATGGCGGCCGTGCTCAGGTGGACCCCGCCCGGCCTGGCGGCGCACGCCCTCGCCGACGGCGGCCTCACGGGGCTGGCCGAGCTGGCGCTGCTCGCCCTGCTCGTGGTGGTGCTCGGCTGGCTGTGGGTCAAGGCGCTCAGCCGGGCCCTCGTCACGCCCGACTCCTCCACGCAGGCCGCGTCCGTACGCAGGGGGAGCGGGCTCGTCGGCCGGTTCCTGCCCGACGGGCCGCTGGCGGCCGTGGTGACGAAGGAGCTGGCCTACATCAGGCGCGATCCGAGGTTCCGCGTCGGCTGGGCCAGCGCCATCGTCGTCACCCTCATCCTGTCGTTCACGGTGAGCGATCCCGGCAGGGGAGGGGGCGGCCAGTGGACACCGATCGTGATCTCCTGCGTGGGCGCGCTCATGATCGCCCTGCAGTCGGGCAACGCGTTCGGCATCGACGGGCGCTCGTTGTGGATGAACGCCGTGGCCTTCGGCTCCGAGCGTGACCTGTCCACCGACCTGGCCGGGCGTCACCTGGCCGGCACGCTGGTCGCCGCGCCGCTGATCACCGTGCTGGCCGTCACCACCGGCCTGCTCACCGGGCATCCCACGATGATCCTGCCGGCCATGACGGCCGGATGGGGAGTGCTCGGCATCGGGTTCGGCGTCGGCTCGGTGACCAGCGTGATCCTGCCGTACACGGTGCCCGACCGGATGAACGCCTTCACCGGCGCCGCTCCCGGGCAGGGCGGGCTGGCGTTCCTCTCCGCGCTCGGCGCGTCGGCCGGCATGGCGCTGCTGCTGGCGCCGCTCGTGGCGGGGCTGCTCCTGGGGCTGGTCTGGGTGTGCGCGGTGGCGCCGTTCTACGGCCTGCTGGCCGAGGTGCTCGGCAGGCGGCTGGGCGCCAAGCTCGGGTTCGCCCGGATGCCCGATCTGCTGGCGGCCGTGTCCAAGCCCACCTGACCTGCCACGAAGCAGTGGTCTAGTCCAATGACTGAGACCGGTCTACGGTCGTTCCTGGCGACTCGCTACCCTTCGAAACATGATTGACCAGGGGCTCGAACATCGCAGCGCCGCCGTGACCGAGATGCCGGACGAGCTGCGCCACGATGTGCGCCTGCTCGGCAAGCTGCTCGGCCGGGTGCTGGCCGAACAGGGCGGCGAAGACCTGCTGGCCGACGTCGAACGGTTGCGCAAGGCGGTCATCGCCGCGCGCAGGGGCGAGATCTCGGCCGACGAGATCACCGACATGATCGCCGGATGGGAGATCGAGCGGGCGGTCGAGGTCGCCCGCGCGTTCACCTGCTACTTCCACCTGGCCAACCTGGCCGAGGAGCACTACCGCATCCGCACGCTGCGCGAACGCGACGCCGAGGGCAGAGTGCAGCGCGAGTCGCTCGCGCAGGCCGTACGCGAGCTGGGCGCCGAGCGCGTCACCGAGCTGGTGGAGGGCCTGGAGCTGCACCCGGTGCTCACCGCGCACCCCACCGAGGCGCGCAGGCGCGCCGTCGTCACCGCGATCCAGCGGGTCAGCGGCCAGCTCACCGAGTACAACTCCCCGGGTCGCGGCGCCTCCGAGCGGGCGGAGAGCAAGCGGCGCATGCTGGAGGAGATCGACCTGCTGTGGCGTACGGCCCAGCTCCGCTCCACCAAGCTCGACCCGCTCGACGAGGTCCGCACCGCCATGGCCGCCTTCGACGAGACGCTGTTCCGTACGGTGCCGCAGGTCTACCGCGCGCTCGACGCGGCGCTCGACCCGGCGGCCGACCCCGCCCTCGGCAAGGGCACCGGCACCCGCCCACCGCTGGCCAGGCCGTTCATCCGCTACGGCAGCTGGATCGGCGGCGACCGCGACGGCAACCCCAACGTCACGGCCAGGGTCACCCGCGAGACCGTCCAGATCCAGTCCGAGCACGTGCTGACGGCCCTGGAGACCGCCTGCTCGCGCATCGGCCGCACGCTGACGGCCTCCGCCCAGTTCGCCCCCTGCTCGCCCGAGCTGAAGGTGGCGCTGGCCACGGCCGTGGACGCCTACCCCGAGGTCGTCTCCGAGCTGGCCACCCGCTCGCCGCGTGAGCCGCACCGGCAGTGGCTGCTGTTCGTGGCCGCGCGCATCGCCGCCACCCACCGCCGCGACCTCGACCTGGCCTACCGCTCGCCCGCCGAGCTGCTGGCCGACCTGCGCCTCGCGCAGGAGTCGCTGGCCGCGAGCGCGCCGCGGCAGGCGTACGGCGAGCTGCAGCACCTCATCTGGCAGGTCGAGACGTTCGGCTTCCACCTGGCCGAGCTGGAGGTGCGCCAGCACTCACAGGTGCACGCGGCGGCACTGGAGGAGCTGCGGGCCGGTGCCGAGCCGTCGGAGCGCACCGAGGAGGTCCTGGGCACGATCCGGGTGATCGGCTGGATCCAGGAGCGGTTCGGGGTCACCGCCTGCTCCCGTTACGTCGTCTCCTTCACCCGCTCGGCCGACGACGTCGCGGCCGTCTACGAGCTGGCCGAGCACGCGCTCGGCGACCGCGCGCCCGTGCTCGACGTCGTGCCGCTGTTCGAGTCGGGCCAGGACCTGGCCAACTCGCCGAGCGTGCTCACCGGCATGCTCGACATCCCGCAGGTGCGTCGGCGCCTCGACGACACCGGCCGGCGCATGGAGATCATGCTGGGCTACTCCGACTCGGCCAAGGAGCTCGGCCCGGCCGCGGCCACGCTCCGCCTCTACGAGGCGCAGGAGGAGCTGACCGCCTGGGCCGCCGAGCACGACGTGAAGCTGCGCATGTTCCACGGCCGCGGCGGCGCGCTCGGCCGCGGCGGCGGCCCGGCCAACCGCGCGGTGCTGGCCCAGGCCCCCGGCTCGGTGGCGGGCCGGTTCAAGGTCACGGAGCAGGGCGAGGTCATCTTCGCCCGCTACGGCCACATCGCGATCGCCCGCCGCCATCTGGAACAGGTGGCCAACGCCGTGCTGCTGGCCTCGTCGCCGGCGATCGGGGCGCGCACCGCGGCCGCCGCCGAACGTTTCCGCGGCCTGGCCGAGCAGGTCGCCACGGCGTCCGAGCGGGCCTACAGGTCGCTGACCGAGGCGGAGGGCTTCCCCGAGTGGTTCTCTTTGGTCAGCCCGCTGGAGGAGATCGGCACGCTGCGCCTCGGCTCCCGCCCGGCCCGCCGCGGCCTCGGCGCCCCCCGCTCGCTCGACGACCTGCGGGCCATCCCGTGGGTGTTCGCGTGGGCGCAGACCCGGGTCAACCTGCCCGGCTGGTACGGCCTCGGCACCGGCCTCGCGGCCGTCGGCGACGTCGAGGAGCTGCGGGCGGCCTACCGCGAATGGCCGCTGTTCAACGCGATGCTCGACAACGCCGAGATGTCGCTGGCCAAGACCGACCGCTCGATCGCCAAGCGTTACCTGGCGCTGGGCGGCAGGGACGACTTCGGCCGGCAGGTGCTGGAGGAGTACGACAGGACCCGCGAGCTGGTGCTGCGCGTCACGGGGCACACGCGGTTGCTGGAGAACCGCAAGGTGCTGTCGCGGGCGGTCCAGCTGCGCGACCCGTACGTCGACGCCCTGTCGCACCTGCAGCTGCGGGCCCTGCGCGCGCTGCGCACCGGCAACCCGTCGGAGCGGGAACGCGACCGGCTGTCCACGCTCCTGCTCCTGTCGGTCAACGGCGTCGCGGCGGGGTTGCAGAACACCGGCTGAGCCCGTCGAAGAAGGCGCGGACGTCGGCGGCGACCACGTCGGGAGCGGTGTGGGCGGCGTAGTGCCCGCGCGCCGGCGCCGGCAACGTCTTCCAGGAGACGATGCCGGCGTGGTCGCGCTCGGCGAAGCGGCGGATCGAGGCGAAGTCGCCCTCGCCCATGGCCAGCGCCGTCGGCACGGTCGTGGGCTCCTTCGGCTGCTCCATGCGGGCGTTCTCCCAGTAGAGCCGCAGCGCCGACCCGGCGGTGCCGGTGAACCAGTGGATGGCGGCGTTGGCCAGCACGAAGTCGTCGTCGAGGTCGTCGTCGAAGAGCTGGGCGAGCCAGCCGACGAGCCCGGCGGGGGAGTCGGCGATGGCGTGCGCGAGCGTCTGCGGCTGCTGCGCGTGCAGCACGTTGAAGGCGCCCTTCTCCTTCCAGAACCAGTCGAGCACGGCGAGCCCGGCCTGCTCCTCCTCGCTCAGGTCAGCGAACTCCGCGGGGTCGCCTGACGGGAACGAGAAGATCTGTGTGACGTGCACGCCGACGACGTGTTCAGGGTCGATCCTGCCGACTTCGGGAGAGATCATCGATCCGGCGTCGTTGCCCACGGCGCCGTAGCGCTCGTAGCCGAGCCCGGCCATGAGTGCGGCCCACGCCCTGGCGATGCGCTGGTTGTTCCAGCCCAGCTCCCGCGTCGGCCCTGAGAAGCCGTAGCCGGGCAGCGACGGGATGACCAGGTGGAAGTGGCGTGACAGCGGCTCGATGGCGTCGAGATATTCGACGATCGAGCCGGGCCAGCCGTGGGTGAGGATGAGGGGCAGGGCCTCGGGATCGTCGGAGCGCACGTGGACGAAGTGGATGTTCTGCCCGTCGATCTCGGTGGTGAACTGCGGGTACGCGTTGAGCCTGGCCTCCATGGCCCGCCAGTCGAACCCGTCGCGCCAGTGGCCGACCAGGCGCTTGACCCGTTCGACGCCGACCCCCTGAACTGCTCCGTCGATCTCGTCGGTGAAGCGGGTCAGGGCGAGACGGACCCGCAGGTCGTCGAGGTCGGCCTGGGGGATCTCGACGCGGAAGGGGGTGACGATCATGACGATCCTTTCGGGGGAACGGTTCGTTCTGTTCCAGAATAGCAGAACGGAACGATTCATTCCATAGAGGTGTCGCGCCACTCCCGGGAGCTCCGTACGTACGGCCATCAGCCAAGATGGGGGGATGGCCAACTCCCGCTACTCCGACCTCGACCGCCCGCCACTGAACGCGGCGGCGCTCAACCGGGCGCTGGTCCGCCCTGGCTCGCTGTGGACCGGCGTCACGGTTGTCGAGAGCACCGGCTCGACCAACGCCGACCTGAGCGGCGCCGCCAAGGAGGGGGCGCCCGAGGGTTCCGTGCTGGTGGCGGAGGCGCAGGCCGCCGGCCGCGGGCGGCTGGGCCGCTCCTGGTCGGCTCCGCCCCGCTCGGGCCTGACGTTCTCGATCCTGCTCAGGCCGCAGGTGCCGCTCGCCGCCCAGAGCTGGCTGACGCTGATGTACGGTGTCGCCGCCGCCTCGGCGGTGCGCCGGCTGGCCGAGCTCGACGTGCGCCTGAAGTGGCCCAACGACCTGCTGGTCGGCGAGCGCAAGCTGGCCGGCGTGCTCGCCGAGCGATCCGACGACGCCGTCGTCGTCGGCATGGGGCTGAACGTGTCGCTCAGGCCCGACGAGCTGCCCGTCGAAACCGCCACGTCGCTGGGCATCGAGCGGGCGGCCTGCCTCGACCGGGATCCGCTGCTGCGGGCCGTGCTGCGCGAGGTCGAGAGCCACTACCACGACTGGGTCGACGCCAAGGGCGACGCGGAGGCGTCGGGGCTGCGTTCGGCCTACCTCGCGGTCAGCGCCACGGTCGGGAGGCAGGTCAGGGTGGAGCTGCCCGAGCACCAGGCGCTGACCGGCCGGGCCAGCGGTATCGACCAGTGGGGGCACCTCCAGGTGGAGTCCGGCGGGGAGCACTACACGCTGAGCGCGGGCGACGTCGTCCACGTGCGCATGGCCTGACGCACGCCGCCTGGACGCCCCCGCACGGCATAGCCGCGGGGGCGGTGTTGGTGGCACCATTTGCCCATGACCCTTCCCGACCATCGTCTGACGCAGGGTGAGCGGCGCGTCAGGTCCTTCAACCCTCACTGGAAGCGGCTCGTCGTTCCCTTCATCGCTCTGGTCCTCATCGCGGCGGCCGGCGGCGCGGCCCTCTACTTCATCCCGGCCGACTGGGAGTTCGCCTTCCACGCGAGGATCGCCGCCGGCGTCATCTGCCTGGCCCTGCTGATGATCTGGTCGTTCGTCCCCTACCTGCAGTGGAAGAACACTGGCTACGTGCTCACCACCCACCGCTTCTCGATCAGCACCGGCGTGCTCAACAAGTCGACCGACGAGATCCCGATCGCCAAGGTCAACACGGTCAGCTCCGACCAGACGTTCCCCGAGCGGCTGCTCGGCTGCGGCACGCTGACCGTCGAGTCCGCCTCCGACAGGGGGGAGATCGTGCTGCGCGACATCCCGAGGATCCAGGACGTCCGCACCGAGCTGTTCCGGCTCGTCGAGGACGCCGCGGACGGGGAGATCGACGGCCGCTGACACGAACCGCCGTGTAGCTCGGCGCGAGGTCTCGGCGTGGTGCGGCCCTATGTCTTGCGGAGATCATCCTCCTGGCACAAGATGGCTGGCATGCCGTACGAAGTGCAGGGCGTGATCGCCAGGGGCAAGGGTCAGGAAGTTTCGCTCGAGACGGTCGTCGTCCCCGATCCGGGGCCGGGCGAAGCGGTCGTCAACGTGGAGGCCTGCGGGGTCTGCCACACCGACCTGCACTATCGGGAGGGCGGGATCGGCGACGAGTACCCCTACCTGCTCGGCCACGAGGCGGCGGGCACCGTCGAGGCGGTGGGCGAGGGGGTCACGGGGCTGGAGCCCGGCGACTTCGTCATCCTCAACTGGCGGGCCGTGTGCGGACAGTGCCGGGCCTGCCTGCGCGGCCGGCCGTGGTACTGCTTCAACACCCACAACGCCGCCCAGAAGATGACGCTCACCGACGGCACCGAGCTGTCGCCCGCGCTGGGCATCGGCGCGTTCCTGGCCAAGACGCTCGTCGCCGCGGGCCAGTGCACCAAGGTCTCCGCCGAGGCGCCCGCCCAGGTCGCGGGGCTGCTCGGCTGCGGCGTCATGGCGGGCATCGGCGCGGCGATCAACACCGGCGGGGTGACGCGCGGCGACAGCGTGGCGGTCATCGGCTGCGGCGGCGTCGGCGACGCGGCCGTGCTGGGCTCGTCGCTGGCCGGCGCCTCCAAGGTCATCGCGGTCGATGTGGACGATCGCAAACTGGAGTGGGCCCGCGGCTTCGGCGCCACCCACACGGTCAACTCCCGCGACAACGACCCGGTCGAGGCGATCCGCGACCTGACGGGCGGCTTCGGCGCCGACGTGGTCATCGAGGCGGTGGGCCGGCCCGAGACGTACAACCAGGCGTTCTACGCCCGCGACCTGGCCGGCACGGTCGTTCTGGTCGGCGTGCCGACCCCGGAGATGCGGCTGGAGCTGCCGCTGCTCGACGTGTTCGGGCGCGGCGGGTCGCTCAAGTCCTCCTGGTACGGCGACTGCCTGCCCTCGCGCGACTTCCCCATGCTGATCGACCTGTTCCTGCAGAACCGCCTGCCGCTCGACCGGTTCGTGACGGAGACGATCCAGCTGGGCCAGGTTGAGGAGGCGTTCGGCAAGATGCACCGCGGTGAGGTGCTGCGTTCGGTGGTGGTCCTGTGATGATCGACCGCGTCATCACTTCGGGCACGTTCTCGCTGGACGGCGGCACGTGGGAGGTCGACAACAACGTCTGGCTGGTGGGCGACGCCCGCGAGGTGGTCGTCATCGACGCCGCCCACGACGCGGCGCCGATCGCCGACCGGGTGGGCGAGCGCGCGGTCAGGGCCATCGTCTGCACCCACGCCCACAACGACCACATCAACGCGGCCGGGGCCCTGGCGGGGCTGACAGGGGCGCCGATCCGGCTGCACCCCGCCGACCAGGTGCTGTGGGAGCAGCAGTACGGCGACTCGCTGGCGTACGAACCGCTGGCCGACGGCGAGAAGATCACGCTCGGCGGCACCACGCTGCAGATCCTGCACACACCCGGCCACGCGCCGGGCGCGGTCTGCGTGTACGCGCCCGACCTGGGCGCGCTGTTCAGCGGTGACACCCTGTTCAAGGGCGGGCCCGGGGCGACCGGGCGTTCCTACAGCTCGTTCGACACGATCATCGCGTCGATCCGGGAGCGCCTGCTGACGTTGCCGCCGGAAACCGTCGTGCACACCGGGCACGGTGACTCCACCTCCATCGGCGCCGAGGCCCCGCACCTGGAGGAGTGGATCGCCCGGGGCCACTGAGAGGAATGACCCGCTCGCGTTCGGGTACACCACTGTGGCGTACCTAACGTAGGCAAGCCTTACCAAAGTGGGCTACCTTAGGTGTGCCTAACCTAATGGCGCCCCCTTTGCTTGAGAGAGGCTTGTCCCCGGATGTACGCATGCGTGTGTCGTGCAGTGACCGAGAACGAGGTGCACGACTGCATTGCCGCAGGGGCGAGCACCCCGAAGCAGATCCGTGATACCACGGGTGCGGGTGGTGACTGTGCCCGATGTGTACGGAAAATCTGTGCGATCCTGAAGCGGTCTGAAGAACTGACGACCGCGTAGCCGGATAGCACCAAGGGGCCTGCCATGCAGGGCGACAAGCAGATCATCGAGCTGCTCAACGAGCAGTTGACCGCCGAACTGACCGCTATCAACCAGTATTTCCTGCACGCCAAGATGCAGCAGAACTGGGGATACACCAAGCTGGCCGAGCACACCCGCGCCGAGTCGATCGACGAGATGCGGCACGCCGAGCGCCTGACCGACCGCATCCTGTTCCTCGAAGGGCTGCCCAACTACCAGCGCCTGGGCACGCTGCACATCGGCCAGACCGTCGAGGAGCAGCTCAGGGCCGACCTTGAGGTGGAGCTGTCGGTGGTGCAGCGGCTGCGCCCGGCCATCCAGCTCATGCGGGAGAAGGGCGACGTCACCTCCGCCCGCATCTTCGAGGAGATCCTTGAGGACGAGGAGGTGCACATCGACTACCTGGAGACCGAGCTCGACCTGATCCGCAGCCTCGGCGAGCAGCTCTACCTCGCCCGCTACGCCGAGCCGCCCTCGGCGGACTGACGACTCCCCAGCCCCGTCACGACGGTGTATGCAGCCCCAGCGGCGGCGTCCCAGGCCAGCGTGTGCCCGCAGCGGCGCGCGCCCACGTCGTCCCCGCGCTCGCCCAGCACCCGGCCGCCGGCCGCGACGGCCGCCGAACGGAGCCTGATCCGGCCGGTACGCCCCACGCGCACCGTGATCCGCTCGGCGGCACCGTCGCGCCAGGCGGCGTCCACCGTCACGTCGCCCCTGGCCCGCAGCCCGCGCACCGACCCCGTACGCCAGGCGGACGGCAGCGCGGGCAGCACGTGGATCTCGCCCGGCCGGCTCTGCACCAGCATCTCCGCGATGCCCGCGGTCGCACCGAAATTGCCGTCGATCTGGAACGGCGGGTGCGTGTCCCACAGGTTGTCCAGCGTCGAGTGCCTGAGCTGCTCGCGCAGCATCGTGTGCGCGTGGTCGCCGTCGAGCAGCCGCGCCCAGAAGCCGATCTTCCACGCCTTGCTCCAGCCGGTCCCGCCGTCGCCCCGGGCCGTCAGCGCGACCCTGGCCGCCTCCCCCTCGCGGCTCTCCGCCGTGACCTGGTGGCCGGGGTGGAGCGCGTACAGGTGCGACACGTGCCGGTGCGTGTTGCCGGGATCGTCCCAGTCGGCCTTCCACTCCTGGAGCTGCCCCCAGGACCCGACCCGCAGCCCCGGATCGAGCCGGTCCAGCGCCTCCCGCACCCGCGTACGGAACCCGGCGTCGACGTTCAGCGCGGCGGCGGCCTCGGCCACGTTGGTGAGCAGGTCCCAGACGATCTGCTGTGACATCGACGCCCCGGCCGAGAAGTCGCCGTGCTCGGGCGAGTAGCTCGGCGAGACGACGAGGCTGCCGTCGCGCGGGTCGGTGTGCAGCGTGTCCAGCCAGAACCGCGCGGCCCCCTTCATCACCGGGTAGGCGGTCTCGCGCAGGTAGCCGAGGTCGCCGCTGAACAGGTAGTGCTCGTACAGCTGCCGGGTCAGCCAGGCGGCCGCCTCCGGGAACCAGAACGCGGTGGCCCAGTCGTGCACGCCGGTGAACCCGTACGGGTTCGTCTCGTTGTGCACCACCCACCCGCCGGCCCCGAACATCTCCCGCGCCGTCACCTCGCCCGGCGCCACCAGCGCCGTGACGAAGTCGTCGTACGGCCGCGCCGCCTCGGCCAGGTTGGTCACCTCGGCCGGCCAGTAGTTCATCTGCAGGTTGATGTTGGTGTGGTAGTCGCAGGACCAGGGCGGGCCGGTGGAGTCGTTCCACACGCCCTGGAGATTCGCGGGCAACGACCCGGGCCGTGACGAGGCGATGAGCAGGTAGCGGCCGTAGGCGAACAGCAGCGCCTCCAGCGCGCGGTCGTCCGCCCCCGGGCCGCCGGTGTAGCCGGCCAGCAGCCGGTCGGTGGGGACGGACGGCGTGCGCTGCCCGAGGTCGAGCCGCACCCGGTCGAACAGCGCCCGGTAGTCGTCCTGGTGGGCGTGTCTGAGCGCGTCGTAGCCCTGCGCCACGGCCCTGTCCACGGCGGCGGTGACGGTGGCGTGCGGGTCGTCGCCCCGGTACGCCGGGTATGTCGGGGCGTAGTCGGTGCCCGCCGACACCACCAGGAACACGCTGTCGGCCCCGGTGACCGTGACCAAGCCGTCCCCGTCCGTACGGGTGCCGCCCTCCGCGACCACCTGCACCTGGGCCTCGTACCTCAGCCCGTTGTCCGCCAGCGCCCCCCTGAGCGTCAGCCGTCCGCCCACGACGCCCACCCGCGCGCCCGGGTGGGGCGAGGACACCCGCAGGGTGAACGACACCGCGCCCGCCCGGTCGGCCGAGATCCGCCCGGCGATCACGCCGGACGGATGGACGGCGAGGTATTCGCGCGCGTGACGCACGCCGTCCACGGTGTAGCGGACCCTCGCCACGGCCTCCCGCAGGCGCAGCTCCCGGCGGTAGCCGCCGGCCGCGCCGTCGTGCGCCAGGTCGAGCCACAGGTCACCGAACGGCTGGTACGCGCCGAACCCCGACTTCGGCCGGCCCAGCTCGGACGCCACCTCCTCGGGCGCCATGCGCGTGTCGCGGTCGAGCCGCCGCCTGACCCTGGCCAGGGCGTCCGGCCGGGGCGTGACCCAGTTGCCGAAGTCGTAGCCCTGCCGCGACCCCGGGCCGCCGCTCCACAACGTCTTCTCGTTGAACTGCAGCCGCTCGGTCCGGGTCCCTCCGAACACCATGGCCCCCAGCGCGCCGTTGCCGATGGGCAGCGCCTGGCTCTCCCAGTCGGTGGCCGGTGCGTCGTACCAGAGGGTCAGGTCATCGGGTGTATCGGGCGACGGCGGGGAAGTGTGTTGGGGGATGCCTGCCATGCGGCCTCAGGGTAGCAGGGCCGCACGGCGAGACATCCGATCTCTACGGGCTTCAGGGGATCAGCCGGTAGAAGCGCCAGAAACCGAAGTCCTTGATGGGCAGGATCTCGACGTCGGAGAAGCCGGCCTCGCGGGCGTAGCGGCGCAGCGTTCCCGGCCGCATCACCGTGCCGGTGGCGGCCGAGGGCTGCTCGCTCATTCCGTCGGGCAGGCAGATGAGCAGACTGAAGCCGTACATCAGGCGTTCGAGGTCGTCGGCGGGGGCCGTGAAGGACTCGCCGACGGCCTCGTCCATGACGACGACGGCCCCGCCGGGGACCGTCGCCCGCCGCGCCGCCGCCAGCGTCTCCACCGGCCGTGGCATGTCGTGCACGCACTCGAAGGCGAAGACGGCGTCGTAGCGGCCCTCGTCCAGCAGGGCGGCGTCACCGCGGCGGAAGCTCACCCGGTCGCCGAGCCCCGCGTCCGCCGCGTTGCGCGTGGCCAGCTCGACGGACGGGCCGTCGATGTCGACCCCTACCACGCCCGCCTCGGGGTACGCCCTGGCCAGCGCGATGGTCGACCACCCACCCCCGCAGCCCACGTCGGCGAGCCGGGCGCCAGGGCGCCGCAGCACGGTGTCGAGGCCGGGCACGCCGGCGAGCGCCTCCGGCAGGGCGTGCTCGAACCAGGGCCGGTTCATGTCGGCCTGCGACTCCCGCAGGTCGGCCCCGAACGCCGCCCATGGCACCCCGCCGCCCTCGCGGTAGGCCTCCAGCAGCGCGGGCAGCTGCACGGACGCGCCGGCCAGCATCCGGGCCAGCGGGGCCAGGTAGGCCAGGCTCGACTCGTCGGTCAGCACCTCGGCCGCGGCGCCGGGCAGGGCGAAGCGGCCGTCCTCCGCGATCTCCAGAATTCCGAAGGCGGCCTGCTGCTCCAGCCACTCCCTGGCGTACCGCTCGTGGCCACGGGAGCGGGCGACCAGCTCGGCGGGGTCGGCCGGGCCGTGCGCGGCCAGCGCGCGATACCAGCCCATCCGGTCGCCGATGTGCATGGAGAGCAGGTCGACGGTGCCGAGTGCCGATCCCAGCAGGCGGTCGGCGAACTCGTCGGTGCTGGTGGTCATCGTGATCATCTCCTTCTTCCGGGCGGGCCCCGACCGAGGATCGGCGCTGCGCGGCGTCCGGAAAAGGTCGTTCGCCACACAACCGGTTCCGCCGTGACGCGTTCCCTACCCGGCGCGGCAGGGAGGGTTCTCGTCCGTGGAAAGTGCTTGGCGGATTTTTCACTCTGGCGCGTCGCGCACGGGCCGCCAAGTTTCGCGTCGATAATCACGGTAATTTAATCCTGACTAAGTGATATTTAGGCGAGTTTGCCCAGGTCAATGGATAGGTCAACTACGAGTCAAACCGCGCGCTGTGCCCGGGAAACGATCGCCTAAGGTCCTACGATCGCTTCATGACCTGCGTACTTCTCGCCGAGGATGACACCTCGATTTCCGAGCCGCTCGCGCGTGCGCTACGTCGCGAGGGCTATCAGGTCGAGGTGAGCCCCGATGGCCCACAGGCCCTGGAAAGGGCCCTGTCGGGCGGCATAGACCTCATCGTTCTCGACCTTGGCCTGCCCGAAATGGATGGTCTGGAGGTGGCCCGCCGGATCCGCGCCGAAGGGCACGGCACTCCGGTTCTGATACTCACCGCACGCGTCGACGAGGTCGACACGGTCGTCGGGCTCGACGCGGGCGCCGACGACTACGTGACGAAACCGTTCCGGCTGGCGGAACTGCTCGCCCGGGTGCGTGCGCTGCTGCGGCGCGGCACCTCCGAGACCCCGGTCGTCCAGGGGGTGCGCATCGACGCCGACTCGCGCCGGGCCTGGATGGGAGACAAGGAGCTCCACCTGACGACCAAGGAGTTCGACCTGCTGCGCGTGCTCGTACGCGACGCCGGCAAAGTCGTCACGCGCGAACAGATCATGCGGGAGGTGTGGGACACCAACTGGTGGGGGTCGACCAAGACCCTCGACATGCACATCTCCTGGTTGCGCCGCAAGCTCGGCGACGATGCCGCCAAGCCCCGCTACATCACGACCGTCCGGGGAGTCGGCTTCCGGTTCGAACGCGAGTAGGCGGATGCGCCGCCGACTGCTCACCTCCACCCTGGTCGTCGCGGTCATCGCGGTCCTGTTGCTGGGGGTCCCCCTGGGAGTCGTGGTAAGTCGCCTGATCGTCGATGAGGCCGCTCAGGAGCTCGGGTCCGAGGCCAAGCGTCTCGTGGGAGAGGTGGAGTACGCCCGTGTCCAGGAGACGCCGCTCGACCCTCAGCAACTGGAGCAGAAATACCCGGACAGATACATTCAGATCTGGGAACACGGAACCCCCCTCCGGGTGACCGTGGTCGGCTCGCCCCCGCCGTCCGGTCACCTCATGACGGAGGATGCCCAGACCAACACCGGCGTCTACGTCCGGATCAGTCGCGACCGCGACCAGGTCGAACAGGACGTGGGGGCACGCCTGCTGCTCATCGTGGCTCTGGCCGTGGCCGCCCTGGCGGTCGCCGTCAGCCTGGCCGTGGTCCAGTCACGCCGGCTGACGCTCCCCCTCCAGGACCTGGCGAAGATCGCCGACCGGCTCGGCTCGGGCGACGCGCGCCCGAGCAAGCACCGCTACGGCATCCCCGAGCTCGACCGGGTCGCCCAGGTGCTCGACCGCAGCGCCACCCGCATCTCCGACCTGCTCACCCGCGAGCGTGAGTTCGCCACCGACGCCTCCCACCAGCTCCGCACACCGCTGACCGGCCTCACCATGCGGCTGGAGGAGATCGTCGCCTCCTCCGACGAGCCCGAGGTCGTGCGCGAGGAGGGCGAGGCGGCGATCGTCCAGGCGGAGCGGCTCACCGCAGTGATCGACGAACTGCTGGCCGCCGCCCGACGCCAGCGCCACGCGCAGGCGCACCCCGTCGCCATCGACGAGATCCTCGGCCAGCAGATCATCGAGTGGGAGCCGGTCTTCCGCGACGCGGGCCGCGAGATCCGGCTCGACGGCACCCGCGGGCTCAAGGCGATGGCCACCACCGGCGGCTTCGGCCAGGTGATCGCCTCGTTGCTGGAGAACTCCCTGCGCCACGGGGGCGGCGCCGTCACCGTGGCGTCCACCTGCGGCGACAGCTACGTGGTGATCGAGGTCGCGGACGAGGGCGAGGGCATCGCCGACGAGATCGCCCCGCGGATCTTCGAACGGAACGTCAGCGGCGGCGGAGGCACCGGCCTCGGCCTGACGCTCGCCCGCGCCCTGGCGGCCGCCGACGGCGGGAGACTGGAGCTGGTGCGCCGGCGTCCGGCCACGTTCGCCGTCTTCCTGCGCCCCGCGGAGGAGAACGGCGGCAACCGCGTGGTCAGCGGTCCTGCTTGACCCCGGCCTCGGGCAGCTCGACCGGGATGGGCTCGGTTGCCTCCAGGAACACCCACTTCTTGTACGACCAGAAGCGGAACAGCGTGCCGAGCCCGACGCCGATGATGTTGGCGATGTTGGCGCTGAGGGGGTCGACGAGATGGAGCGTGTAGGTGGTGAAGCCGATCACCAGCAGCCCGAACAGCAGCGCGATGCCGTTGAGCAGGAAGAACAGGAAATATTCGCGCCCGAGCCCGCTCTGCTCCCTGTGCCGGAACGTCCAGAAGCGGTTGCCCAGGTAGGCGAACGTCGCCGAGATCGTGGTCGCGAAGACCTTCGAGGTCAGCGGCCCCAGCTCCACTCCCAGCAGGAAGAGGTTGTAGGCGCCTGTGTCGATCAGGAAGGCGATGGCCCCGATGCTGCCGAATTTGGCCAGCTCGTGCACCAGAGAGGCGAACCGCTCGTAGAGGCGTCTTGCGAAGTCCACGTCTCTGCTCGGTCCCTTCCCTTGTCGAGCCTGACCACCTCAGCGTACCGGTCATCGTGTAGGCCCGGTGTCAGACGGATGAACATACCGCGCAAAGAACGTTCATCGCGAATGCGGCCTAACCCCCGCCATGCCCGATAACCTGCCATGATCTGGAAGGGGCGCCCGTCGGAGGAAGTCGTTCCGTCCCGGTAAGCTCACCTGGCGTGAGTTCCTACAGCCCTATCGGCCCGGTCGTGGGCATCGTCGGCGCCGGCCAGCTCGCCCGGATGACGCAGCCGCCCGCCATCGCGCTCGGCGTCGAGCTGCGGGTGCTGGCCGCGGCCCCTGACGAGAGCGCCGCCCGGGTGATCACCGACACGCGGGTCGGAGACTACCGCGACCTCGGCGACCTGCGCGAGTTCGCCAAGGGCTGCGCCGCGATCACGTTCGACCACGAGCACGTGCCCACCGAGCACGTCAGAGCCCTGGTCGCCGACGGCCACACCGTGCACCCCGGAGCCCGTGCCCTCGTGCACGCCCAGGACAAAGCGCTCATGCGCGAGCGGCTGACCGCGATCGGCGTGCCCTGCCCCGCCTGGGCCAGGGTCGAGACGGCCGCCGACGCCGAGCGCTTCGCCGGTGAGCACGGCTGGCCGGTGGTGCTGAAGGCGGTACGCGGCGGCTACGACGGCCGCGGCGTGTGGGTGTGCGGGTCGGCCGCGGAGATCGCCGAGGCGTTCGAGGCCGGCGTCGAGCTGCTGGCCGAGGCGTTCGTGCCGTTCGAGCGGGAGCTGGCGGTGCTGGTGGCCCGCTCGCCGCACGGGCAGGGCGTCAGCTACCCCGTCGTCGAGACCGTGCAGCAGGACGGCATCTGCGTCGAGGTGCTCGCTCCCGCGCCCGGGCTCGACCCGGAGGACGCCGCCCAGGCCCAGCGCATCAGCCTGAAGATCGCCCACGAGCTCGGCGTGACCGGGTTGCTGGCCGTGGAGCTGTTCGAGACCGCGCACGGGCTGGTCGTCAACGAGCTGGCCATGCGGCCGCACAACAGCGGCCACTGGACCATCGAGGGCGCCAGGACCTCCCAGTTCGAGCAGCACCTGCGAGCGGTGCTCGACCTGCCGCTCGGCTCGCCCACGATGACCGCGCCCGTCGTCGTCATGGCCAACCTGCTCGGGGGCGACGACCCCGGCCTGTTCAAGCGCTACGAGCACGTGCTCGCCCACGACCCGGGCATCAAGCTGCATTTCTACGGCAAGGACGTGCGCCCCGGCCGCAAGATCGGCCACGTCACGGCCCTCGGCTCCAACCTCGACGAGGTGCGCGCCCGCGCCCGCCACGCCGCCGTCTACCTCACCACCGGGGAGTACACATGAGTTCCTCCGAGGCGCGCGTCGGCATCGTCATGGGCAGCGACTCCGACTGGCCCGTGATGAAGGCCGCCGCCGAGGCGGTCGCCGAGTTCGGGGTGGCGTTCGAAGCCGATGTGGTGTCGGCCCACCGCATGCCGGTCGAGATGATCGACTACGGCCGCAAGGCCGCCGCCCGCGGCCTCCAGGTGCTCATCGCCGGCGCAGGCGGGGCCGCCCACCTGCCCGGTATGCTGGCCTCCGTCACACCGCTGCCGGTGATCGGGGTGCCGGTGCCGCTCAAACACCTCGACGGGCTCGACTCCCTGCTGTCCATCGTCCAGATGCCGGCCGGGGTGCCGGTGGCGACCGTGGCCGTCGGGGGCGCCCGCAACGCGGGCCTGCTGGCCGCACGCATCCTCGCCGCCTCCGACGCCGGGCTGCGGACGCGGATGGAGGAGTTCCAGGCGCGGTTGAAGGAGCAGGCGTACGCCAAGGGCGAGCGGCTGCGGTCCGAGGCCGCCGACCTCTGAGCCACGGCGGCCGGCCGCCGCCGCGGGTGCTCTGCGCGCGGTGGCTCAGGGGCGGCCCAGCGCGCGGTAGTGCCAGCCTGCCGCGCGCCACAGCTCGGAGTCGAGACAGTTGCGGCCGTCGACGATGCGCCGGGTGGCGACCACCGCTCCCAGCTGCTCGGGGTCGAGCTCCAGGAACTCCTGCCACTCGGTCAGCAACAGGACCACGTGCGCGCCGCGCACTGCCTCGACGGCGGAATCGCCGTAGTTCAGCTCGGGATGGGCCTTACGCGCGTTGTCGAGCGCGATCGGGTCGTAGATGGTGACCCGTCCGCCCTGGTGGCCGATGGTGACGGCGACGTTGAGCGCGGGGGAGTCGCGGATGTCGTCGGAGTTGGGCTTGAACGCGGCGCCCAGCACGCCCACGGTGCAGCCGTGGAACGAGCCGCCGGCCAGCTCCCTCGCCAGATCGACCATGCGGGCCCGGCGGCGCATGTTGATGTCGTCCACCTCGCGCAGGAACGTCAGCGCCTGGTCCGCGCCCAGCTCGCCGGCCCGCGCCATGAACGCCCTGATGTCCTTGGGCAGGCAGCCGCCGCCGAAGCCGAGCCCGGCGTTGAGGTAACGGCCGCCGATCCTGTCGTCGTAGGACAGCGCCTCGGACAGCTGCTTGACGTCGGCGTGGGCGGCCTCGCAGACCTCGGCCATGGCGTTGATGAAAGAGATCTTGGTGGCGAGGAACGCGTTGGCGGCCGTCTTGACCAGCTCGGACGTGGCGAAGTCCGTCACCACGAACGGGACCTCGCCCAGCGGCTCGTACACCTCGCGCAGCACCTTCTCGGCCCGCTCGCTGCGCACACCGAGTACGATGCGGTCGGGGCTGAGGGTGTCCCTGACCGCGAAACCCTCCCGCAGGAACTCGGGGTTCCAGGCCAGCTCGGCCTCGCCGCCCGCGGGAGCGAGCCGGGCGAGCTTGTCGGCCAGCCGTTCGGCGGTGCCGACGGGCACGGTGGACTTGCCCACCACCAGGCACTCCCGGTCAAGAAGCGGAGCCAGGGATTCGACGGCCTGGTGCGTGTAGGAGACGTCCGCGGCGTACTCGCCGCGTTTCTGCGGGGTGCCCACGCAGATGAAGTGCACGTCGCCGAAGGCAGCGACCTCCTCGTACGAGGTGGTGAAGCGCAGGCGGCCGGATTCGAGCCCGCGCTGGAGCACCTCTTCGAGCCCGGGCTCGTGGATCGGGAGCTGCCCGTTGTTGAGCCGGTTGATCTTGTCGGCGTCGATGTC
Source organism: Nonomuraea longispora (assembly GCF_004348345.1). Taxonomy (GTDB): domain Bacteria; phylum Actinomycetota; class Actinomycetes; order Streptosporangiales; family Streptosporangiaceae; genus Nonomuraea; species Nonomuraea longispora. The sequence goes on from NZ_SMJZ01000125.1 coordinate 22,113, forward strand.
GAGGCCCAGCACGTCGTATCCGAGATCGGCCATGCACGCCGCATGGGTGATCCCCAGGTATCCGGTCCCGATCACCGTGAGGCGATATGGCACGAGTGAGCTCCTTTCGATTTGCTGAGGCATGCTACCGGCCCTCGCTACCTCCTTCGTGCCACCACCTCCCTTTCGCAAACCGTACCGGCTGGTAACAAGATGGTCGGACGTCCTAGTATCTGTCGCATGAGCTTCCCTCTTTACGCGCCCGCCGAGGAACACGACCTGCTCAGGGAGACCGTCCGTGCCCTGGCCGACGAGAAGATCGCCCCGCACGCAGCCGCGGCCGACGAGACCGAGGAGTTTTCCTGGGACGTCTACAAGGCGCTCGTCGCGTCCGACCTGCACGCCGTACACGTCCCTGAGCAGTACGGCGGAGCGGGGGCGGACGCCCTGGCCACGGTGATCGTCATCGAGGAGGTCGCCCGCGCGTGCGCGTCCTCCTCCCTGATCCCCGCCGTCAACAAGCTGGGCACGGTCCCGCTGCTGCTCTCGGCGTCGGAGGAGCTGAAGTCCCGCTACCTGGCGCCCGTCGCCCGGGGGGAGGCCATGTTCTCGTACGCGCTGTCGGAGCCGGAGGCCGGCTCCGACGCGGCGGCCATGAAGACCCGCGCGGTCGCGGACGGCGACACGTACGTACTCAACGGCACCAAGATGTGGATCACGAACGCCGGCGTCTCCGAGTACTACACGGTCATGGCGGTCACCGACCCGTCCGCGGGGGCGCGCGGCATCTCCGCCTTCGTCGTCGAAAAATCCGACCAGGGCGTCTCGTTCGGGCCCAAGGAGAAGAAACTCGGCATCAAGGGGTCCCCCACCCGCCAGGTCATTCTGGACGACGTACGCATCCCGGCCACCCGCATGATCGGCGAGCCCGGCACCGGCTTCAAAACCGCCCTCGCCACCCTCGACCACACCCGCGTCACCATCGCCGCCCAGGCCCTCGGCATCGCCCAGGGCGCCCTCGACTACGCGATCGGCTACGTCAAGCAACGCAAGCAGTTCGGCCGTCCCGTGGCCGACTTCCAGGGACTCCAGTTCATGATCGCCGACATGGCCATGAAACTGGAGGCGGCCCGGCAGCTCACGTACCACGCGGCGGCGAAGTCGGAACGAGCGATGAACGGCGAACCCCAGAAAGACCTCACCTTCCTGTCGAGCGCCGCCAAGTGCGCGGCCTCGGACGCCGCCATGGAGATCACGACGGACGCGGTGCAGTTGCTGGGCGGGTACGGGTACACGAAGGACTTCCCGGTGGAGCGCATGATGCGCGACGCCAAGATCACCCAGATCTACGAGGGCACGAACCAGATCCAGCGCATGGTCATGGCCCGCCAACTCCTCAAGTAGGCGTTGACATGCTGAACCCGGCTCTCCTGGAGTGGCGGGCCGGGTCTGCTGAGACGCTGGCTGATCTTCGGGGTCCGCCTGTTTCGTCCCTGTTCTGTGATCTTGAGCTTCTTTGTTCGTCAGGACTACTGCAGCCTCCCCTGGTGTTCGTTCGTGCCGAGGCCAGCGGAGTGGGCCGAATCAGTACGTGTGCGGTCAGGACGGACCAGAGTGTCGGGTTCACGACTACGGGGTGGCGGTGTTCATCAGCGGCTTCGCCCTCACGTACGTCGTCCGGAGCGAGGGGCGGGTCGACGCAATCATGGTGGAGGACGCGAAGGCCGGCGCGACGATACTCAAACCCGCCGGCGCACTGCCGTGGGGTGGTTACGGCGGCTCCTTCGCCGACCCCGACGGTCACAGCCAGCGCGCCCGGGGGCGGACCAGCCCGACGCCGAGTAGCCGCGGCTCGGGTGCTCGAAGGCCGGGGAGCGGTTCGGTCATGGATGAGGAGAGGTGAGGTCACAGCCCTCGCGTGGGTGCCGGGATTAACGTCGGTCCGCGACCGGATCGGCCGTCGTACAAGGCACTGGTCGAACCTCCGTCCCGCGTGATCGCGGGTCGGAGGCTTCGACGGCGGGAAGGATCACATGCGGACAGAGCAGCTCGACCGGCGGAGCGAGGCCGCGCCGCCGGTCCCTGGCGGACGTCGGTGGCGGTGGGCCTGGCTGGGAGCGGGGACGCTGCTGTGGCTCTTCGCGGTGCACGGCCGTTTCGACATCGCCGCGGCGGCCTGGTTGTCGCCGGTCCTGTTGCTGAGGTTCGTACGGACCGGACCGGCCCTCGGCGGGCTCGCGGCGGTGTGGGCGGCCTCGGCGCTGGCCGGCGCGTTCTGGCTGGTCGAGACCGCCGTGCCGATGACCGTGATCGTCGTGGTGGGGATCCTCGCGCTGGGCACCCTGACCGTCGTCCCGTACGTCCTGGACCGGCTCGTCACCCCCAGGGCCGGCACGGTCACGTCCCTGCTGCTGTTCCCGGCGGCGCTGGCGGCCTGCGAGTTCCTGATGACGCTGCTCAGCCCCTTCGGCACCGCGTTCGGCGTGCCGGCCGCCACACAGCACGACGACCTGGCGTTGCTGCAGGTCGTGTCGGTGACCGGCCCGTACGGCGTGGGCTTCCTCATCGGCTGGTTCGCGACGACGGCGAACCACCTCTGGGAGAGCCGGCTGCGGGGGTACGCGCTCCGGACCGCGGGTGCGTACGCCGTCGTCGTCATGCTCGCCCTGCTCGCCGGCGGGGCGCGGCTCGCGTTCCTCCCGCCGGATGGCGCGACCGTGCGCGTGGCCGGCATCAGCCCGGACACCTCGGCCACCCACGACCTGCGCGCCACGCTCAGCGCGGACCTCACCCCGCAGCAGGTGGCTTCGCGGGATCAGGCGACCGTACGGGCGGCCTTCGGCAAGGTCAACGCCAACCTGCTGACCAGGACGCGGGAGGCGGCGCGGGCGGGCGCGAAGATCGTGATGTGGTCCGAGCAGGCGGCGGGCGTCCTGGCGGCCGACGAGAAGGCGTTCCTCGGGCAGGTCTCCGCCACGGCCCGGGAGAGCGGCGTCTACCTGCAGGCCGCCGTGTCCCTCGTGCTGCCGCGGGCGCCGTACGCGGCCAACCGCACCTACCTGTACGACCCTTCGGGCGCGCAGGTCTGGGCCTACGACAAGAGCCATCCCATTCCCGGCCTGGAGTTCTACCCGCCGGGCGACGGCGTGGTGCCGGTCGCGCGTACGCCGTACGGGCGGCTGGCCACGGTGACGTGCTTCGACGCCGACTTTCCCGAGCTGATGCGCGTGGACGCCGACATCATGCTCGTGCCCGCGCGCGACTGGGCGGAGATCGGCCCGGTGCACAGCCAGAAGGCGAGCCTGCGCTCGATCGAGAACGGGTACGCGATGGTCCGGCAGGCCGAGTTCGGGGTGTCGGGGGCGTTCGACGCGCAGGGCCGGGTGCTCGCCGCGCACGACTACGCGGGCGGGGACCGGCACGTGGTCCTGTCCGACGTGCCCGTACGCGGCGCCGCCACGGTCTACCGGGTGATCGGCGACGTGTTCGCCTGGTCGTGCCTGGCCGGCACGGCCGTCGTGATCGGCCTGGCCGTCCGCCGCCGCACCCGATAGCCCCGGGGCCCGACGGCGTACCGGGCGTGACAGTCCGCGTCAGACGGTGTGCCGGGCGCGGTATTCGCCCGGCGGGCTGCCGACCCAGCGCGTGAAGGCCCGCCGGAACGCGCTCGGCTCGGAGAACCCGAGCCGCCAGGAGATCTGCTCCACCGACTCCCCGCCGCGCTCCAGGCTCGCGACGGCGACGTCCCGCAGGACCTCCTCGCGGATCCGCTGGAACGACGTGCCCTCCTGGCGCAGCAGCCGGCGCATGTGCTGGGCGCTGATCGACAACCTGGCGGCCACGTCGTCGGCGCGCGTGCGTTCGCCGGGGCCGCCGCGTTCGAGCACGGCCCGCACCCGGGCGGCCGTGGTCGTGGCGTAGTCGCGGTGGTTGATCAGATCGGCGGGCCACCGGCTGAGGTAGCGCAGCAGGTCGGCCTCCTTGCGTACGACGGGGGCCGTGAGATGCCGGACGCCGAAGCTGATCGAGACCGCCGGGGCGTCGAAGACGGGCATGCGGCCGAACACCGGCACGTACGCGTCGCTGTGGGGAGGCTCGGGGAACGGCAGTTCCAGCCGGGACGGCATGATCCGCCGGGCGACGAGCCACGCGGGAAAACGGTGGACGAGGGCGAGCACGATCTCGGCGGCGAGCTGGGGGACGCGGACGCCGGGCTCGGCGGCGATCTCGACGCGGCAGGTGGCGTCGTCGACGACGAGACGGCTGCGGGAGAAGCCTGTGGTGATCGAGGCGAACTCGGTCAGGCGCCCGAGGGCGGCCCGCAGGTCGGGTGCGTGGATGAGCCCCAGCGAGATCATCCGGAACGTGCCGGGCGGGATGGGTCGCGGGCCGAGGCTGAGCAGTTCGTCGCCGCTGCTTCGCCACAGGTCTCGCATCATCTCGACCGTGCGGGCGCAGCCGACGTGGGTGGCGCCGGGGCGGTCCAGCGTGCGCCTGACGTCGGGCCCGGCCGTCCCGGTGGAGTCGACGGCCGCGCGGACGAACTGGATCGCCACGCCGTTCGCGGGCATGCGCACCACCCCCTCACTGCATCGATGACGCTAACAGACGACCCATCCGACATCGGGGGGCAGATCGGCTGTTCACCTCATTGTCACCAACCGTCACTGTTTGCACTCTCTTGACAACTCAACTACGGTCCTTGACCACTGTCAGTCGTTTGTGTGCACACATGGAGCGATCAAGTGATGAACCGCAGGACAGCCACCGCCGTCGGCCTCACCGTGACCGTGGGCGCTCTGTGCTTCACCTCCC
>NZ_SMJZ01000126.1 GCF_004348345.1 Nonomuraea longispora
GTCCGGGGTCGGGTCGGCGGGGTCACCGGTCGGCTCGTACGGGTGGTGGGTCATGATGTGTGCACCTCGTGCTCGTTGCAGGTTGCGGGGTGGCAGGGCACGGCTTCGGTTTGGCGACTGGGGGCCGTGCCCTGCTTGTTGATGGCGGTGTGCTCGGGCGTGCGCTGGTTCATCGGGCGTCTGTCGTTTCGTGGTGGCGGCGGTAGGCCGACATGTGGGCGTGGATCTTGGCCCGGGTGCGCGGGGCGGTGATGACCATGCGGATGTAGATGGACAGGGGGACGGCCAGGCAGATCAGGCTGGCGATGAGAGCGATGGTGAACATGGCGGGTTTCTCCTCAGGTGGTGGTGTCGGTGCGCAGGGCGTCACGGACGGCGCGGGCGGTGTCCATGCCGCACCCCAGGGCGCGGCGGATCTTGTCGGCACCGGCGTTGGCGGGTAGCTCACCGGTGGCGATGAGGTGCCGGGCGCGGGCGGTAAGCGCGTCCGGGGCGGTGGTGTTCGGCCTGTACGGAGGGCCGGTAGGGGTACTGGCGGGGTGGTGGTCCAGGTCGGAGAAGGCGGCCAGGATGATGGGCAGGGCGGTGACGATGGCCACGGCCACGATGGGTCCCAGGATGTGCAGCACGAGCCGGGACAGGGAGAAGTCGACGCCGTCCGGCAGTGCCCAGGGCAGGTAGGGCCAGGCGTTCATACCGAGCGTGAGTGCCAGGAACAGCCACTCGATCCGCACCAGCGTGCGTGACTCGATCGGTTGGCCGTGGGTGCCCATGTAGGCGCGGGCGCCCACGACCACGAGCAGGGCCAGGGACAGGAACGGTTCGACCAGCCAGGCGAACACCCACGAGGGTGACCAGGGCGGGGCGCCTTCGGCGGCGAACTTCTGGACGCCGGCGGTGGACCAGGCCAGCGCGAGCGTCAGCGACACCAGGGCGGCGGTGACCAGCAGCCGCCGCATGCGGGCGGCCTGCCAGGCGCGCATCTCGGGGTCTTGGGCCAGCGTGTGCAGGCGGGCGGCCTGCTGTGCAGCCTTGCGGCGCTTGCGCACCTTGGGCGTGTCCAGCAGCAGCGGGGCGTCGTCGTCCTGGAGGTCGGCCAGCAGGTGCGCTTCGGCGACTTCGGCGCGAAGCTGCTGCACGCGCTTGGTCTCGCCGGTCGGCGCGGCGGGCGTGCTCCGCGTGCCGGTGGGGATGGCCGGGGTGGTGGCCTGGCTGGCTACGTGCTGCTCCAGTTCGGCCAGTCCGCGCGCCACCTCCTCCGGGGTTGGCTCGGGGGCCGGGTCAGGGTTGAGCGTGGTCACGGGTCAGCCCTCCTCGGGCAGGTCGGCGATGAGGTCGGTCAGGTCTTCGAGCACGCGCTCCAGGACGTACTGGCTGTCGCGGTGCTCGTCGTTCAGTTCGGTGTCGATGTGGTCGGCCAGGGCGCGCAGCTTGGCGCGGATCTCGGACGGGGTCATGCGGCACGCTCCTGTGCGCAGTCGAGGCAGGTTCCGAGATGGCGGGGCAGCACGTATCCGGCGTCCTGCTTGCACTCGGGGCAGGTGCGGCGGGCGGCGGTGGCCTTGGCCAGCGCGGCGAGCTGTGCCGACGTCGGGATGCGCTTCGGGAGCGCGAACCGCACGTCGTACAGGTAGGCCGCACGGACGCCGGGCGCACCGTGCCGCCTGGACGCCCACAGGATCTGTGCCTGGACGCCCTGACCGCCGGGCCGGAGCTTGCGGGTGGCGAGCTGGCGCAGGGTGAGCAGGTGCGGCGGGGCCATCTGCCAGGGGTAGGTGGGGATGCCGTGCCGGTCGCCGGTGGGATCCCAGAAGCGGGCGCGGATGCGGCTCATGAGCGGCCCCACCCTCCCCAGCAGCGCGGGCAACCGGGCCGGTCACAGAAGTTGGCCGGGTCGGCAGACCAGCAACTGATGACCACGTCCACCGGTTCGGCGCGGCGGACCATGAGCCGCGCCACCTGGTGGAGCCGGTAGCGCTCCTGAGCGATGCGGATCAGGTCGCAGGTCAGCAGGCCGCCGATGAAGGTTCCGGCGTAGGTCAGGAACGTGAGCATGGAAGGTTCCTCCTTAGTGATCGAGGTGGGAGCGGTGGACGGTCCGGCAGGAACGGCAGCCGGGGGCGGGGCGGCAGGTCGCGCCGTGTACCGGGCAGTGCTGGGAGTGGCGTCCGGCGGTGGTGCCACAGCGCGGGCAGCCGATGACATTTGCGGAGCGCTGGCCGCAGTCGAGGCAGCGGAAGCGGGCCATCAGGCCACCTCTTTCGGGAGGTCGATCCGGGCGAAGATGCGGGTCAGGGCGTTGATCTCGTCAGCGGTGTAACCGGCCCACACGCCGTCGCGTGGTCGGATAGTCAGGGCGTAGTCGAGGCACGCTGCGCGGGCGGGGCATCGCGCGCAGATGGCCTTGGCCAGGGCCTCGCGGTCCTGCCGTGCCTGGTCGGGCTCCTCACCCTCGGGACTGGTGAACAGGTCCGCGTCTTCGAGCTGGCAGGCCGGATCCTGCTTGAGCAGGTCGGCCAGCAAGTTGAGCGGTTGGCTTCCGCCGAACAAGGCGGGGAACGGGTCAGCGGTGGTGGTCACAGGGCCACCCCCAGCGCGGACAGGGCGTCGATCAGGCAGAGCCAGGCGCAGGTGTGGCAGACGGGCGGGGACGGCGGTTCGTAGCCAGGCGCGGACTCCTCCGCGCCCTCGCAGATGCCGCACGTCCACTGGACTCCCCAAGCGTCGATGGGCTCGGAGTTGATCCAGGAGATACCGGCGTACTTGGACCGGTAGAGCATGATGAGAACACCTCTCTGAGATGGGAGGGCCGGGGACGGCACCGTGTCTTGGCAGGCGAGGGGCCGTCCCTGGCGCGCAACGTGCGCGGATGATGCGGGTTGAAGGAGCGCCTAGCCGTTGAGCTGGTCGGGCTCCAGCGCGAAGAACATGACGTTGAGCGAGTGAGCGCCGGTCTTCTCCTTGGCGATCTCGCAGATCTGCATGTAGACGTCCATGCGAGAGGCCCCTGCGGGGATGTCCGCCGTGCTGGAGAAGGTGGCGCTGCCGAAGCCGCCGCCCTGCGGCCACTGCACGGTGATCAGCCACATGTAGCGGGTCGGGTTGGTGGTGCTCGCGCTCTGACGTTCGTCAGTGGTGGCGGTGTTCATGGTGACGAACTCCCTTGACGGGTGATGGGAAGAAAGGTGACCAGGTCCCATTGCCTGGTCGGGGCGCCTTTTCAGGTCTGGGAGGCGGTGACCCATTCAGTTGTCTGAGTGGCATGTGCGACAGCCCGTCGGCGTGCGGCCTGATGGCCGCCTTCCCAGGTCTTCCGGCTGTGCGGAGGGCGACATGACCAGCTATGCGGCCCTGTTGCCCGGCATCCGTCCCGCCTGACCAACTTGTCTAGGCAGGTCGTACAAGCAACATGTTGAATGGCCTGGCTAGTCATGTCAAGTGGCATGGCCAACTTGGCTAGAAATGCTGTTCAGGTGCCGCTACGATTGAGGGCATGAGACTCGATCCGGACGATCCACGTCCGCCCTATCTCCAGGTGGCCTCGCAGCTCAGAGCGGCCATCCTTACCAGGAAGTTCGCGCCGGGAGAGAAGCTCCCCTCAGGGCCGGAACTCGCCCAGACCTTCGGCGTGGCGCGGCAAACGATCCAGCAGGCCGTCCGGGAACTCCGGGATGAGGGCCTGATCGTGTCCCGCCAGGGCAGCGGCGTGTTCGTCCGAGAGAAGACAGCCCGCCCCGTTGGCTTGCGCCCCCACATCGAGCAAGCGTTCAAGCGACCTGAGGTCACCATCGACTTCGCCGGGTTTTCAGGGGAGACCTTGCACGGGGCGATTCAGGAAGCGCTCGACAGCATCCGCGCCGGGCGTCTGACACCTGAGCGCATCTCGATCCGACTGATCCTGCCGGACACAGATCGTCCATGGTCACTCCCCTGTCGGGTGGACAACGGGCAGGATGAGCCGCTGTTCAGACAACGTGCCGAAAAGATCACATCTCGACATGCGCAGGCCATCGTGGAGTCCGTCCACGAGTTGCGCGATCTCGGCTTGGTCGCGCAGGCGTCGGCGGAGGTTCGGATCTCCGGAGAACCGCCGCGTTTCAAGATGTACGTCATCAACGGAGAAGAGGCGTTCTTCGGCTACTACGCCGTAGCCGAACACACCGTGGCACTAGGCGGGTCGCCGGTCGTGATGTATGACCTGATGGGCAAGGACACCGAGCTGTTTCACTTCGCGCTTAGCGACGGTCCAGACTCCACGTCTGCCCAGTTCGTCCAGCAGTCGTCAGCGTGGTTTGACGCCTGCTGGGCCAGCGTGGCGCGCGAGGTGTCGTGATGGCGCTATCGGGGGCGGAAGCCGTGCAGGCTGTCATGAGCAAGGCTCAGTGCCTGCTCCTGGACTTCGACGGACCGGTCTGCGACATCTTCGCCGGACTACCGGCACCTACAGTGGCAGCTCGACTCAGGGCCACACTTGAAGGCGCCGGCGCTGCACTGCCACCCGAAGTGCAGGCCACGGACGATCCCTTGGAGGTCTTCCGCTTCAGTGGCGGTCTCGGTGAGGATCTAAACGAACTGGGACTGAGCGCCCTCACGCGCCTGGAGGTAGAAGCGGCTGGTACGGCACGGCTGACCCACGGCGCTGTGGAACTTCTAGCGAGAGCGCGTGCTTGGGGAATGCTGATCGCGATCGTCAGCAACAACTCTGCGTCTGCAGTCGGGGCCTTCCTGGATCGAGAGGGGCTTGCCGAACAGATCGACTACCTCTCGGCACGCTCAGCGGTGGACCCTTCGCTGATGAAGCCGAACCCGCACTTGCTTGACCAGGCGGTTAGCCGCTTCGGGGTAGATCCGTCGGCGTCCCTACTGGTTGGGGACTCGGTTACGGATGTCGAAGCGTCCAAGCTGGCCGGGGTGGTCGCTGTGGGCTACGCGAACAAGCCGGGGAAGGTTGGGCGGCTTGCCATGGCCGGGGCGGATCTCATCGTGACCAGCATGTTCGAGCTGGCGGACGCGCTCAGGTAATCACTCCCTGCCGAGTGCGGGACCTGCGTCGATCTCTGAGCGTGCCAGTATTTCGACGTGGCCATCGGCGTAGGTCACCACGAGAACCGGCTCGCCCTCGGGCAGGCCCAGCACGGCACGCTCCTTGGCGGTCGGCATCCGGGCCCTGATCCTGGCGGGCTTCTCCAGGCTCACCAACGCGAGCGCCGGTGGTGTGCGGACGGTGCTGCCTCGGCGGTTCTCCGTGTCGATGAGACCCTCGGTGCGCAGTAGCCGCAAAGCCTGACGGATGGTTGCCTTGCCGGTGCCGAACTCGTCCGCCAAAGCGTCCTCGTTCTTGAGCTTGGTTCCAGGGCGGAGCGCGCCGTCTTCGATCTGGGCGCGTAGGGCGTCGGCCACCTGGACGTACAGCGGCGTGAACGAGTTCGGATCAACGTGCACTCTCCCATGATTCTGTCGCTATAGCGCTTCTGCACCTTTACGCTATTACGTAATAGCGCATCAAGGGCGTGCGCTGACCGACTCCGTAGGGAAGCACTGCCATGACCACAAGCCTTCGCGTGCCGTACATCACGGCCTGGTCTGAGGAGACGGTGCCGCATCCGCTTGGGTTCGCATGGTCCGATGAGGCCGCCGGGCTCAGACTCACCTACGCAGACCCGCAGCCGCAGGATTGGATGTACGGCGTGCTGTGGGCGCGACAGGGTCTCTCGGCTCACGGCCGCCCGGAATGGAAGCTCGTCAACACGCTCAGGCAGCGCCGGTGCATGCTGCACCGGCTATGTCAGGTGTGCGGCGCGAGCGCCGTTGATCCCGTCAGCGGGCGCATATCGTGGCTGCTGGCCGACGATCCCAGCGGGAAGCCGGGAACCGCTGGTTACACCAACGCACCGCCTACCTGTCCGAGCTGCATCCCGCAAGCGCTCGCATCCTGTCCACGTCTTCGCCGGGGCGCAGTGATCTACGCGGTGGGCGACTGCGAGCCGTACGGCGTCGTTGGCGACATGTTCGAGCCTTCCGGCCGTCGCGGCGTCGTTCAGATACAGCGGAACGCGTCGATCCCGCTCGACGCGTTCCAGCGACTCGAACGAGCGTTGGCCAAGCAGTTGCTGGTAGTCCTAAATGATCTACATCGGGCTCCAACACCCCGAGAGACCCGCTAGGGACACTACGTGTCCCCGGTGTCCCCCCTGTCCCCGTTCATGCTCTGACCAGGGAAAACGTTATGAGTCTGCGGGGACAGTGCCGGGGACACCCTGTCCCCGGTGTCCCCGGCGGAGGGTTACGCGCGCATCTATCAGTGGTGAAGCTTCGCCAACTTCGAACATGCAGGTAGAAGGGCGGTAAAGATCGTGAAGCCTTGCGGCGGCGGCAGCAGCCACGGAGCGTCACGGAGTCCACGTAGGGTTCCGAAGCTCGATCGCCGGTTACCGAAAAGTCATATTCGGCGCGGTACGGCTCCGTCCTGCCAGCGGTAGAGGTCGCGCAGCAGGGAAATCTCGGCGCCGTGATGGATCAGCTCCCTGTTGACGTGCAGGACCCTGTTCTCCATGGGAAACCGCTCGGGACCCACCGTGGGCGGATTGTCCAGGTCGGCGTCCGAGAGTTCGCGGACCCCCGCGTTCCATCTCCCATACACCTCATCGAGCTGTTTCAGCGCCTCGTCAGCGGTCCCCGCGTAGGCGAATGTCTGGAAGTCCACGTCCTGGCCGCCGAAGTACCATCCGGCCCGATAGCCCAAGCAGGAGACGATGATGTGCGCCAGCCGCCAGGCAATCGTGGTCACCGGCGCCGGCACCGGGTCAGGAGACGCGAAGTCCACCGTCCACTCCCCCGAACCTGCCGACATCGGTGCGGCCGACGTGCCACGTGGGCGGATGCTCCAGCAGCCGCGCACCGGCTCCCAGAAGTACTCCTCATCGGTAAGACCGTCCAGCCGCGACCGCAGGTTCTTGCGCCAGTGCCAGTCCAACTGCTCCGCGAGTCGCTCGCTTCTTGTCATTTGCGCACTCTACAGACGACGGAGACCTGGCTGCGAGCCTCGCGGACGCCGTCGACGGCCGTGGGCCGCAAGCCGCGTATCCCAAGGGCTCAGCGTTTGATCTCCTCCAGAAAGTAGGCCCACTCCTCCGGCTCGAACCGTAGGACCGCTCCACCCCTGTTCTTGGAGTCCCGTACCAAGACGGCCGCGGGGTCGTTGGCGGCCACTTCGACGCAGTTGTCGGTCTTCGGGTACGAGTTGAGTAACAGCATGAAAGGCGCTTCGCGCGTCTCCTACGTGCTTCGCACGATTGCGCTGCAACATTTGGGGGCGCGGCGGACGGTCGGGGCAGGTCAGATGCCCCCAGTGTTACAGCCTGAGTGTCCAACTGCGTGACAACGACCAAGGTTGATCACAGACGTCGATGGACGTTGATGGACAGTCGAATGCAGGTCACAGGCACTCTCGTCATGATCCGTACATGTGTTCGATTTGCCTGATAAGGAAGAGGTCCCAGGTACAAGTCCTGGTAGCCCCACCCAGTTCACAGGCCATTTCCGGAGCTCGGAAGTGGCCTTTTCCGATCCTCGGACGCTGGGCTCACAAGGGCGTTCGGGCCGCCGTTGACTCCTCAGCCAGCCCTTCGGGTCTGCCTCTCCACTGCGGCGCGGAACGCCACACCGAACTGGTCCGGTGCTTCCAGCCAGGGAAAGTGCCCGGCGTTCGGGACGATGATGACCTCGCAGCCGAGGCGTGTTCCGAGGCGTCGCAGGGCATCGGCGGGGCGGCTGTCACCGGCCCCGCCGATGATCACGGAGCCGGGCGGCAGGCGCTCGCGAAGGTCGTCCACGTGTGATTCGAGCGGGTCGGCTTTGGCCGCCGCGTTGAGCTGGGCGTTCATCGTGTAGTTGATGGGCCGCAGCGTACGCGCTGATGCCAGCGCCCACTCGCATGCCCGAGCTCGGTCGGCGTGGTCGGTGAGCCACGACAGCGTGAGGTACTCGACCTCCTCGGTGTCCGTACGCGTTTCGATCGCATCGAGTTCGTCGAGCCTGGTCTGCTGCTCGTCAGTGAGTCGTGCCCGCTGTGCTGCTCGGTAGGCCTTTCGCCACGGATCCAGGAAGGGCCCGGCGAGCTGGATCAGCCCGGCCACGCGCTCGGGATGGGCCAGCAGGAAGTAGCCGGCCATGTTGGTTCCGAACGAATGCCCCACCAGCACAACCCGGTCGTGTCCCCACGCGTCGAGCAGCGACGCCAGGTCGTCGACGTGGCGAGCGATCGTGTGCTGCCCCTCCCAGGACGACCCGCCGGTGCCGCGCTGGTCGTAGCGGTGGACCAGGCACAGATCGTCGATCATGCCCGCGACCGGGGCGAGATAGTCGGGGACGCCTGGACCGCCGTGCACCATGACCACCGGGTGTCTCCGCGGGCCCGGAGAGCCCGCGGTCCAGGTGCGCAGCCGCGCACCGTCATCCAGCTCGATCATGGACGAGAGTGTAGTGGCGCAGCCACCAGGTCACGCGGAGCCGACAAGGCAGGATTGGTGTTCAGCGTCTTGTGCGCGGTGAGAGCCTGCCCCGCGGCTCCTGCTCGGTCGACGGCTCGCCGGCCGAGCAGGGGCGCGAGCATCGGTGTGAACGCCTCGTCAGGCGTTCGGTCCCTTGAGCACGCCGAGCTGCCGCATCTGTGACATGACGTCGACGACCGCCCAGGTCTCGGCGACCCGCCCGTCGGTGAAACGGGCGATGAGGATTTCCTTGTACGTGATGAACCTGCCGGTCGGCGGCACGCCCATGTACTCGCCCCGGTGCGTCCCGGTCACCGTGTTCCTGGTGACGACCTTGTCGCCTTCCGCGATCACGTCCTCGATCTCGACGTGGAGGTCGGGGAAGGCCCGGTGCAGCACCGCGAGCACCTCTTTCATCGCCGACGTCCCCTTCGTCTCGATCGGCAGCGGCGTGCGAATCTGCACATCCGGCTGGACGACCTCGTCGATCGTCCTGGAGATGATCTCTTCGTCGCCGGTGCTGACGGCGTCGTGGAAGCGGCGGAGCGTCTCCTTGTTGCGTTCCACCGTGGTGATGACGGACATGTGCTCTCCTTCTGAGGCGGGTGGGTCATACGGCGTAGGGGCCGAACCGGCCCCAGACGACGAGCGCGGTGAGGGCGAGGAGAATGACGGTGACCGCCAGCCCGGACGGCTCCCTGCGGCGGACATGCACGGCGGCCGCCACGATCATCATCACCGTGAATCCGGCCGCGGCGATCGGCGTCAAGACGGGAACGATCCCGGTGGCGGCGGGAAGGATCAGCCCGGCCGCCCCGAGCACCTCCATCACGCCGATGAACCGCACCGCCCCCTGGGAGAACGTCTCCATCCACGGATACTTGCCGACCAGCTTGTCCTTCGGCCTGGTGAGCTTCGCCAGGCCGGACATGACGTACAAGGCGGCCAGGAGCACCTGCACGATCCACAGGACCACGTTCATCGAGGTGTCTCACCCCCGGCTCTCGGTGTGGAGGCCGTGTCGGTGCGGCCGTGCCGCCCGCGCGGAAGGCCGGAAAGGTTGTCGCTCATGTCCAGGTGACGAACGGGCGGCCTGCCTGGGGACAGGGTCTTTCCATGGCGTGCCGATGAGTTCCCGGCGTTGCGGAAGTCAGTACGAGTGACCCATCGACCACGCACGTGGAGGACGACATGGCGCGAGACCTCTTCGCCGGCATTCCCGTCACCGACTACGCGTCGGCGTTGCCGTGGTACGAGCGGCTGTTCGGCGGGCCTCCCGCGTTCTTCCCGAACGACATCGAGGCGGTGTGGGAACTGGCCGACAACCGCTACGTCTACATCATTCAGGACCCGGAGCGGGCGGGGAACGCCCTGCTGATGTCGTTCGTCGACGACCTGGACGAGCGGGTCGCCGAGATCGCCCGGCGCGGCATCGAGGCCGCCGGGCGCGAGACGTACGACGGTGGCGTGACCAAGGTGACCTACCGCGACGCGGAGGGCAACGAGATCAGCTTCGGCGGCGGTCGGGACTGAGACCTTCAGGCGGCCGGGCCCGTCTCAGCCGGGGGAGTCACCGCCGTGTTCGATCAGGTACTGCTGCTCCAGGCCGGCCGCGTCTTCGCCTTCGGCCTCGTAGAGGTCGGCGGACCAGGGAATCGGGCAGGGCGGCCGGTGGTCGGGATCGGGGCAGAGCAGCCGCTGCACCTGCTCCTCGATGTCCCGAGCCTGCTCCTCGGTGGCGTACATCTCCACGCGCAGTTCCCACCGGGTTCTGTCGTCTGCCATGCCTCTATTGTCCGGGAGGTGGGGAGTGCCCGGTTCGTGGCGCGTACCGGTTCCGGACACTCCCCGCCTGCTCCGCCAGGATCACCTGGCGCCGGTCATGGCTAGCACCACTCCTTGACGCTGATGGTGACGGGGATGGACTCGGTTCGTGTACCGTCCGAGGCCGTTAACCGCGACTCGTACACCTTGGCCGACGATGGGGGGAAGGTCAGGAAGATCCAGCCGTTGATCGTCGTGGACCCGTCCTCGGGGTCGGTGTAGTTGGATCCAGGCGGGATCGGCGCACTTTCGTGGGTAGCACCCGGGGGCAGGTTCTTCATCCCCATCTGGATGGTCGTCGACCAGCGTCCGACCACCGCGGCGATGAGGTAAGTGCTGTGGTTGTAACCGGCCTGCACGCAGATCTTCTGGTGGGAGTGCTTCAGCTCCCACGTGCCGGCCGAGGCTGGGACGGTGCCGGACAGGGCCAGCGCCACGCCGGCCGTCGCGCCGAGTGCCAGCCTGGCGGCACGCTTCATCGTGGGCACGGCTTCCTCCTTGATGTTCGTACGTCGGGTGTTCTCGCATGTGCGTGACCGGGCATCACGTTGACATGTTCAAATTTAAACATCTGGGGGATCAAGGGAAAGACTTTTGCCGCGTGGTGGAAACTCCCGGTCAGGACCGTCCGTGGAGGGACCTGACGGCGGCGGCGATCTCGTCCACCAGGCCGATGCCGCGCTGCTGGCGCGGCCTTTCTGGAGCGGGAGAATGCGCTCGCGTTCATCGCCCGTTCGTCGGACGAGGCCGTCGGTTATGCCACGGCGACCCTCCACGAGCGTTCCGGCGACGTGCTCGCGCGGCCGAGGAGCTTCGTCGCCCTGGAGCATCTCGCCGTGGACCCCGGCGTGGTGCGTACGAGGATTGGCACCGCCCTGGTCGAGGCCGCGCGTACGGCTGGAAAGGAGGCGGGCTGCTCCGGTCTGGCAAATGCGGCGGTGAAATGGTGCCGGGTGGAGCAGCCGGCGCTCCTTGACGTTCCGCGGTTGAAATGCCGCGTGTCAGTTTCCCGCGGAGTTGGACGCCGTCACCGCACCGACCCGCAACGGGGTCTCTTCCACCTTCACCATGACCGGGCGTCGTTTCACAGCTGCCCCTTCGTCGGATGGATCCCTTCAGTATCCTTGCCCGCACCACGTCCATTGACAAACTCCACATCTGAATTGTCATCAGACCGGTCAGCAGAACTCACGAATGGATTCCCCGCCACCGGTGGATTTCCATCCGGCACGGCGTACGCGCTTGACACAGACTGATCGGAGAGGGGTCGGTGCGCGAGGCAGGGAGATCGGGTGAGTGACCGGGTGAGAGATGGCGCGCGGTGGGTCCTGGCGTTCGACGCGGAAGGCGCGGGGCTCGCCCTGCCGCTCCGCTCGGCGCTGGCCCTGTCGCTGGTGGGCGCTCTGGGGGTGGTGCTGGCCGCGATCGTCTGGCACACCCTGCTCGACGACTACGGCGTACGCAACGTGACGGCCGGCACCCTGGGGCTGGCGACGGCGATCGCGCTGGTGGTGGCCCGCTTCCGGCCCAGGGCGGCGTGGTGGTTGTCGCTGACCGCGGCCGTGGTGGCGACCGTGACGTCCCAGGCCGAGCTGGACGGGATGGTGTGGCCGGCGCCGGTGCTGGTGGCCCACGTGGCCGTGCTGGGTCTGGTGGGATTCGGGGCACCGCACGTGATGCTGGCCGAGATGTGGCTCGGGACGCTGGCGGCCGGGATCGTTCTGGGGGCGGGGCTGCCGGGCGAGCCGGCGCTGGTGAGCCTGATGGACATGTCGTTGTTGTCCGGCATGGTGCTGATCACCGTGGGCGCGCTCGGCGGGCATCGTGACGCGCTGCGCCGGGTGGCCCTCGCGGACCGGAAGGCGCTGGCGGAGCAGACCAGGTCCGTGCTGCTGGAGGAGCGCGCCAGGATCGCGCGGGAGCTGCACGACGTGGTGGCCCACCACATGTCGGTCGTCGCGGTGCAGGCCGAGGCGGCTCCCTACCGGGTGTCCGATCCTCCGCCGGAGCTGGCGCGGAGTTTCGCCACGATCCGGTCGAGCGCGGTGGAGGCGCTCACCGAGCTTCACCGCATCCTCGACCTGCTGAGGAACGGCACGGACGAGGCGAGCCCGCAGCCGACCCTGGACCGGTTGGGCGAGCTGGTCGGCCGGCTTCGGGCCGCGGGCACGCCGGTGACCATGCGCGTCGACGGCGAACGCAGGGCGCTCCCGCCGGGGGTGGAGCTGTCGGCGTACCGGATCGTGCAGGAGGCGCTGAGCAACGCGCTGCAGCACGCGCCGGGTGCACGGGTCGGCGTCGAGGTGACGTACAAGCCTGGCGATCTTCACATCCGCGTCGACAACGACCCGCCACCCAACCCGCCTCCACCGTCCGAACGCCCGGGACACGGCCTGCTCGGCATGCGCGAGCGCGTGTCCATGCTGGCCGGGGAGCTGGCGGCGGGCGTGCGGCAGGACGGGGGCTACACGGTGACGGTACGGCTGCCGCTCGGCGGGAGGGAGGTCAGGTGAGCATCCGGGTGCTGATCGCCGACGACCAGTCGATGGTGCGTGAGGCGTTCGTCGTCCTGCTGAACGCCCAGCCCGACATCGAGGTGGTGGGCGAGGCCGTCGACGGTGACGACGCGCTGGACAAGGCCGCCGCGCTGGAGCCCGACGTCGTGCTGATGGACGTGCGCATGCCGGGAACCGACGGACTGGAGGCCACCCGCCGCCTTGCCGGGCGCACGAAGGTGCTGATGCTGACCACGTTCGACCTGGACGAGTACGTCTACGAGGCGCTGCGCGCCGGTGCCAGCGGCTTCCTGCTGAAGAAGGCCACGGCACGCGAACTGGGCGAGGCCGTACGCGTCGTCGCGAACGGGGACGCCATGCTGGCGCCGTCCGTCACCCGGCGGCTGATCAGCGCCTTCGCCCGGTTCGGGCCGCCACGGCCGTACACCGGGGGGAGCCCCGGCCCGCTGACCCCGCGCGAGAGTGAGATCCTCACGCTCATCGCGCACGGCCTGTCCAACACCGAGATCGCCGACAACCTCGTCATCGCGGAGCAGACCGTGAAGACCCACGTCAGCAATATCCTGACGAAGATCGGGGTGCGCGATCGTACGCAGGCGGCGGTGTACGCGTTCCAGACCGGACTGGTCACCCCCTACGGCGGAGCTAGATCCTACGATCCCCCCACAGCGCCATGACATGCCGGTGGCGGCGCTCGTAGGTTCGGGACACGATCACTGCCAGAAAGGTCCGGTGGCGTCCCCGTTGTCCAGAATCCCCGAGCTGCTGCATCGCACCCTTTTCCGCACCGTCTCCCTCCTCGGCCCGCGGGCTCAGGGGAAGGTGCTGCACCGGTACTTCGACTGGTGGCATCGGCGGCCCGACCCATGGTCGCTGGCCACGGACGCGTACGAGCGGCGCAAGTACCGGGTGACGCTCGACGAGCTGCCGGAGGGGACGTACGCGCGCATCCTGGAGGTGGGGTGTGCGGAGGGCGTCTTCACGCAGACGCTGGCGGCGCTCTGGCCGGACGCCGTGATCACGGGGCTGGACGTGTCGGAGCGGGCGCTGGCGCGGGCGAGGGAGCGCGCGGGCGGCGACGGCGGGCGGGTGCGGTTCGTCCACGCCGACCTGCTCCGCCACGAGGAGCGGGAGCCGTACGACCTCGTGTTCTGCGCGGAGACCCTCTACTACATCGGCCGCGGCGACAGGTTGCGCAGGGCGTCGGAGCGGTTGCGCGCGTTGCTGGCGCCCGGGGGCGTGCTGGTCCTTGTGCATCCGTGGCCGGAGGCGGAGCGGCTGCACGGGTTCGTCGACGGGAACCCTACGGTCACGAAGGTGGCCGAGCGGGTGGAACGGGACGCTTCGCGTCCTTACGCCGTCTCGGTCTACCGGGCCGACTCCTCGCGGCCGACCAAGGCCGTACGTCCTGCTATAGACGGAGATATCACCTCTAAGTAGTCGGTTGATGACATAGAGTATTGTAGCGTTCACGTGTGGTCTCCGGCTCACGCACGATCGAGCGGCCCGGACGGAAGCGGTGGTTGACCCTTCTGGTCGGGCTCGTGCTGTGCGTGGGCGTGTGGCCCATGCCGTGGCAGCCGGCGCACGCCGCGTCGTTCGGCCACGGGGAGTCCGTCCACGTCGACCACGGTGACGGGCGGGACGACTCGTGCCCGCCGCGGCGTTCGGCGTTCAAGCGGCATGCGGGCAAGCCCGCCGGCGGCCGGTGCGCCGGCGGCGGGATTCTGGCGCCTCTCCCCTTCCCCGGTCGCGATCACGGGCCTCCGCGCGCCCGGTTCAAGCCGCCGCGACCGAAACTCGTCACGCGCTGGCGTACGGGCGTCGACCGGCTCACCCACCTGGGCGTCTGGCGCATCTAGGCCGGCGGGAGCACATCCTGCCCGTCTTACGCGCTGATCCCAGGAGGCGATTTCCTCGTGCGCGAAACCGAGTCCTCTGTCGAAACCTGGTCATTCCAATGCCAGAACTGCCGCACCATCTGGCAGGACACCTACGAAGCCCGGCACCACGCGGACTTCGGCAGCGAGTTCATCATCTGGCGGTACCGCGGCGTCATCAGCATGCCGCCCTGGTTGCACGCCGGCTGCTCCACGTGCCCCGGGGCGTCCGTCAGGGTGATCCCGCTCGGGGGCAACGTGCCTTGTCAGGGGCGTGCCGGCATGTGAGCGCGGCGGGGTGAGCGGCGGGAAGGGCCCGCGCACCCCGCCGGGTGACCGCTCCGCGTTGACAGGTTGTCCACAGGCTGTGCACATGCCCGTGCGGTGTGGACGAAGCTCCTGTCAGCCCATTTCAGGGAGGCGATACCAGGTTGTTATACGCCCGACCCAGAGGGTGACGAACCATTGCATTGGGTGATAATGCCAGGTCGTACGGCATGCTTGGCGGATCGTCGGACCCGTTTCCGGCGACGTGACAGACAGAGGTCGTGGTAGGACTCTGCCGCCTGCGAGCCCGGCCAAGGACCACGAGGTGGCAGCGTTATCCACAGGAAGGGCCGATTATCCACAGCCTTGGGATCGAGCTGTTCACTCGGCTCTCGCCTCCACCTGGTGGAGCACCTCGGCGATGGATCTCCTGGCGGCGCGGATGCGCGCCGTCCGCGCCAGGTCGCGCCAGCCGAGCCGCATGCCCTCCGCGGCCAGCTCGTCGAAAGCGGAGAAGATCGCCAGCTTCTGCTGGACGATCTTGCCCCAGGCGTCGTCCTCGATCGTGTAGAAGACGTTGCGCTCCCCGGTCTTGCGGAACCGGCGGATGAGCCTGTGGGACGTCAGCAGGTGCAGGTTGGTCGTCAGCGACGCCCGGCTCGCCCCGATGGCCTCGGCGATGTCGGACGCGGTCTGCTCCGGCGGCTCGCACACCATGAGCCAGCCCAGGATGCGGCCGCTGATGGGTGCGAGCCCCCACTCCTCGGAGACGAACGCCGCCACCCGCTCGACCCAGGCGAGGACCCGCTCACGTCCGGGGCTGTCCTGCTCGGTCATGTCACTATTGTAACGTTAAGCAGCCATATGGGTACTTTCCGCTGTCAGTCCTCGGTCAGCCGGCCGCCGGCCGCCGGCCGCCTGAGCTGCCGGCCGCGCACCCGGACGTGCTCCTCGTCGCGGACGACCACGGCCGCCACGCTGGGGCCGGACGAGAGCGACGCACTCGCCGCCGCCCTGCGCCTCGCCTCCACCGGCCGATACGGTTAGCCGAGCAACCCCTCCCCGATCCAGCCGCCGGGCGCGCAACCCGGCGGGATGGCGAAGACAGCCGAGCCGAT
Organism: Nonomuraea longispora; assembly: GCF_004348345.1. Taxonomy (GTDB): domain Bacteria; phylum Actinomycetota; class Actinomycetes; order Streptosporangiales; family Streptosporangiaceae; genus Nonomuraea; species Nonomuraea longispora. Next base: position 16,095 of record NZ_SMJZ01000126.1, read on the forward strand.
CGCGGTGACCCACTCGTTGAGCAGGTCACCCTCGGCCAGCCGCCGCTGGATGGGCACGAACTGCCGCGCGATGTCCGCCTGGAAGGAGGCGAACAGCAGCCCGGAGTCCGACTCGCCGTCCTCGGTCAAACCCTCGTCGTAGTTGTACGGCCGCCGCAGGATGCGCTGCGCCGGATCCGTCACGTGGGCCCGCCTGATGTGGGCGTACTCGGAGATGACCGGGAAGCCCAGGTGGTTCTTCCGCTCGAAGTCGGGATCGTCGCGCTCGGCCCGGCCCGTCAGAGGAGCGCCGGTGTCGAGCCGCCGGCCGATGGTGAACTCCCTGGCCACGCGGTCGGCAGCGTCCCACGTCTCCAGGTGCATGCGGATCCTGCGCAACACCATCGTGGTGCCGCCGCGCATCCCGTCAGCGTCGATCCAGACGGCCTGGTCCAGGTCGGTCGGGTTCACGGTGCCGTCGACCTGACCCATCAGGTTGCGCTGCGTCGGCCCCTTGGTCCCGCCGCGGAAACCGCGCTGGGTCCAGCGCACGCGGGCGAACGACCGGGCGTCCTTGACGAGCATCCGTACGGCGTGCGCGACGGTCAGACCGTCGTCGGCGCACACCTGAACGAGCAGGTCACCGCCGCTCCACCGTTTGTCCAGCTTGTCCGTCTCGAACGCGGGCAGCGGCCGTATCGGTGAATCCACCTTCGCCGCCTCGAACAGCCCTTCCCCGAACCCGAACGTGACCGTCAGCCCGGCCGGGTTCGCGGCGAGTTCGGGCTCGGTGTCGGCCAGGGCCGGCCGGCCCTGCGTGAGGCGGGCGGCGTCGTCGGTGAGCAGGTGCATCAGCCGTACGACGGCCTCCCCGCCGATGCCCTCGCGCAGGTCGAACCCGACGAACACGGCGTGCACCTGCGGCGGCGTCGCGACGCCCGCCTGGTGCGGGCCGTGGAACGGCTCCACCCTCGCCCGCTCGGCATGGGTGGGCGGCGAGGTCTCGTGGCGGGCGAAGGCGCCGGCCGCGGTGGCGGCGCCCCCGGCCAGCAGCCCTCTGCGGCTGATCACTCGTGCCCCGGCTGGTAGTCCTCCTCGCCGCCGGCGAAGTCCTTGCCGACGGCGCTGAACTCGAGAGGCTGCCCGCCCTTCACCTTGAGCGTGAACGGCACCTTCGCCCCGGGCTTCACCTCTTCGGTGACGCCCATCAGCATGATGTGGTCGCCCCCGGGCTGGAGCTGGTGCGTGCCGCGCGCGGGCACCACGAACCCGCCCTCCTTCGGCCGCATGACCATCTTGCCGCCGGAGTCGACGACCTCGTGCAGCTCGATGGTGGGCGACAGCGGCGACGTGCCGGACACGATGGTGACGTCGGTGTCGCCGTTGTTGACCAGCGTCCCGAAGGCCGCGGTCATCCCCTTCTTGACGGTTTTCACCCAGGGGTCGGTGATGGTGAGCCCCGTGGCCGCCGGCGAGGACGGCGCCGCCGCGGCGGCGGTCGTGGCGGCGGGAGCGGTCGCGGTGGTCGAGCCGCCGCCGCAGCCGGCCAGCGCCACCACGGCGGCGGCGAGCACGAGGGCATGACGAGAGAACACGGGCATGGCCTTTCTCCGCCCGGCATGCCGGAGCAGGCCTTGCCGGGCGTGGGTTGTCTGTAGGGAGGAACCGTCTCGCCGTGACCAGGAGGTCAGGCGGTGACAACCCGCGGTGGGCCTCTCCTGCTGACCACGTGGCGCAGCAGTGCCGGACGGAGCACGCGCGGCTCCGCCGTCCACAGGGGTGTGGAGAAAGGAGTCGTGAGCAGCGGCAGCCAGATGACCAGCAGCCGTATGACCAGGCGTCGCAGCAGCGACCAGAGCGCGGCCTCGCCGCGCGCCAGCCACAGCGCGGTCATGGCGACCGCCCAAGCGTGGGCGACGAGCATGCCGAGGCCGGGCACCAGCCCGGAATGGATGTGGCCGGCCATCTCGTGCGGCGTGGCCGCGTGCGACAACGAGAACAGTACGTGCAGGAAGACCTGCAGCGCGGTGAGCAGCGGCAGGATCACCGCGAACGAGCGCTCGCGCCCGGCCGCCGCGTACGCCGCCGCGAACGCCACCGCCAGCCCGCCCGCCATCGAGGGGGCCGGCACGGACGCGCCGCCGAGCACGTGAGCCGCCGCACCGAGGCCCAGGCAGACCACGGCGAACACCGTGGTGCGGGCGAGGCGGAGCGGCGCGGCCATACGTTTAGCATTCCATGGGGTACGGGTGGTCCGCGCGGCACTCCTCGATCCACACACACCGGCATAATTCACCTGATGCCGAAATTTCATGATCTGTCGGAATATGCGGCGACGATCGCCCCGGTCATCGACGCGGCCCACGTAAGCCTGCACGCGGAGGCGCTCCGATCGGTCGGCGACCTGGCCGAGTCGTCGAACCTGACCCCCGGCCTGCTCGTCGACCTGCGCTTCGCCCTCCGCGAACTCGACGACCACCTGCGCGAAGGCTCCATGACCGAGGACCCCGGCGGCCTGCTCCGGCCGACGGACGCCGGACTGGCGTTCATCCACAGGCTGTACGACCTGCACGCCGCCGCGGCCGGCCGCGTCTGGGCCGGGCACGACCTGGCCGCCCTGGAGCACCTGGCGGGCCGGGTGCTCGACGGGGCCGAACGCGAGCCGGGCGGCGCGCTGGAGGTGGTCGCGCCGCCGTACGAGCCGGAGGGGACCTCGCCGGGGGTCCTGCTGTTCAACCGCATCGCCGCGCTGCGCCACCACCGCGCCGACGCGCACGCCGCGGCCTGGCAGGCGGAGCGCCTGACCGCGCCCGAGATCGTCGCCCTGGCCGACGGGCCGCTGCGCGCCAGGATCGAGGCGGGGACCAACGTGCGGGCGGCGCAGCCGTACCGGATCCTGTCGGAGGACGAACGGGACATCCTGTACGGCGGCCTGCTGAAGCTGGTCTGAAAGACGTCTGCATTTCCACGTGACGACGCCAAGCCTGCAAAATGCCACCTCCCGGTAACCGACGGGAAGGCGCACTATGGTCGTACTCTTGACAGGAGGCACCGTGGAACAGGAACTGCCCGCCGGTGCGAGGCTGATCGTCGGAGTCGACGAGTCGCCGTCATCGCGCTGGGCGCTCGCCTGGGCCATCGGCGCGGCCAGGCTGCACCGGATGGTCCTGGTCGCCGTGCACGTCAGCCGGGCGCCCGTGCACCCGTTCCCTGAGGCGCTGCCCGTGCAGCACGCCATCAGAGCGGGCGAGGAAGCGCGCTGCTCCGAAGTGATCAACGGCGTGTTCGACGACGTCGCGGGCGGAGTGCCCGAAGATCTCACGACGGCGGTGATCGGCCGGGTCGGCGACCCGGGCTACCACCTCGTGGATCTGGCCCGCGAAGGCGACCTGCTGGTGCTGGGGCGAGGGAGACGCGGCCTGTTCAGCCGCATCTTCATGCCCTCGACCAGCATGTACTGCGCCCGACACGCCCGCACTACCATCGTGATCGTGCGACAGCCGACCTCGCCCGACGACCCCGAGATGTCAGGGGATCGGGCCCGTGGATTCTGGAGCCGCCGACATCCGTGACCGTCGCTGGGGCAGCGGAACGGCGTCCTCCGCGATCGCGCCGTAGCCCAGCACCGGTCCCCGCTGCGGCTCGAACACCTGCGCGCCGGCTCGCCGACCGGCCGGTACGCGCGCGTCACGCAGGTTGCGTGGGGGGCCGTCATGCCGGGCCGGTCACCGCGTAGCCGGCCTCCTTCACGGCCGCGGCGACCAGCGCCGAGTCGACGGGACCGTCGCTTCCGACCGTCAGCAGGCCTGTCGCCAGGTCGACCTCGACGGACGTGACCCCCACCACCTCGCCGACCTCCTCCTTGACGGAGCTGACGCAGTGGCCGCAGGTCATGCCGGTGACGGTGTAGGTGGCATTGGTCATGGCGATCTCCTCAGGTCGTGCGCGGACGCTTCGATCACCGTACCCCCCTACGGTATTTCCGCGAAGCCGGGGAGGGCATGTTCGTCCTGAGCCGAACAGCCGTACGGCGGAAGCCTGGCTCCGCAGGCGCACCCGGACCGCGCAGAGCTCTGTACGTGCACCCGCACTCCTCACCTTGTAGACGGCTGGCAACCTCGCCCACCTCGGGTTACGCTCCTTCAGGGCACAGGGTTCACCAGGATCAGGCCCACCGGCCTCCTCCACGAGCACGAGCCGACGTCCGGCACGGACGCTTCGCGCATCCTCGCCGGATATTTGGCATGATCGAGCTGTTGCCCATGAGGGCTGCTGATAGATGGTTGTCAGACGTTCGTCCGAGATGGGGGCAATATCCGGACCCCGGCTGGGGTTGAACACTCGTCCATCGCACATTCCACACATCCGCAACACAGGGAGCGCAGCCATCCCTTGCTAGGCTGCTTGCCAACCGTTGGGTCTCACCCCGGCAGGTGAGACCGTCGAAGAAGTGGGGTCACACCGTGAAGAAGCTGCTCGTTCTGGCGCTGATCGCTCTTGGGGGGTTGCTGATCTGGCGCAAGGTGCAGGCCGACCGCGCAGAGCTTGATCTCTGGACAGAGGCGACCGGCAGCGAGAACTAACCGACCGGCGAGGCGATGAGTGACATCGTCCCCATCAAGCTGGTGTGCCTGGACCTGGCAGGCACCACAGTCGGTGACATCGCCATGGTCGAGCGCGCCTTTGCCGAGGCGATCGCGACCCAGGGCATAGTGCCCGGGACCGGGGCTTACGCACGTGCCATGGTTCACGTGCACCGGTCCCGGGGATGTCCCACGATCGATGTCTTCCGCGGGATCTTCCCTGGCAACGAAGCCCAGGCCCAGGCGGCCAACCTGACGTTCGAACGCTCCTATGAGGGCGCGTTGGAGCGGGCGGGTCTGACGCCCATGCCCGGAGTCATGGAAGTCCTCGACAAACTCCGCGGCAACGGCATCAAACTGGCCTTGATCACCGGCTTCAGCCGCGTCACGCTGAGCCGCGTCCTCAGCGCGCTCGAATGGGACGACAAGCTCGACCTGGCCATCTCCCCAGAAGACGCCGGCGGGCGCGGCCGTCCCTGGCCCGACATGGTGCTGCACGCGGTCCTCCGCACGGGGGTGGCGGACGTACGGCACGTGGCGGTGATCGGCGACTCGGAGAACGACATGCTGTGCGGCGTACGAGCCGGAGCGTCGATCGTGGCGGGCCTCCTCACGGGCGTCCACAGCCGGGAACGCCTCCTGAAGGGCGGGGCCACCCACCTCCTCGACTCGATCGCAGACTTTCCGAGCCTGGTGTTGAGCGACGACCGCGGTACGACGCAGGTGGCGTCGTCGGCCCGGTAAGCTATCTTCGTCGAAGGGGCCTTAGCTCAGTTGGCAGAGCGCCTGCTTTGCAAGCAGGAAGTCAGGAGTTCGAATCTCCTAGGCTCCACCAGGGAAGACTCTCCCCCGCTGAGGGGCGCTCGGCGGGGGAGAGTGACTAAGTGAGCGACTACCGGGTCCCGTGGTCACGCACCCCACCCGTGGTCGTCGTCCGGCAGCGATCGTTCTCCGGGAGTCGCTAACCGTCGTACGACGGGCGCTCCGCTCCGTGCAGTGGCTCGTTGCTACCCGGGGCCTGGGCATGTGGCCTGGGGCAGGCCTCAGTCGGCCGCCACGCTGACCGTCGTACTCGACGTGCGAAGCAATCTCACTAAGCGTGATCTACACGCTCCCGGGTCTGGGCTCGTTCGCCGGTCCGAAGCCTCCCGAGGATGGCGCCGAACCGGCAGACCGCAACACGAGTTGATCGCAGATCCGCTTGCTCCCGGCGTCGTCATGTCACACCGCGTAGGAAACTCTCGGGACGGAAGGGTCTCCAGCGTCCCTGGGGTCCCTCGACCGGCTTCTACCAGGGGAGAGAAGAAAGATCAAGAGGGACACTCTCTGCGGCGAGTGTCCCCGTTGTTCTCCGACGGGAGACGAAGAGCTGCTTCGCGCGCCCTGCCAGTTGCGCTGCGCGCGGAAGTGCGGCTCCAACATGTTGCAGCGCTTCTCCGTGCGAAGCACGGCCTGGAAGGGATGGGCGAAGCGCCGATGTGGCCTTTTGGCACCCAAGCCGGTCCCGCCCTCGCCCTGCCGACGCTGGCCCCCGATGCCGGATCGTACGAGCGCATCATCCGTGCCCTCGACACCCCGGCCGTGGATATGGCGACCGTGTAATCGCTGGAAAAATGCATGGGCGGACACCGCCGCGTCGAGGACGTATATTGGCCGATCGGGCATTTGGTAAGGCGCCTAACTGCGGTTTTTACCGCAGCGGCGCCTACTGCCGATGCGTAAGGGTGTCATGGTGATTCCGGGCGGTCGTACTAGCCGTCCGTGTCCATTCTGGCCAGGCATATTCCGCGTTGCTGCCATATCTCCTGTACAAATCTGACACCCTTGGCCAAGGGGTAAGGTGAGCTGTGGTGCATGGGAAGACGATAAGTATTTCCACACTAAGTTCTTGAACGGTTTCTAGCTCTGCTTGGGATGTTCAGCATGGTGTCGCCTCATTGAGGTGAGTAGTGTTGTCGCGACCCCATCGTAGGAAGGAATCAACTGCTCATGCGTTTCGCTTCCCGCATGTTCGCGCTGGCTGCTGCCACCGCCGTACTGACTCTGCCAATGCTGGGCGCGGGCGCTGCCTCCGCCAGTCGCGCCATCGCCCCCTGTGATCCGCCTGCCCATGCCATGACCTACCAGCTCTTGCAGATCAATCTACCGTTGCTTGCGCCAGAGAACATGGGATCCGTTGGCCCGGGGGGCGTTCAGAACATCTGCTAGCAATCTTGAGGTGTCAACCTCTACGCCGATCGGCCCTGTCCGGCCATTCCGTCGCTGTTGCGAAGTGGAAGGCCGGCAGGGCCGGTTGTCATTCCCCCGGTCGGCATGATCGAGCTCAGATGCCTAGCTGGCTCGGAAGGCTGCGTTTTCCGTCGCAAAGGCGATGTCCAAGCACATGTCGTTGTGAAGATCAAGCAGTGATCAGGACCGGACTGCCGAGCGGTATGCGGGACAACACGCGCAGTGCAGCTGCAGGAACCCGTACACAACCATGGCTGATATGCCGACCGAACACGCTGGCGTCCGGCCAGCCGTGCAAGGAGATCGTGCTGGGTCCGCCATCGAAGTTGTCAAGGGCAGTCGAATGCAGGCCCAGCGGCAGAATTAGTGGGGTGTACGTCGGCTTGGGCGGAGACAGGGCTGCCAGCAGGAACGTCCGTCCTGTCGGAGTGGGGGTGGCCGAGGCCCCCACGGCCACTGTCCATGAACGGAGCCGGTGATTGGCCTTGAACAGGGTGAGCCTGTGAGCGGACAACCTGATTTCCACCCGATAAGGGCTATAAGCATTCTGCAGCCCTCCGCCGTCACTGTAGATCCATCCTGTCGACTTGTTCGGCCGGCTCGGCAACAGAACACGAACCCATCCCGGCGCTTTCCCAACCACCGGAACCCAGGTCTCACTTCCCATCTGAGTGGTCGGCAATATCGCCAGTGGTCGCCCACCTGGTTGGGCATAGACAATCTGTGGTGCCGTGGGATGTGTCACAACCCCAGATCCCGGGTCGTTGTGATTCGAGTCCTTAGGTGTTCCGCGCAATCGGGTAAAAGTTGTCGCCTTCGGCAAGCGCGCTACTTCTGCTGCTGACACGGATACAGGTCTGATTACTTGCGCGGTCTTGGACGGTGCTACAGCACGTGGCGTCACGTCTGTGTCTGTGCCACAAGAGGCGGCCAAAGGTGTGATCGTTACTGCGACGCCGTACGCAATTATGTTCATGCGCCAAGCGGTCACACGACCGAGCATGTCGAACTGAAAGCGATCACGCATAAAAGCTCCAATGATTCGACGGTTGATATCGAGAGGGTGGTGGCATCACCCCATCACCTTGCGCTGTCGACGCAATGATGGACGCCCGCGGCTCCGCGCATGCGGCTCCAGATATAGCACCAGCGAATACTGCTCATCATCTCCCCTCCGGCCGGATGAATGTAAAGATTTGCCAGGACTCGTCGATCGACTTTGTGTTCACTGATTTGTGACACAGCGTCTCGGTTGATGGCCTCCGGCCACGCCTGGCCGAGTAAACGTCTGTCTGGGCGAAGTGTGACGTGCGCCGCATATGCGCCGATAACATCATGTTTATCGGTGTGGGTGGTGAAGGCGCTGTCCAGTCGTGTCCGGCCTCAAGGCCTACGGAATTGTGGCTGTCGTCCCCGTTCGCCTGTCGTGGTGACTTGCTCAATGCAACCGGCAAAGTCGACAAACCTACCCAAACGCCCATTAGGATGCGGAGTGTAGGCCAAACCAATATTGATCGAGCTTTATGTTCTGTTTAAGCGTTGGTGCTCACTATTGCTTACCTCTACGACTAGCGTGCCAAGTCGCGGGGTGGTGCTCTTGCGATTCCGAGATCACCGGCCTGATGGCAAGTCTGACAGTTCGGTATCTCGCGCAGTTGAACGTCTCGCTTTCTGTGGACACCAAGAACCGGGCGTATCCGATGCCCTTCTGCAAGGAGAACGACTCGCTAAATGGACAGAACCTGTAAACAGGCCTTGCTAAGGCTGCCGGGGCTTTCCCGTATGGCGGCGGCCTTGATACTCATCCCGGTCCTAGTCGCATTCTTTCTCGTGCAGTCCCGCGAGAGCTCCGCTCAAGTAGCCCCAGTCGGTCTGGGAACAGCCGGCGCCTTCGCTGTTCTGGCGGGGACCACGGTCACCAACACCGGTCCCAGTATCATTACGGGGGATCTGGGAGTGAGCCCGGGTACCGCGATCGTCGGATTCCCGCCCGGCATCGTATTGGGCGCGCAGCACGCTGCCGACGCTGTAGCCCTTCAGGCGCAATCCGACTTGACGGTCGCATACAACGATGCCGCCGGCCGCACACCGGCCACTAGTATTTCAGGCGACCTCGGCGGTCAGACTCTCACACATGGCATTTACGCCTCCAGCTCTTCAATCGGGCTGACAGGAACGCTCACTCTCGACGCCGAGGGTGATCCCAATGCTGTGTTCATCTTCCAGATCTCTTCCACGCTCATCACCGCATCGGGCAGTAACATCAACTTGATCAACGGTGCTCAAGCGTGCAATGTCTTCTGGCAAGTGGGCAGCTCCGCGACCTTGGGAACGAACTCCACCTTCGTCGGCAACATTCTTGCCCTGGCTTCGATCTCGGCGACCACAGGCGCCACCGTCGACGGCCGACTGCTGGCCCGTAACGGTCAGGTCAGCCTCGACACCAACACCGTCAACATCGCCGAGTGCGAAGGGCCGACGCCCACGCCGACCGTGACGCCGACGGTCACGCCGACGGTCACGCCGACCGTGACGCCGACCGTGACGCCGACCGTGACGCCGACCGTGACGCCGACCGTGACGCCGACCGTGACGCCGACCGTGACGCCGACCGTGACGCCGACCGTGACGCCGACCGTGACGCCGACGGTCACGCCGACCGTGACGCCGACGGTCACGCCGACGGTCACGCCGACGGTCACGCCGACGGTCACGCCGACGGTCACGCCGACGGTCACGCCGACGGTCACGCCGACGGTCACGCCGACCGTGACGCCGACGGTCACGCCGACCAAGAAGCCGAGCAAGCCCCAGCCATGTTTTTACGATCATGGTTATCACGAGCCCTGCGGCAAGTGGCAGTGCTACGTCGAGTCTTCTCACTCTGGGTACCGTGAGGCCTGCGACAAGGGGTGCTACGTCGAGTCTTCTCACTCTGGGTACCGTGAGGCCTGCGACAAGGGGTGCTACGTCGAATCTCCCCACTATGGGGAGCACGAAGCCTGCGACAAGGGGCGGTGCCATCACGAGCCGTCTCACGGCTCCGGGCATCACGAGCCCTGCCACATGGAGCCCTGCCATGCAGGGCACTGCGACGGGGACAGCGGCCATGGGTCCTGCCACGAGGAATTCTGCTTGGAGGACGTCAAGTTCCGCATGGCCCGTGCTCAGGGGCTGGCGATGGCGCCCATGCCTAAGCTGGTCAAGCGGAACCTTCGGGTGGCTGGCTGACAACTCTGTCCGCTGACAGAGAGTGCCAATAGTGAAGTTGCCGGCTTCTGAAAGTAGAAGCCGGCAACTTTGTCGCATTGGCACGTACAGAGGATGAAAGTTCGGGGTGTCATGTCGATCTCGGGTCCGTGATCAGGCCGGTGTGTGCCAGGAAGGCGTCCAGGAGGTCGGGGCGGTACTGCATCTGCTTGAGCCGGCTGCGGATGACCGCG
>NZ_SMJZ01000127.1 GCF_004348345.1 Nonomuraea longispora
ACCGTTCACCCGGAAGGTGCGTCCGTTCTGTGCGATGTCTTGATCTAAGCAGTCAGATCATCGCAGGTCGGAGGCACCTTCTTCATTTATCGATCTTCGGAGTGAAATTCCGGCTGAATAGCCGAGGTTGGCGTAGTGGAATACCTCGGGAGGGAGTCGGTGGTCCAGGCGCCAGACGAAGCGGAGGGTCGCTCGCCCTCGTGACTCACGTACCGCATCGGTCCTGCATATGTGTACGGCGGGGCGCCGAGTCCTTCGTCGCGCTTGGACTGCCTGATGAGGAGGCGCACCGTGGACTCACCCGTCATGTAACGGCGGGCGGTGGGAGCAGCGGAGCGGAGGGTGCTCTGCGACTCCCACTGGAACAGGTCCTCGCTGATCGCCCGGTCGGCGTAGAGCGTGGTGGGGGAGTAGTGGTCCTCGGACTTGTCGATGGTGACGAAGAACAGGTCCGCGCGGTGCTCCTGTACGTATTTGACGCCTTCCCGCATGTGTGCGGGCTTGTCGATGCCGAAGGCGGCCAGCACCTCGTTCTTGCTGTAGCGGGCGTGCACGTGAAGGGGCACGACAGAGTTCAGGGGCGGGGCCACGTGCCGCAGGCCGGAGCGCAGCACGTTCGCCAGCTCTTCCCGCTCCGCCGTGCGGGTACCTGTGAGGCGGGCGAGCCGGGCCTCCATCCCGGAGATCGGTTGGGTGCCGCCCCACAACATCGCGTCCAGCATGGCCATCAGGCGTAGCTCGCGCGGCGATTGCGGAGCTCTTCCGGCCAGCACGTCGGTGAGGAAGGCCAGGCGTTCGACGTCGTCGATGTGCAGCATCCGGCCGAAGGCGCGTCCGCGCCCCTCGTCGCCTGGTGTGCCGCCGAACCCTGCCGCGTGCCGCAGCGAGGCCCAGCCCTGGCGGCTGCGACGGTAGAGGTCCTCGACGTCCAGTCCGGTTTCTCGCAGGAACGTGGGCAGGTTGACGTCACCGAGGTCCCGCAGTTCGCGTGCCAGGTCCCGCCAGTTGAGGCTGAGTGCCTGGCGTACGTTGTCGAGGACGAGCCGTCGTACGTCCCGATCCAGGTCGATCACGCAGCCGGTGGGCAACGTCGGGAAGCCCTGCTCGATCTCCTGGGCGATGCCGGTACGGCTGGCGCCAGTGAGCGCCCGGTAGCGCCGGTCGAAGCGGAACTGCTTGTGCTGGTGGCCGACGAAGTCGAGCACGGTCAGGCACGGCTTGTCCTCGGCCAGCCGTAGCCCACGCCCGAGCTGCTGCAGCAAGACGGTGGCGCTGTCGGTGGGCCGCAGGAACAGCACGGTGTCGATCTCCGGGACGTCGACGCCCTCGTTGAAGAGGTCGACGGTGAACACGGCGTTGATCTTCCGGTCGCCCAGGTCGCGTAGGGCCTGGTCACGGTCGTGACGCGGGCTGTGCGCGGTGACGGCGACGGAGGGGAGCCCGGCACGGGTGAAGCGGTCGGCCATGAAGCGGGCGTGGTCGATGCTCACACAGAAGCCGAGGGCGCGCATTCGTCCGACGTCGCCGATTTTGCGTTGCAAGGTCTCCAGGACCGCGGCGGCGCGGCGGTCGTTGCCGGTGTAGACATTGGAGAGCTGGCCGACGTCGTAGCCCGAGCAGATCGCGGTGATCGCTGATCCAGCCAGTTCCGGCGTGGTCACATACCCCACACGGCGTTCTGGCGCTCCGTCGCCGGGCTCGGCCGTCGCGACCTCGGCGGGCGCGCCGACCGTGGACAGCTTGGGCACGATCGCCGCACCGAGTCCGAGCCCCACCATCGACATCACCACCCCGTCGTCCTCGACGGTGACCCCGGCGATCCCCCGCCCCAGGCCAGGCACCTTCCGTGCGGTCACCGTCACCTTCGGATGCCGCTGCCCGAACCGCGCCAGCACCCTCGGCAGCAGGTGGAAGGCCGCGCTCCGGGAAGTCCGCCACCCGGATCGTCCCTTTGGCTTCACCCTGCGCCGCCGTACGGGTGTCGGCCTTCATGACCTCGATCTGCCGCAGGATGCGCCGGGCGTGCCCGACCGTGGCGTCTCCGGCGGGCGTGGCCGTGGCGCGGCGCGCCCTTCGCTGGTCGTCAGCTTCGCGCCTGCAGTTTCCGGGCCTCAAGGATCTTTCAAGGTTTCCGTCGGGCCACGTTGACATATTGGTGCCACAACCGCCGAGACCCTTCAACGTAACCTTTCGAGTTGATCACTGGGGGATGTCGCCCGGGACGCTTGCGAGTGCCGACCGAGAGTTCGTCGTTCTCATCCGTTCACGTCATCTGCTCCACGTCGCCGTCTGCCCGGATTCCGTGGTGCGCAAGATGGAGGGGAGCAAATCCATGAGCATCATGAACCATGCGGGTGATGGGGAAGGGAAGGATCTCGCGGCTGATGCTCTTCCCGTTCACCTCTTGCCAGTGCTCCAGCAGTTGCTGGAGGGAACCCCCGACGTCACGGCCAGCCGGCGGCTCAATATGTCGCCTCGGACGTTCAGCAGGCGCGTGGCCGAACTGCTCGATTATCTGGGGGTTCAGACACGGTTTCAGGGAGGTGTGGAGGCGGTGTTGCGGGGTTGGGCGCCAGCGCGGCATGGACGCCCGAGTGGGCGGCAGCCGTGCACAGACAGCCTGGGGAACGTGGTCCGGTCGGCGGGCGCGAATGCGAGCGAAGGCGCGCATCGGGTGCAAGACCGGTGTCAGGCATCCAGGCAGAAGCTGGGGCCGACGGAACGGACCTCCCCGATAGCGCATTTGATCTCGTCCAACGCGCCTGCGCAGATGAGTCAGTCGCCCTCGTAGAGGGTCTCACCCCCGTCTGCTCGACCCACCGAGACCGCTTCCGGTGTCCTCCAGGAGGGTCGGGATCGCGATGGCTCTGGAGTCGGTCCGGTTCGATCGACCGCGCGGTCGATCGAACCGGACCGCAGAGGAAGGGCGGCTGGCTGCTCGCGGACGAACCGGAGGAGGCGTTCTTGGAGTCGGACCTGCTGGACCTGATGGTGCCGCTGTAGAAGTATTTCGTCCTTTTCGAGCCGTACCGGTGGACGGCGGGCAATCCGCTGGGCTGCCCGGTGAACGTCATGGGTGCGCTGGACGACACGGTGCCGGGGGCAACCGGACATTGTCCTCCTGGACCAGCTCGCTCATCTGGACGAGGAGGTGCGCCCGGCGAGCACCTGGCGACAGCTGATCGCGGAACACGCCCTCGTGAGCGCAACCTACGAACGTGCGCCGCGACAAAGCGAGGTGGAGCCCGCTTCACCTGGGTGGTTTGACATGATGATCTCGCTCGGTCACCATCTTCTCCCGGCTTGCCGGGAGAAGATGGTGACCGAGCGACACACCCGCGGGCGATCCCTGCCAAATCGCAGAGGATGTGTATGGAGTTCCAGGTGCTGGGCCAGGTGGGAGCGACTGTCGGCCATCATCAGGTGGAGATGGGCACACCGAGACAGCGCTGCGTCCTGGCGGTGCTGCTGATCGAGAATGGTTCGGTCGTCCCGGTCGAAAAGCTGATCGAGCGCGTATGGGCACATTCCCCGCCCCGCGGGGCACGCAGCACCCTGTACAGCTATGTGACCCGTATCCGTGCCGCCATCCAGTCGCTGGGCGCTGAGGCGGATGGCGCCGAGCTTGTCCGCCACGCAGGAGGCTATGCCCTCCATACCGCGCCAGAACGAGTCGACTTGCACCGCTTTCGCCGGCTGGTCAAGGAGGGCCGCGCCGCCGATGACGAGGGCGGCAGCACGCTGTTACGGAGGGCTCTTGCCCTTTGGCAGACGGACGCGCTCACAGGAGTGTCGGGGATGTGGGCCGAGCGGACACGCGTACAGCTGGACGATGAGCGAATCATGGCACACCTGCTGTACCAAGACATGCAGCTCAACCTCGGACGGCACGAGGAGCTGCTGCCGGGGCTGCGCGATCTCGTCGCGTCTCACCCCTTCGACGAGAGGCTGGCGGCCAGGCTCATGATGGTGCTGGACCGGTGCGGGCGGCAGGCGGAGGCCCTGCGTCTGTACGAGCAGGTCCGCTCCCAGCTCGCCGAGCAACTCGGCATCGATCCCAGTCCGGAGCTGCGGAAACGGCATCTCGAGCTGTTGTCCTCGGCATCCACGCCCGCCGCTTTCGCACCCCCTGTGCCCCGTGAGCTGCCGCTGCCGCCTGCGGGATTCGGGGCCAGGGCTCGCGAACTCGCCGAGCTGAGCCGCATGGACGAGCAGGGGGAGGACGTGATCCTCGCCCTTGTCGGCACGGGTGGCATCGGAAAGACCTACTTGGCCCTGTACTGGGCCCACCAGCACCTGGACCGGTTTCCCGACGGGCAGTTGTACGCCAACCTGCGCGGATTCAGCCCGACGGGCGAACACCTGTCAACGTCGACCGTGTTGCGGAACTTCCTCGAGTCCCTCGGCGTCGAGCCCTCGGCGATGCCTTCGGACGGCGACGCCCAGTCCGCCCTCTACCGCTCGCTTGTCGCGGGGCGGCGCATGCTCGTCGTCCTGGACGACGTCCGTGACGCGGCCGACGTGATACCGCTGCTGCCCGGCAGCCCCGCGTGCACGGTTCTGGTCACCAGCCGCAACAAGCTCACCGGCCTGGCGGTCACTCATGGGGCCCGCACCCTGACCTTGGACGTGCTCACGCCCGACGAAGCACACGGGATGCTCACCCGCAGGATCGGCACCGTCCGCGCCGCCGCTGAGACGGAGACCCTGACGGCCCTGTTGGAGCACTGCGGGGGCCTGCCGCTCGCCATTGGCATCCTGGCCTCCCGGGCCACGGCGCACCCGGAGTTCCCGCTGGCGTTCTTGGCGAAGGAACTGGAAGAGGAATCCAGCCGGCTCGACGCCCTGGACGTCGGCGACTCCAGCACGGACGTGCGCGCCGTCTTCGCCTCCTCATACCGCGCCCTGACCTCCGACGCGGCGCGGAGCTTCGGGCTGCTGGGTCTGGCACCTGGCTCGAGCATCAGTCTTTCGGCGGCCGCCGCCCTCCTGGCTCTGCCGATCCCGCGCGCCCGCACCGTGCTCCGCACCTTGGAAGCGGGTCACCTGGTTCAGCAGCACGTGCCTCTGCGGTACCGCATGCACGACCTCGTCCGCCTCTACGCGATGGAAGCCGCCGAACGTCACCTGCCGGCGGACACGCGCGAGGAGGCCATGCGCCGCCTGATCAGCTTCTACCTGCGTAGCGCGCACACCGCGGACCGCGTGCTGTATCCAACCGCCTGGACATCGAGCTGACGCCTCCTTCGAAAGAGGGCGCCTCTCTTCCCCTGATAGCGAACACGGCGGAGGCGCTGGCCTGGTTCGATGCCGAATACTCCTGTCTGCTTGCCGCGCACCGGTTCTCCGCAGCCCGCGGCTGGGACGCCGCGGCCTCGCAGTTGGCATGGACGGTTGACACGTATTGCTTGCGCCGGTGTCTCCAAGCGGATCGCATCGAGATCTGGAAGACCGGGTTCGAGGCTGCGGAACGGCTGGCTGACCCGGTGCACCGCGCCATGGCCCGATGGCGCCTGGGGTTCGCCCGCGGGCACGCCGGAGAGCGAGACGGGGTTATTGATCTGCTGAACGAAGCGTTGGCCCTGTTCGCTGAGGCTGGAGACGCCGTGTCGCAGGCCCAGGTTCACCAGTCGCTCGGCTGGGCCCTGTCGCAGCGGGACGAGCACGAACTGTCGCTGCACCACGCCGAGCGCGCCCTGTTCATGTACCAGGCCCTCGGCAACTCGGTTTGGGAGGCCAATGCCCTCAACAGCATGGCCTGGTGCCTGGCCCAGCTCCACCAGCACGACAAGGCCCTGCTCCACGGGCAGCGGGCCCTTGAGCTGTTCCACAAGAGTGACGACCTCGACGGTGAGGCCGCCACCTTGGACAGCATCGGCTACATCGTCCACCACATGGGACGGTACAGGGAAGCCATCGGCTACTACCGCTCGGCCGTACGGCTGCGCAACGTGATCGGCAACGCCGCCCAGGAGCCCGACACCCTGGTCAGGATCGGAGACTCGCATGCGGCCCTTGGGGAGAGCACCCAAGCCCGGGCCGCGTGGGAGCGTGCGGCTCTCCTCTACCGCGGACAGCACCGCGTCAGGCAGGCCGAGAAGGTCCAGGCCATGCTCGACGCCTTGCCCCGGTGACGCGAAGACTGTTCGCGAATGCGCGTTGGCGAGTTCATGACAAGTATGCGACTTCACGCGGCACGTTCAACTGCTGTATTTTCCGAGACGTGACGACGAGCAGTTGCCGTCTTACCCGGTGATCGTGGATCTGCCCGGAAGCCGTATTCCGCCAGACGTAATCAGCGAGAAGGAAAAATGCCTGCCGATATCCCGTTCACGCATTACCGACCTTCTACGATCAGGAGCGCCGACCCCGCCATCGTTCGGTGCCGCAACGCAGGCGTTGATGAGGAGGTCCTGTATCGGCTCGATGATAAGTAGGAGCCGTCGGAATGGGTGAGAGGGGCGTCGCCGGGTGTGCAGGCGCGGCTAACTGCACAGGAACGCCAGCGCGAGCACGACGGTGGTGACGAGTCGGTGCCGGCCGGTCCAGCCGCGGACCTGGCAAGGAAGAACTCGATCTCCTCGGGACGCGTGGCGCTGCGGCGGATGAGCCGCGTGTGGGCATCCTCCGGCGCGGGGTCCTGGCCGCTGACGGCCACCGCGACCGCGCTCCGGTCATACAAAGGCAGACCCTTGCTCCCGGCCCCTGCAAAGACGCCATTCCCACGAATTCCTCACCCAGAGCGCGAGGCCATCGACGGCTCTGCTCAGTGTCCGCCCGGAATAGGTGGTGCCGGGTGGACGAAGCTCGTTCTTTCTATCGTCGCACGACTCATAAGCGCCGGGTGAAACGACAATCGGCGCTGACGCCACGAATGCGCAACCGAGCTACCCAGGTGAGGAGTGGGTCTTGGCCGATGCGTTCTTCAACGTCTTGGGTCCGGTACAGGTGTGCCGGACGGATGGCCGACAGGTTCATCTGACCGGCAAGCAGCGTGCCGTGCTCGCCACCCTGCTGGTCAACGCCAACACGGTGGTCACCAAGGAACGGTTGATCGATGCGTTGTGGGAAGATCCTCCACCGTCGGCCATCCCCAACCTCGTGACCTATATCGCCGGGCTCCGCAAGGCGTTGCCGTCCGGCACGCGGTTGGTCACCATGGAAACCGGATACCTCTTCGAGGCGGATGCCGAGGAGGTGGATCTTCTACGGTTCGAGCACGTGATACGGCTGGCACGGAGCAAGGCGGAGGAAGGTGACCTCCATGCGGCCGTCTGCCGGTACGAAGAGGCGCTGTCGATGTGGCGGGGCAAACCCGCCGAAGGTACCAACCTCGCCGGCTCCATGGCCGCCCGCCTGGCCGAGCTGGAGCATCGGCTGGCCGTGGCGCGACTGGCCTGGGCCGATGTGAAGCTCGCCCTCGGCCAGCCCGCGGACGTCATCGAGAACCTCCGCCTCTTCATCGCCGAGCAGCCGTTACACGAGCGAGCCTGGTACTCGCTCATGCTCGCCCACTCACAAGCGGGCCAGCGGGACAGAGCGCTCGAAGTTTTCCAGCACGCCCGCGCCGTACTTGTTGACGAGCTGGGCATCGAACCCGGCGACGAGCTCCAACAGCTCCAGGCGGTCATCCTCGCCGGGCCCACCCGATCGAGTGGGTGCACAGCCGAGACGCCGATCTGGCAGCTCCCGTCAGACGTCGAATATTTCAGTGGCCGGGATGCTGAGCTGGCCACGTTGGACCGGCTTCTCCCATCCGCAGGCGAGAGGCCGCCGAGCACCGCCACGATTTGCGTGATCAGCGGTGCCGCTGGGATCGGAAAGACCTGTCTCGCCGTGCACTGGGCCCGCCGGGTGCGTGATCTCTTTCCCGACGGTCAGCTGTACGTGGACCTGCAGGGATTCAGCCCAGCCTCCACACCTATGACGGCGGCGGAGGCGGTGCGCGTATTGCTGGGACTGCTCCAGCCGCCCCATCACCAGATCCCCTCCTCCTGTGCGGAACAGATGAGGCTCTTTCGGGCCCTCCTGACCGGTCGGCGGGTGCTCATCCTGCTGGACAACGCCCGCGAACCGGATCAAGTGCGCCCGCTGCTGCCCCCATCGCCAGGAAGCCTGACCTTGGTGACCAGCCGCGACGCGCTCACCGGCCTGATCGTCGCCAACGGCGCCCATCTGGTGCGGCTGTCGCCACTGTCCGACTCACACGCCGGCGAACTGCTGGCGCGCCGCCTGGGCGAACACCGGATAGCGGCCGAACGCGACATGGTCGACGCCATCGTCAAAACCTGCGCCGGACTGCCACTCGCCCTGGGCGTCGTCGCCGCACGAGCCATCGTCAACGACGGCCTTCCTCTCGCCGCGTTGGCCGAAGAACTCCAATCCGAGACCACCCGGCTGGACGCCCTGCAGACCGACGAGCTCAGCACCGACCTGCGTGAGGTGTTCGGCTCCTCCCATCGCGTGCTGACCCCCCAGGCTGCCGGCACCTTCGCCCATCTGGGCCTGGCGCCAGGCCCGGACATCAGCCTGCCGGCCGCGGCCAGCCTCATCGGCCAAACGGTGCCCCAGACCCGCATGCTGCTGCGCAGCCTGGAGACCGCCCATCTGCTGCATCAGCACGCTCCCAGCCGCTATCGGATGCACGATCTCGTCCGCCTGTACGCCATCGAACGCGCGGGCCTCGACCTCGGCGCGGATGACCGCAGCGCCGCCGTGCGCCGCCTGGTGGACTTCTACTTGCACACCTCGCACGCCGCCGACCATCTGCTGTCCCCGCACCGCCGCGGCACCGTCGAACTGGACCCGCCCGCTCCCGGCTGCCTGCCCGCCGCCCTGGCGGACGCGGCGGCGGCCCAGGACTGGTTCCGGGCCGAGCACCCCTGCCTGCTCGCCACCCAGCGGCTGGCCGCCGAACACGACCTGCACGCCGCCGTCTGGCAGCTGGCCTGGACCATCGACACCTACCACCTGGCCCACAACCTGCTCCCGGGCTGCGTTGCGGCCTGGCGCCTGGCGTCCAGCAGCGCCGAGCGCCTGAACGATCCGGCCGTGCACGCCCTGGTCCACCGATTACTCGGCCGCGCCTGCGCCCGCGCCGGCCACTACGAGGAGTCCCTGTCCCATTTGGACGACGCCCTGGCCCTGTACGAGGGCTCGGGTGACATCGCGGGGCAGGCTCTGGTGCACCATACGCTCGCGGTAACTCAGGGCAACCGGGGCGAGCACGAGCAGACGCTGTTCCGCCTGAAACATGCGCTGCAACTGTACAGGGACGTGGATGACCCCCTGGGGGAGGCGAACGTCCTCAATTCCCTGGGTTGGAGCCACGCGTTGCTGGGCGACTTCGCCGAGGCCATGGGGCACTGCGAGCAGGCGCTGGCCCTGCTCAGCCGCCACGGCGATCGTCTCGGCGAGTCGGCGGCGCTCAACAACCTCGGCTACATCGCCCACCACACAGGGCGGCACGAACAAGCCGTCGACCGCTACCGTCACGCGCTGACGCTGCGGCGCGAATTCGGCCATGTCGGCTTGGAAGCCGACACCCTCACTCATCTCGGCGAAACCTATCGTGCGCTCAGCCGGTACGCCGAAGCCGACCGAGCCTGGAGCCAGGCACTCGCCATCTACCAAGCCCAGCACAACACCGTGAGCATGCGGCGCGTACAAGCCAGGCTCGAGGTCATGCGAGAAGCGTCGTGCGAGCGGCCCGAATGAGTCGCGTTCCCGGTCAGCTTGTGGGGCTCATAAATAGGGCGCGGCGTCTGTGTGGCATCCATGTAGCAGATATATATCGCGTCTCGCTTATATGTGCCCAGGCAGACTGTTTTGGCTCGCTTCGAGCCGGGCGTGCTCCGCAGCAGCTGCCTGGCTGGAGCGCCGGAAAGGGAGTGTCAGACAACAGATCCGTGATAAGCGGTACAAGCTCAGATGTCACCCGAGAGTCCTGTTAGACGGGAGTTCAAAGTTGTCCAGTGATGTCCTTGGCGCTGCTTCTCGTCCGCGCCGTCAAGACGGAACGCGTGTTCGTCGCGTCGGCGGTCGAGTCGTACTTATTCTTGATTCCGGCGGGCTTGAGCTCAATCAGACCGCAGAGTCAGTCTGGATGCTGTGCACGGGTTCTACGTCCGTGGCCGACATCATCTCCCAGATAGCCGAGGAATACGACGCCGATGAGGACGAGGTCCGCGCGGACGTCGTAGAACTCTTGGAAGAGCTGGAAGGCCTCGGCGCCCTAGAGATAGCCGCGCCCGCGTAGTTGAGAGTGGCACGTCATCGATGCATTCCAATAGTTGCGGCTTCCTCGCAGTTCTGCTTGGCCCTGACGGTGCCGGCAAAACGACACTCGCGACGCAGATGAAATCGCTTGCACCCGAATGGCGATTCCCCTCGTTGCAGCCGGAGGACCTGTACCCGATCGAGCGTCTGGAATGTTACAACTGGGCGCTACGGACCCACCCGCGCGAATATGTGAAGCATATGGCGCCCATGGTGCGGGCATCTTTCTTCATGCATATCATCGCGCTCGAGTGGGAATATCATATCCGTCCGGCTCTGGCCGAGAACCGTATCGTGTTCTGTGATTCATATTGGTATCGGGCCGCGGCCAAGGAATTCATCCACAACCCGGCTGCCGCCTCAATGCTAGATGGGATCACAGACATGCTTCCGGAGCCGGATCTGGTCGTCTGGCTCGATGTTCCGCTGGAAGAAGCGTGGCGGCGCAACGGTACGCCCACCGTTTTCGAGGTGGCCGGTGACGAGCCGACCTACCCCGCATTTGCGGACTTCCAGCAGAAGGTCTTGGACGACCTGCACGATCAAGTCAAGGGCATCCCGCAAGTGGTCCTGGACGGGAGGATGGCCGTTGAGGAACTCGCGCGATCCGCGGTCGACCGCGTCCGCATGGTTGCGGGAAACCAGGACGCTGACCTGGCGGACAGCCTGAGAACGAGGCGGTAGTGCCTCCCCGCCTCGCTCGGGTCTACCCCCCGCCGCGCCTGACACCTGTGCCTCCCCCCATCTTCACGGTGCGCACCGTCGTGCTGCCGACGGTCGTGACACTTGGGGCGATCGTGTTCTGGGTGGCACGGGCGCCTGATGTGGCCGCTGTGTTGGCCGCTGTGGCGACCGTCTGGGCCATGCAGTTGATCGCGCCCGCCATCCGGCGTCGGAGTCTGTCCATGGAAGGCTGGGCGTCGGAGGTTCTCTTCGCCGCGCCGTTCGTCTTGTTCTTCCTGCCCTATGTGGCATGGGCCGTGCTCGCCCGCCCGCCGTTGGCTTGGGATTGGACCGGTGCCGTCCTCGCCCTAGGTGCTGCAGGGGCTGTGTACGCCAGCAACTGGCGACAGCTCCGCCTCGGCTTCGACCGGGAGTTGCTCGAGATCATGCCGCCACTGCACTTCACCACGGCGGCCCTGCGCAGCTACCAGTTGCTGGCCGCGGCGGTCGGGCAGGAATTGTTCTACCGCGGGGTGGTCTTCGAGTTCCTCAGGCCGACCATGGGGTGGGGAGTAGTTGTCGTCTCGACCGTTCTGTTCGTCGTAGAACACCTGGGCAACCGCTGGGCCGGCGCTGTGCTCGACATCGCCTACGTCGTCCGGATCACCATACTTTCCACGATTCTGGCCACGATCATGTTCATGACAGGGTCATTGTGGGCGGCCCTGCTCGGACACGTGATCTACAACCTCTTTCCTGCGGCACAGGTCGCCTGGCGCTATCGCGTCAACCCCTACCGCAGCAGCGCGACATGACGCGGGGGGTGCGCAGCTCAGGCGGAGAAATCGACCCCGAGGATCTCGGTCGCCGTCTGCTTCGGCCGCGAACCGACCAGGTCTGCCGTCAGGATGAGCAGGTAGGACACAGCCGACCAGTCCCCGTCCGAGCCGGCTCCGGCCGCTTCGAGGGCGTTCGCCCAGGTAAGGAGAGTAAATGTAGCCAGTTCGTCCTCGCCGACCACCCACTCGCGGCCGGTGAAGCGATCACGCCATTTGACGTCGGCACCGTTGTCGAGTTGTGGATAAACGACCTTGCGGTCGCAGCATCCGTACAGATGGACAGCCGACTCCGCAGCGGCACCGATGAGTGAGCGCAGCACCGGCCGGTCCTTCAACTCGACGAGCGGTGCGACGAGGCCATCGGTCCCGTACACGGCATGGCACAGGCCGGCGATTGCGGTCTCGTCCGAGCAGCCCCAGCCGCGAAGAAGTTGCTCGGTCCCTACCAGGTGGTCCAGCAAGGAGCGATGATGGAGCTTGATCTTCGCGGTGCCCCGGTCCTTCAAGAACTGTACGACCGCGCTTCTATCGACCATGGTCATGTTCAGTCGACCCCTCAGATCGCCTGCAAGATGATTTCGTCACCGAATTGGAGACACCGCTGGGTCAGAGATGACACGTCTCCTGGAAGTGTCCCCCCAAGCGCTTCGCATTCAAGGAAGCGTTCAGCGAGAGAAGTGTCGCCCGTCAGCAGCCTCTGGAGCTTCTTCCACCGCCACTTGTCGACCCGGGTATTGGTCTCGCCGTGAGCGGCGAGGTACATGTCGACTGCGGCCTCCACTCGTTGCCGGGCGACGAAGTACGCCGAGATGACGTCGCCCTCCTCCAGGAGTCCTTGGGCGTCATCGAACAGGCCGTCGGCCCGGTTCTGATGGAAACGCATCAGGTACTGGCGGAACTTCATGAAGTCCACGCTGCTCTGGATCTCGCCGAACCGTTCGGCGTTCGCCAGCGGTACGCCGATGCTCAACCGATGCACGAACTCCCGAAAGTTGTCGCTCCACGCCGTGGGGTAATCGGTTTCGCCGTTGAAAGCCGTGAGGAAGGCATTGAGCGTGACCAGGAGCTCAACAGGGACCACGGTAAGGTCGACTTTGGTCCGGCCTGGCGTGAGGGTCATGTACATCGCCGGCATGCCTGGGCCTGTCACCTGCGGCAGGCCGCTCGTGCGACCCGGATCCGAGGTGATGAGGTAGAGGTCGAGATCGGATCGCGAATTAGCGAACCCCTCGACCCACGAGCCGCTCCAAAAAAACGTCTCATCGCCATCGAGGTGCACATCCTCGACCAGTTCGGCGACGCTACTGCCGCAGCGTTCCTTCAGCAGGCCGTCGAGAAGGCCTGGAGTCGCTCGTTCCGCGTTCATTATGCATCCTCGCTCTTACAGAGAGTCGCCGACCACCAAAACTCATGGCAATGAACCTGAGCCGAGTAACAAGGTCGTTGTTGCCCGCGGGTCAGCAGTACGGACAGCAGTGTCGCAGTCGTGACAAATGCTAGTCAAGGTATCTTTGGAGATTATCGAAACTGAGACAATGATGAAGTATCAATAAGATAGCGGACATAACAGCGCGTCTCGCGCGAGGGCGTTGACGCAATTTTGTTATGCCTTTTTCTGGAGGCCATCCCATCGCGCGAGGTTGCACCTTCTGTCAGCGCAAACCTGGTCATTCTGATCACTTGCATATATGGTTCCAGCCAAGTGCGCCGCACCGACTGGAATGCCTATTTCGCAGCGGTTCAGAGAAGGATCGTGAGCTATCGATGAGAGGAACTGGCGCGTGTCGGATTCACGTCTCGACCCCCGTGGGCAGCTCGCCCTGGGTGGCAAGACCTTCATCGTCACCGGCGGCGGGTCGGGCATTGGGCTGTGCACGGTCGAGCACCTACTCGCAGCGGGTTCCTCGGTCGTGGCAGTGGACATCAACACCGACTCGGTCAAGAGTCTCGACGGAGACGTCGCGGTGGTGTGCGGTGACGTGTCGCTGCCGGACCTTGCCGACGAGGCCCTGGAACTCGCACTGGTCGGCGGGCGGCTCGACGGCGTGGTGTTCGCGGCCGGCACTTCCTCGACCGGTTCGATGACCGATCTCAGCTTGGAAGCCTTCGGCCAGGACCTGGCCCGCAACCTGAGTGTGCACCTACCGCTTTCGCAAGCCGTCCTGCGGCACCGAACCGCGCACCAGACCGGCACCCAATGCTCGCTGGTGTACGTGGCGTCCAAGCATGCGGTGGCTCCCAACTCGGGCTTCGGCGGCTATCCGATCGCCAAGGGTGCGTTGCTCCAGATGGCCCGTCTCTTCGCGCTCGAAGGTGCCCGGCTAGGCGTTCGGGCGAACACCATCAATCCCGGTGCGGTCTTCGACGGCTCGAAGTTCTGGGAGGAGGCCCTGTCCGCGGAAAAGGCTCAGTCACACGGTGTCAGTGTCGATGAACTTCCCGACTTCTACGCGAAGCGCACACTCCTGGGCGTGCGAGTGTCCCCGACAGACGTCGCCAACGCGATCATGTTTCTGTTGTCCCCGCTCAGCCGAGCCACCACCGGCGCGATCATCGGCGTCGACGGAGGGCTGCCAGTCAGTTTCGCGCGGTAGGCGATCTCTGGCGCGGGCCGCTGGAGGCACTGCCGATCGCGCGGACACCCGGACCTGAAGGACGAGCATCCAGAAAGGGAGCACACTCCAGATGACCGCGACCAAGGCGATGAACAAGCTGGGCACCACGGCAGGCCTGGAGCACTACCAGATGCTGGTGGACGGCGTCTGGCGCGACTCCTCCGAAAAGGCGACATTCGATTCCATCAACCCAGCCACCTCTCAGCCCTGGGCTCGCGTACCCGTCGCGAGCGAGCAGGACATCGGCGACGCCGTCCAGGCCGCACGCCGAGCCTTCGAGACCGGCCCATGGGCCGCATCGAGCCCGCTCCAACGAGCCACTCTGCTGCGCAAACTCGGCGACCTCATCAGCGACAACGCCGGCGAGCTCGCCCGAATCCAGGTGCTCGAGAACGGAAGACTCATCCGCGAGGTCAGCGGAAGAGCGAGGGCGCTGGCGAACCACGCCTACTTCTTCGCCGGCGTCGCCGAGAGCCCCACTGGGGAGACGCTCGCCAGCAGCGTGCCCAACATGCAGGTCTTCACGGTCCGGGAACCCATTGGCGTGGTCGCCGCCATCACTCCTTGGAACAGCCCGCTAACGCTCCTGCTCTGGAAGCTATGCCCGGCGCTCGCCGCCGGCAACACCGTGGTGGTCAAGCCGTCCGAGATCACCCCCGTCTCGACGCTCGTCCTGGCCGGGCTGTTCAGCGAGGCCGGGTTCCCGGACGGCGTCGTGAACGTGGTCACCGGAGCCGGCTCTGTCGGGGCGACCCTGGCCGCGCACCCAGGTGTGGACAAGATTGCCTTCACAGGTTCCACAGCAGTCGGAAAGAAGATCGCCAGAACCGCGGCGGACCGCCTCGCCCGCGTTTCGCTCGAGCTCGGCGGCAAGTCGCCCAACATCGTGTTTCCCGATGCCGACCTGACCAGCGCGGTGAACGGCGTCGTCGGCGGCATCTTCACGGCCACTGGGCAGACGTGCATGGCCGGATCCCGGGTTCTGGTGCACACCGACATCTACGACGAGTTCTGTGACGCGCTAATAGCGAGGACGGAGCGTGTCAAGATTGGCGACCCTATGGATCCCGACACTGAGATGGGGACCATGGCCTGCCGCGCTCAGTATGACAGGGTTCTGCACTACATCGAAGTGGCGAAGGAAGACGGGGCACGACTCGCTACCGGCGGCGACCGCCCAGAGGCCCCAGAGTTCGTCGGCGGCCTCTACATCCGCCCGACAGTCTTCACAGACGTCGACAACCACATGCGCATCGCCCGCGAGGAGGTCTTCGGGCCGGTCGCAGTCGCTATCCGCTTCTCCGACGAGGACGACGCCGTCGCCATCGCCAACGACACCCGCTTCGGCCTGGCGGCCGGTGTCTGGACCAATGACCTCGCAAAGGCGCATCGGATGGTTCGACGCCTGCGCGCCGGAACCGTGTGGGTCAACAACTACCGCAGGACCAACCACGTCGCGCCCTTCGGCGGATTCAAGGAAAGCGGCATCGGCCGCGAGAACGGCTTCCACGCGATCGAGGAGTACACCGAGGTGAAGACAGTGTGGATCGACACCGGCAACCAGATCACCGATCCGTTCAGCAGACCCTGACTTCGGCTCGTCGACTCTGTCGTGCTGGCCACCCAAGCGGCTTGCGCGTGAGCCACCTCGTCATCGTGTCACGCGGCACGGCCTTACCACCGCCTCCCGGCTCGCACCGCACCGTCGATCTCGAATGCCGCGGGAATGCCGTTCCGGCGCCAGTATTCCTTCAACGGCGAGTCCAGCCGGATCGCCAGGTCAACCTCCGGCAGTGGCAGGAGCCACTCACCACGCCACGGGCGTCCGGATACCGGCGCCGACAAGCACAACACGTACAGCAAGAGTGACTGCGTCGACAAGTTTTGAGGTTAACAGTGTGCGGAATTGCGGGGGTCGTCAGATGGGGGCAGGACACATCTGATAACCGAACGGTCGAACGCCTCTTATCTGCTTTCGAGCACCGAGGGCCCGATGGACGAGGAATCATTTCGCGCGGGCCCGGTGCTATCGGTGCCGTTCGTTTGTCGCTCGTGGATGTCGCCGGATCGGACCAGCCGATCTCCTGCCGAATCAGCGATGTGCATCTCGTGTTCAATGGCGAGATCTACAACCACGCACAACTCCGGAGAGATCTCGAAAGTTCCGGGCACCGTTTCCTGACCGACGGGGACGGGGAGGTTATTTTGGCGTCGTACCTGCACGATGCCGGACACTTCACCGAACAACTGGACGGGATGTTCGCCTTCGCGATCTGGGATGCACGCCGGGAAACCCTGATAGTCGGCCGCGATCGTATGGGGATCAAGCCCCTTTATGTGTACGCGTCTCAAGAGCGACTCGTCTTTTCCTCGGAGTTGCGGTCGCTCGTGACAGATCACCACGTCCCCGTCGATGTGAACCGGGACGCCGTCGCGGACTACTTCACCGTCCGGTTCTCACCGCCGACGTACAGCCCATTGACCCACGTGCGCAAGATCCAGCCAGGGACAACGGTTGCCTTCAACCGGCGACACCCATCAGGTCTTGTTCAAGCGTCCCACGAACTCGAGTTCCCCGCCTCCTCCGGAGGGAAGGAGTCCCGGGAATCGCTGGACCGAGAGCTGCGCGAATCAGTCCTGACAACGCTCGCACCGGACGCGCTGCCCGCGGCGTTCCTCAGTGGCGGGCTCGACTCGGCGACCGTTTCCGCCCTGGCAGCGCAACAGACGGGCAGGATCGCCGCATTCAGCGTCGGGTACGCCGAAAACACCTGGCAGGACGAGACCCGTTACGCCATAGAAATCGCCCGGCATATCGGTGCCCGGCACGACATCACGCATCTCACGGAGTCGAACGTACCGGAGACTTTCCTGGCGACGCTCCAATCCCTGGACGAACCCATCTACACCCCTGTGTGTCTCAGCACCTACGCCGTCAGCGAATTGGCGGCACGAGATCACAAGGCAGTGCTGGCAGGGGACGGTTCGGACGAGCTTCTGCTGGGCTACGCGCACATGCACGAGGCGCACCAGGCATCGCTTCGAGGCGAGCCCTGGCGCGATGAGTACTGGAACGCACTAGGGTGGTGGACCGACGACGACCGCCGACGTGTCCTGGACGACGACATGCTCAAGCGATGCGCCCCGGACATTTCCCAAGAACGATTCGGATTTACAAAGCTCGCCGCCAGTGGGGTCGATGCGGCAGAGGCGATCCGCTGGTTCGAAGTCACGGCCAAGCTGCCTGAATACCACCTGCCGCGTGTCGATCGACTGTCCATGGCCCACGGACTCGAAGTACGTGTCCCATTCCTCCGCAACAACGTGGTGGACTGGGCGCTTGCGCAGCCGGCTCGAGCGCTCATGACGGGCCGCCCTAAGGAGGTGCTCCGGTCCGTGGCACGAGGGCTCGTCCCAAGGAGCATCGTCGATCGTCCGAAGCAGAAGTTCTCCGCTCCCGCGCGGGCTTGGCTCGCCGGACCATTGCGCGACATGACGCTCGACCTTCTCCGCGACGGTGTCGGCGCTGAGGAACTCGGGTTGGAGACCACCGGGCTCGCACTACTCGCCAACGACTTCCACCGTGACCCGGCGGCGAACACCAGGAGCGTTTGGGGAATCGTCGTACTCCTTGCTTGGTACCGATCGCTTCGTGACCATACCCTCCAGGTCCGCAGCGCAGACGCATCCTGAAGGTCGGCCGGAGCTCAGAGGACGCGGCCGCCAGCAGGCCCAGGTTCCCGTCTCGGAGCTCGCCTTCCACGAGTGGCCCGGCTCCACGATCGAGTACCACCGCCATCAGATCCGCATGCACCTGGGCTTTCGCACCTGCACGACCGCGGACGCCACCAAGCCTGCGGTGTGGCCCACCGAGAACGTCGCGCACGCCGAGCGGGTACGGAAAGGAACTGCTCAAGCATCTGCGAGAGGAGCGGATCGAACCGCCGGCACCTGGGCGGATCTCGCGGATTCGTGACCATCTGCCTTGCGCAAGGCGGAGGTCACCTGGCCGGCGTGCCCTCGCACATGCGCCGCGGTCGCGCGAGCTGACGGTCCTGATGCTGCCGGCGCCGGTTCACGAGCGGGAGCGTGAGATCACCGACACGCTGGTGGAGCTACTGATCGCCACGGTCCATGGGCCGGACACACCGCGGCGGGCCACACTTGCTGGAGTGGGTGACGCTCGACGAGTGCGAAGCGGGCGGGATCAGACTGACGGAGATCTGCGGGTACGGCACCAATACCGGGATCGGGGCCGGGCCCCCAGCGGCCACGCCCACAGCGAGGATGACATCCGCTACGTCCGGTGGGGCGAAGAAACGACCACCGTCGCCTCTGACTCCACCCACGTACGGGCCTGAACGACCGACGAGAATCTCTGCCCATGACCTCACGGCTCGACGCACTCTTATACGAGTGGTGAAGCGCGGATGATTAGATGATTCGCCAGGAGAAGTTTGTGAGGGAATAGCCCTTCATCCGTCGCAGCCTCCGTTCTCCGGGCCCCAGCGCCGTTCGAGCGTGCAAGGCGCGGCGATTGTCGACGAGGAGGAGGTCATCTGTGTCCATTCGCACCTGCACTGCACACGATTCGGGCTTGGTGGCCACCTGGTGGAGCACCGAGAGTGCGTGGAGGTGGATCTCGCCGAGTTCAAATCGCTCCGTCAGCTTCGCCAGGATGTCGCCACGGTAACGGACGCACCACTTGTCGCCGTCCGCGACGAGTATCGGCGCCATCTGAATGCCGTGACCGAAGAGCGGGTCGCGGAGGTAGAACGGGTAAACCTGTTCTCCGAGGGCGGCCACTGCGTCGGCTCCACCGATCGCTCGTACCCGATCTGCCACGTCCGCCGCGCGCACGATGACGGACTCGCCGCCTGAGACGCTGTTCCGCACGCAAGCCAGTCCGAGGACGTCATGGGGCACCGACAAGAAAGTGGAGTCAGTGTGAAGAGGGAACTCGGCGCTGGTGCCCGACACGTCGGCCGAGTCAGGCGAACTCGGAGAGATATCGAAGAACAGAGTGTCGCCGTTTCCAAGAGCAGAGGGGATGGCGACTAGGCCAAGAAGGGCAGCGAGTTCGGCATCCTCGCTACAAGGAACGTTCTTCACCAGAACGAAGCCGTTCTCGCGTAGGTTGCGCTGCACTTCCAGCCCAATGGACAGGAGCGACTCGGACTGTCCAGCCCGGGCACGCAGGGCTTCTAATGACGGGCCATCCAGTGACCACCCCGCCACAACCGACGCCACTTCACTCAGTTCACGCCGGTCGGCTTCACGGAGGCAGATCTCGTTCAAGATGCTTCCTTCACGAGTGGACACTGAATGGACCGCCTGTTCATCCTTTGAACCATGCCTGGCGAACTTAGTCGATGATTACGGCACCCAGGAGGTCGATGTGCCGCACGACAGGCTTCACATAGCGCTTCTTCACTGCCATTCCTTTCTCTCGGTGATCTACGTTGAAATGATCGTAAGTGTGCCTCAAGCATTTAGTCAAGCAATCGTGTCCGGTCGGCCGGATCAGCGATGTTGCCAAGAACTTATCCTTGTGACTTGTCGCGGGCGATAATATTGAGGGCCGACATAAAATCACTACATGAAAACTACATGGCGGCTCGCCCCTCCGCCGGCCACGACCCTGTAGCATTGTGCGGCCAGGAAATGAAGAACGCTCCGTTCGAACCGCGATCGGATGGCGGACTTGCAGAAGACTCACATTAAACCGTTCCATCATGTGAGAACTAACTCATCTAGGATTCCCGAACCGCTTCGGTTGCAAAACCAAACTTCTCGTTTACAATCTTGGAATCCGCCATGCCTCCCGGTGTCCACCGATGGAAGGGAAGCGTCCATGGGAGTCTTCAGTGAGTTCTCCGGCGATCAGAGAGCGCTGCTGACCCGCACGTTCATCGACCCTGCATTTCGAGAAGCCCTCCGGGATGATGTGTCATCAGCTCTGTGTGCCATCGGAATCGAACCGTCGAACGAACTCGGCGTATCGATGCGCAAGGAGATCGAAGAGTTCTTCGCCCATGGAGGTGGATCGTGCCTCCTGGATGAGCGAGCAACGGTGAGTCTCGATGTCGCCGCGGCGAATCCCACGACACAGGATGCCACCGTGTCACCACGCGTGGCTTTCGTGGTGATGCCGTGGGCAGAAACTCGCTGGGCATCGATCGGAGTCTCGCTCCTGCAATCCGCCCTCGCCATGAGCAGCATCGCCAGCGACGTCATCTACGCTAATCTGGACTTCGCTGAAGCCGTCGGGAACTCCATGTACAACCGCATCGGCACCTCCTCCCCGAAGGTGGCGTTGGTCGGCGAGTGGCTGTTTGCGGAGAGTTCGATCGATGCCACGGATAGCGGCGAGCGCTTCCTGAACGACGTCCTGCTCGACGAGCACGGAGAATTCGCTGACTTCTCCACGATCTTCCAGTTGGGTGAGATCAAGGCGTTGACGGCACCGTTCCTTGATGCCCTGGCCTGCCACGAAATCTGGGAACGCTATGACCTCGTCGGTCTCACGTCGACCTTCCAGCAGAACGTCGCGGCCCTCGGGTTCGCCCGCCGGCTGAAGCAGCGCCATCCGAACATCACCGTCATCATGGGCGGCGGGAACTGCGAAGGGCCGATGGGGTCGGCGATCCTGCGGAACTTCCCTGCGATCGACTATGTGTTCCGGGGTGAGGCCGAGTGGTTGATCGGTCGGTTCGTGAGCGACTTCCGCGCTGCAGGGGCTCGCCCCGACTGGATCGAATCGAACCCGTTCTGGAGAGGCCGGGCGGAGGTGCATCCCGGAGGCCGGGCTGTTGTCCTCGCCGGCACGGCCCCCAGCATGGATGACCTGCCGGTGCCGGAGTACCACGATTTCTACGCGCGGCTCCGGACCTCCCGCGCCGGCAGCAGCCTGCCCGTTGACACCGCCGTTCCTCTCGAGACCTCGCGGGGCTGCTGGTGGGGCGAGAAGAAGCACTGCACGTTCTGCGGCTTGAACGGCATGACGATGGCGTTCCGGAGCAAGTCGGCCACGAGAGCCTTCGATGAACTACGGAGACTGGTCCACGACTACGGGCCGGGCCCGAAGCGCCGGACGAATGTCCTGGTCGTGGACAACATCCTCGACTACCGCTATTTCAATGACCTCTTGCCGATGATTGCGAGGTCGGATCTGAAGGTGTCCCTGCACTACGAGGTGAAGGCCAACCTCCGCCTTGACCAGCTCATGCTGCTGCGGGACGCGGGCGTCTACCACCTGCAGCCCGGTATCGAGTCGATGAGCAACCGGCTCCTGACGGCGATGCGTAAGGGGACCACCAGGCTACGGAACTTGCAAACGATGAAGTGGTGCACCGAACTGGGCATCGACGTGTCGTGGAACTATCTCCACGGCTTCCCCGGGGAAACCGATGACGACTACGCGGACCTGCCGCACCTCTTCAGCCTCGTCTCGCACATGTCGCCACCGGAACACGTCGGCCCAGCACGCGCGGATCGCTTCAGCCCTTTCTACGAGTCGGGCAAGGACTTCGGGATCGTAGAGTTGACGCACGAGACTGCCTACGACCATGTATATGCCGACCTGCCCAGTGCTGAACGCCGCGAAATCGCCTACTTCTTCCGGATGTACTGCGATGAACCGCTCGCGTCAGAGCATGTGCTTGCCGCGCTGACGTCTGCCGCAGAGCGTTGGCGACATGACCACGCCGAGGCGCGGCTAGAAGCGTCCTGGATGGGTGACCACCTACGAGTCATCGATACCCGTCCTGCCCGTCCTCGCCCCGAGACCGAATTCGACCTCGACGCGGCGGCCAGCAGTGTCCTCATCGCGCTCGATCAGCTCCGGTCAGCGCAGGCGATCGAGCGAGCCCTGCCCATCCCAGTCCCTTCCACCGAGATCACTGGCGCTCTCGAGCGACTCCTCCATGCCGGTCTCGTTGTACGCGACGACGACAGTTACCTTGCCCTGCCGATCCTCCACCGGCGGCGGCTGCCAAGTGCGAAACCCGCTGTCCGCCTCCCCAGGGAACTCCCCATTCTGACCGGCACGACATGACAGCCAGCTGTCACCGACAAAGCCGCACATGGCGACGTCCGCCCGGCCGAAGACATTTGATGGCCGGGTACAGGACAGCCTCCACGCTCTGAGGAAGTCACAGTGACGGAAATCGCGTTCACCTACCCAAGCGACAGAAGGCCTGGACCCTTCGACCCGCCGGACGTGTTCAGCAGGATTCGCGACCAGCATCCTCTCACCCCGATGACGTTCGCGGACGGGCACGAAGGTTGGCTCGCTTCCAGTCACCGCATCGTGCGGAAGATTCTCGCGGATGATCGGTTCAGCAACCGGCGGGAGCTGATGCACCTGCCCATCGATCGGAACATCTCCCAGAAGCGGCAGCCGTCTGAGCCTGGCATGTTCATTCGCATGGACCCTCCCGAGCACACGCGCTACCGCCGCCTTCTCATCGCTCAGTTCACAGTTCATCGGATCAAACAACTCGAGCCGAAGATAACCGCAGTGATCCAG
Source organism: Nonomuraea longispora (assembly GCF_004348345.1). Classification (GTDB taxonomy): domain Bacteria; phylum Actinomycetota; class Actinomycetes; order Streptosporangiales; family Streptosporangiaceae; genus Nonomuraea; species Nonomuraea longispora. Next base: position 22,926 of record NZ_SMJZ01000127.1, read on the forward strand.
GACTGCTTGGACGCCATGGAACGATCTGGCCCACCCGTCGACCTGATCGAGGAGTTCGCAGTTCCCATCCCATCGGCCGTAATATGTGATCTGCTGGGAATACCGGAAAGTGACCGAGGTGACTTCCAGCAGGCGATGGGCGTCGCCGTCGACCTGAACACCAAGCAGGACGACCTCATCGAGGCGTTCATCACGATGCAGAGCCTCTTTCCTCCTCTGATCGACAGCAAGCGAGTGCGGCCCACTGACGACTTCTACAGCGATTTGATCAACAACAGCAACCTCACCGATGAGGAGCTCACCAACATCGGCTTCATGCTCTTCGGAGCCGGATTCGAAACCACCGCCAACATGCTGGGGCTTGGCGCCTTTGCCCTCCTCGAGCATCCCGGCCAGGTTGAGGCGCTACGTCATGACCGCTCGCTGATCGACAGCACGGTCGAGGAACTGCTCCGCTACCTCACCATCATTCACATCGGCCCGATGCGGGCGGCTCTGGAGGACGTGGACATTGAAGGGGTCACCGTCAAAAAGGGCCAGGTAGTCTGCATGTCTCTGGCCGCGGCCAATCGTGATCCCGCGTGCTTCGACGATTCCGACCGCCTCGACATCACTCGGTTCGCTCGGGCAGGCAAGAGAAACATGGGTCATCTCGCCTTCGGTCACGGCATTCACCAGTGCCTCGGCCAGCAGCTTGCCCGATCCGAAATGCGGCTCGCGTTCCCGGCGCTGTTCGATCGATTCCCCGACCTTCGCCTCGCCCTTCCTCCTGACGAGGTGCCAACAAGGGATGCCATGGTCATTTACGGCGTTCAGCGCTTGCCAGTCATGTGGTGATCCATACGGTGGGTCGCCGCCCTGGGAGTAGGAGGACAAGAATGCGCCCGAGGCGTCGATGACGCCGCCTTTCTGGGTTGCCGGGCCTGACGCGGCTTTCCAGTGCCATGTCGATACCACTAAGTCTTCGACCTGACTTCAGCCAGGGCCGCGTCCAGGAACTCGGTTTCTGACCGCGGGCCTCGAGAGATAGGATCGCACGTGCACACATCAGTGGCCGCCGTCGGGTTCCCGGGCCGAGGCGAATGATGTCATCGCCTACAGCACGGTCGGAAGAATGGTGGACTCGCCTACTTGAGTCTGTTGAACTGCAAACGGGTCCTCGGCGGATCCTGGCTGTATCAACGTTGGTAAATACCACAGGAAGCGGGCTGTTCATCACGGCCGGAGCCCTATATTTCACCCGCGTCGTCGGATTATCCGTCATGGAGGTGGGCGGAGGGCTGACGGTCGCGGGGTTCGTCGCTCTTGCCGCAGGAATCCCCGTGGGGAGGATGGCTGACCGTTGGGGGCCTCGTCGGCTCTGGGCACTGTTTCTCGTTCTCGAAGCATGCGCCATGGCCGGCTTCCTTTTTGTGAGCTCTTTTCCGTCTTTCGTTGCCATGGCATGCGTGAGCCAGTTCGCAGCGGCCGCCAGCCAGACCGCGCGAATGCCCGTGTTTCGCCGCATCGGCGGCGCCAACGCGACCCGTTTGCGCGCCGTGATCCGTTCCCTCGTCAATATTGGCACGAGCTTTGGCGCACTGGCCGCTGGTATCGTCATTGCCGTCGACACGCGCTTCGCCTACACAACTCTCATTCTCGCGAACGCGATCACCTTCGCTTGCAACGTGCTGCTGGTCCTGCTCCTGCCGAGGCTTGAGCCTTTGCGCTCGAGGTCGGATAAGACGACCGGGATGGCCCTGCGTGACCCCGCCTTCCTGGCGGTTACGGCACTGAACGGCGTCCTGGCGCTGCAGGGACCTGTTCTTACCTTCGCGATACCTCTCTGGATCGTTCAACACACAGAGGCGCCACGATCGATAGTCGCAATTTTGATTGTCATCAATACGGTGATGATTGCTCTACTTCAACTCAGTGCGACAAAGGGTATCAACGGGGTAATGAGCGCAGGCAATGCAGCTCGTAGTGCGAGTTTTGGTCTTTTAGTCGCGTTCGCCCTATTCGGCTGGGCGTCAGCATTCGCGGCCACCATCGCGACCAGTCTCCTTATAATAGGGGTGATCGTGTTGACGTTGGCTGAACTTCGCTATGCGGCCGCTGAATTCGAGCTGAGCTTCGGCCTGGTGCCCGCTCATCTGCAAGGCGAATACAGCGGAGTCTTCGGGCTTGGGCAAGGTTTGGCCGCGTCAGCCGGCCCGTACCTTCTCGCAGTGCTTGTCCTGGGAGTCGGTACGAACGGGTGGATTGCCCTCGGCGTTCTGATGGTAGCCGCAGGGCTTCTGGTTCCGCCGGCTGTGGCGTGGGCGGAGCGGACTCGTTCTCATGAACCCGAGGTCGGCTCTGAAGCCAATGCATAGATGGGTGACCGTTTCGCATCGTCCGACCAGTGAACGCTTATCGTCCTCACGCCGCCTGCGCAACTCGGTGATTCTGCAAGACGGCGATGGTCCTGCACAGGTGGCCGGGTACGGACGGGCTGCAGCGTAGCTTGCGAAGGCCGCTACGCCGAACACACTGCGCTCCTCACCAGAGAGCACCGCAGCTGGATAGAGCGATGGCCGCAGTGACACCGAGGCCCACCGTCCGCGACTTGCGCGGAGCGGCGGTGCACGCCGTGCGCATGTCCTGGGCGGTGGATCGGCGTGGTGCCCTCACCGTGGTGGGGCTGCAACTGACCACGGCGGGCGGCCTGGCCGGCGCGTTGATGCTGTTGCGCGGCATGGTGAACGACGTGATGACCCTCGCCCGTGGGGACGGGAGGACGATACTCCCAGCGCACGGAAGCAGACCTTGTGGGGTACACCAAACTCGGTCCTTGGGGACTCGATGAACTCCACCACGGTTATCGGTTCAGCGAGTTCTCCCGCCGCAGCCGCGCCAGCTCTTCCTGCTCAGACTCCTTCAGCTTGCCGCCTCCGTCGCCGTCCCGTCCGACCTGCTCCGTCGAGTACCGGTCCATCGCACCCAATCGTGCAGCGCGTACTTGTTGATACCCAGGTCCCGCGCGATGTGCGCGACGGGTTTGCCGGTCTCCTTGACGATACGCACCGCCCCAGCCCGGAACTCCTAATCAAAGCGACGCCTCGCGGTTCCTGCCACGACCAAACCTCTCTTGGTTCTGTCTCCACCTTACGAGGGGAAGCGCATAGGCCAGCATCGCTCGATACTGCGGGGCGTCGTTCATCTCGCTCCTGTCGTTGGCGGTATGAGGGGCCACCGTGATTCCGGACAGCCGTGTTATGAGTGCAGCCTATGCGGCTGTCTGGGTTGTAAGGGCCTCGTTGAGAACCTCCAGGGGTGGCCGGTAGCCGAGCGCCGAGTGCAGGCGCCGAC
>NZ_SMJZ01000128.1 GCF_004348345.1 Nonomuraea longispora
CCCCCTCCCCCGGCCGCGACGTCGTCGCCTTCGTCCTCACCGGTACAGGACGGAGAGTAGGTCGGGCCCGAGGCGCTCGACGGCGGCAGCGTCGAGCTGGTAGTAGACGACCGAGCCGCGCCGGTGGGTGTGCACGAGCTCGGCCTCCCTGAGCCTGCGCAGGTGCCTGGAGACCTGGGGAGCGGTCATGCCGAGCTGGGTGGCCAGCTCGGCGGTGGCGACCGGGTTGCGCAGGATCGCGTAGCACAGCCGCAGCCTGGTCGGGTCCTGCAGGGCGGCGAGCCGGCGCCGGGCGGTCTCCAGGGTCGGCGCGGGAGCGGCGCCGGCGCTGTACTGGATGACGACGGGATAGCCGGGAAAGTGCTTGATCACGAGGTGTGGCCGGCCGTGCACGGTCGGCACGATCAGACAGGGACGTCCGTCGTCCACGCGGGCGGTGGCGCTGTAGAGCTTGTCGAACACGATGCGCAGCGACCCTGACACCGTCCTGGTCGCGGTGGCGGTCGGGAGGTCGGCGAGTGCCAGGGGCCCGCGCCTGCGCAGGGCACGGGTACGCAGTGCCCCGTCGTGGTCGAGCGCCTGGCGCAGCGACGGCCATTCGGCGTCGAACGCGGCGGCGGCGAAGCGGCTGAGGAAGGCGATCAGCTCCTGGCGGAACCCCTCGGGGTCGGCGCGCAGCCGGGTGCCGATCTCCACCCGGCTGGAGGAGATCAGCCGCATGCGGTTCAGCTCCTCGTCGCCGAGCAGCGGCACCAGCTCGGTGTCGTTCTTGCCGATCAGGGCCTGCACGGTCATCGCGGTGAAGTCGCCGATGGGCAGCTCGGCCACCTCCCGCAGCTCGCCGGCCAGGGTGCGCTTGGGCGCGGCGGACAGCGGCAGCAGGTAGCGGGCGCGGAAGGCTCCCCAGAGCGGCGCCCAGGCGGCCGCCGCGGCGAGCAGCCCGTCTGACAGGTCACGGTGCGTCCTGGCCGCCCAGGCCGCGCTGGCGGGGTGGTGTCCCGGCTCGTCCAGCGCGTGCAGGCAGGCGCACAGCTCCGCCAGCGGCGAGCGCCGCACGACGATGGATGGGGTGGCGGATGGGTCGAGATACAGCGTGACGGCCACCCTGCACATTACCGCGTACGCGTCAATCTCCTTGCGGGTGACCCCCCGTTTACCCAGGCTGTCGCCTCATGACTGAGGCATTGCACGTCGTCAAGCATCCGACCGCCTTCTACTCGGCGGGCGCCACGACCGTCTTCGCGTCGAAGTTCGACCAGCGCTTCTCCTACTGTCTGTACGTGCCGTCCACGCACGACCCGGACGGCGCCCCCCTGCCGATGGTGGTGCTGCAGCACGGGACCGGGCGGCGCGGCCCTCAGTACCGCGACAACTTCGCCGGGTGGGCCGAGGAGCACGGCTGCATGGTGCTCGCCCCGCTCTTCCCCGCCGGCATCGAGGACCCGCACGACCTGCACGCCTTCAAGTTCATCCGGTACGGGGACATCCGCTTCGACCGCGTCCTGCTGGCCATGGTGGACGAGGTCGCCGAGCGCTTCAACGTGGAGGCCGGACGCTTCCTGCTGCACGGGTTCTCGGGCGGCGGCCAGTTCGTGCACCGGTTCGGCTACCTGCATCCCGACCGTTTGTCCGGATTGTCCATTGGTGCGCCGGGGCGGATAACGTACATCGACCACACCAGCCCGTGGTGGACCGGGATGAAGGGGTTCGAGGAGGAGTTCGGCTGCCCGCCCAGGGTGGAGGAGCTGCGCGACGTACCGGTGCAGATGGTCGTGGGCAGCGCCGACGTGGAGACCTGGGAAATCAACAACCACGGTGACAGCAACTGGATGGACGGCGCCGACGCCCACGGCATCACGCGCGTCGAGCGGCTCACGGCGCTGCGCGACAACTTCGAGGAGCACGGAATCCGCGTGCGGTTCGACGTCGTGCCCGGCGTCGGCCACCAGCCGATGCGGGTGCTGGAGCCGGTCAAGGACTTCTTCGCATCGATCCTCACCCCCCGGGAGTCATCATGAAGATCAAGCTGCTGGCCACCGTCGCGGCGGCCGTGACCCTCAGCGGCTGCGCCGTGGGCGGCGAGAGCGCCGACGCGGGAGCCGCCTATCCGAACAAGGCCCTGTCGATCATGGCGCCGGGCAGTCCCGGCGGGGGCTGGGACACGCGGGCGCGCGGCCTCGTCAACGCGCTCAGCGCATGCAAGGTGGCCGACGTGGACGCCACGGTGACCAACGTGCCCGGCGCGGGCGGCACGATCGGGCTGGCGCAGTTCGCCAAGCACAAGGGCGACCCCTACCAGCTCATGGTCATGGACAGCGTGACCATGCTGGGCGGCATCGTGAGCAACAAGTCCCCGGTGGACCTGTCCGAGCTCACCCCCGTCGCCGGGCTGAGCCGGGGACCGAGCGCCATCGTGGTGCCGGCGAAGTCGACGTACAAGGATCTGAAGTCGCTGATCGACGCGATGGAGGCCAAGCCCCGCAGCGTCAAGTGGACGGGCGGCTCGCTCGGCGGGCCCGGCCAGATGACCGTGGCGGGGCTGGCCAAGCAGCGTGGCGTCGCCGCCAAGGAGATCAACTTCGTGCCCACCGCGGGTGGCGGCGAGTCCATGAACCTGCTGCTCAGCGGTGCCGCCACGGCGGGCATCGACACGGTGGCCGAGCTGCGCTCCCAGATCGAGGCGGGCGAGCTGCGGGCGTTGTCCGTCGACTCCGAGCAGCGGGTCCCGGGCCTCGACGCTCCCACGATGAAGGAGCTCGGACTGGGCGAGGAGGCGGTTTCCACGCTGGCCGGCGTACTCGCGCCCGCCGGGCTGACCAAGGAGCAGCAGCAGGACGTGATCGCTCTGTTCGACAAGGTGCGCAAGACCTCCTGCTGGAAGAAGAACCTGGAGCGCAACAACTGGACCGAGGACTGGAAGCCGGGCGAGGAGTTCGGCAAGGTGCTGGACGAGCAGCGCACGCAGGTCACCGCCATCCTGGGCGAGCTGGGGCTCGGCAAGTGACGCAGCGGATCGTCTCCGCCGGCTTCCTGCTCGCCGCCGTGGTCGTGCTGGTCCAGGCCTACGCGATCCCGCAGGGCAACGGCTACCAGGCCGTGGGGCCGCGCGCGTTCCCGCTGCTGGTCGGCGGCGCGCTCGCGGTGGTCTCCGTGATCGGGCTCGTGCAGGCCTTCAGAGCGGGCGCAGGAGCCGGCGCACAGGACGCCGAGGCGGAGGAGACGCACTGGCCGTCGGTGCTGATGCTGGTGGCGGCGCTGGCGGGTTACGCCCTGGCCCTGGTCCCCGCCGGCTACTGGCAGGCCACGACCGTGTTCTTCGCGGTCGTGGCCAGGGTGCTGGGCAGCAGGAAGGTGCTGCGCGACGTGATCGTGGGGCTGGTGCTGGCGCTGGCCACGTACTTCCTGTTCGACCGGCTGCTCGGCATCACGCTGCCGCCCGGCCTGGTCAGATTGGCGATCTGAGATGGACGTGCTCGGCAACCTGCTCGACGGCTTCGGCCACGCGCTTAGCCTGCAGAACCTGCTCCTCGCCGTCCTCGGCGTCACCATCGGCACGCTGGTGGGAGTGCTGCCGGGTCTGGGGCCTGCCACGACCATCGCGCTGCTGCTGCCGCTGACGTTCGTGTTCGAGCCGGTGGGGGCGTTCGTGATGTTCGCCGGCATCTACTACGGCGGCATGTACGGCGGCTCGACCACCGCCATCCTGCTCAACATCCCCGGCGAGACCGCCTCCATCCCCACGACGATGGAGGGTTATCCCATGGCCAGGCGCGGCCGGGCGGGGGCGGCGCTGGCGACGGCGGCCATCGGGTCGTTCGTCGCGGGCACGATCTCCACGGTCGTCATCACCTTCCTGGCCCCCGGCATGTCGAACATCGCCAAGCTCATCCAGCCGGCCGAGTACTTCTCGATCATGGTGCTCGCGTTCGTGACGGTCACCTCGCTGATGGGCGACTCGATCGTGCGCGGGTTGTCGAGCCTGCTGCTCGGGCTGACGATCGGGATGGTCGGGATCGACCAGATGACCGGCCAGCCGCGCTTCGCGTTCGGGCTGCCCGAACTGTACGAAGGGTTGTCGGTGGTGGCGCTCGCGGTCGGGTTGTTCGCCGTGGCCGAAGCGGTCTCCACGGCCGCCTCCCGCCACCGGCCCCAGCAGGCTCCCGTCACGGTCGAGGGCCGGATCGGGATGACCCGCGACGACTGGCGCCGCTCGTGGAAGCCGTGGCTGCGCGGGACGGCCTTCGGGCTGCCCATCGGGTCGCTGCCCGCCGGAGGCGCCGAGTTGCCCACATTCCTCAGCTACAACGTGGAGAAGCGGCTGTCGCGGCACAAGGAGGAGTTCGGGCAGGGCGCCATCGAGGGGGTCGCGGGCCCCGAGGCGGCCAACAACGCGGCGTTCTCCGGGGTGCTGGTGCCACTGCTCACGCTGGGCATCCCGACCTCGGCCACGGCGAGCATGTTGCTGATCGCGTTCCAGATCTACGACGTGCAACCTGGGCCGCGGCTCTTCGACCAGCAGCCGGTGCTGGTGTGGACGCTGATCGCGAGCCTCTATCTCGGCAACGTGATGCTGCTCGTGCTGAACCTGCCCCTGATCCGGGTGTGGGTGAAGCTGCTCAGCGTGCCCACCGCGCTGCTGACGGCCGCCATCCTGACCTTCGCCACGCTGGGGGTCTACTCGATCTCGCAGAGCGTGTTCGAAGTGCTGATCGCGTACGGGTTCGGGCTGCTGGGGTGGGTGCTGCACCGTGCGCGGTATCCGGTGGCGCCGCTCATTCTGGGGGCGGTGCTGGGGCCGTTGATGGAGGTGCAGTTCAGGAGGGCGCTGGCGTTCAGCGAGGGTGACCCTTCGGTGTTCGTGACGCGGCCGGTGTCGCTGGCGATCCTGCTCGTGGCGGCGGCGTGCCTGATCGGGCCGGCGATCGTACGCGGGCGCGCCAGAGCCTCTGCGCCGCCACCGCCGGCCGAAACGCCGTGACCGTCGACCGCCGCTGCCTGACGGCCGGCCGTCAGCGGCGGCGGCAGATCATGAACTCCGTCGTGGGGCTCTCGCGCAGCACGCGCACCAGGCGTCGCTCCACGGGACAGAGCAGGGCTCCGGCCAGCCAGCCGGTCACCTCGGTCAGCGTCACCGCGCGCAGCAGCCCGCCCCACAGCTTGCGCCACAGGGCGTGTCCGTCGACCTGGGCGTTCATCAGCACCAGCATGGGGACGCGGTGGATCACGTCGAACCCGGCCTCGTCGAGGGCTCTGGTGATCCACGGCAGGGTGCGGTTGACCTGGTAGTCGGAGCGTTCCTCGGGCCTTTGCAGGAAGTTCTCCGACAGCACGAAGACGCCGCCGGGCCTGACCGCCTCGCCGATGGCGTGCAGGGCCGCCCGGTAGCGGCCGTCGTCGGTGATGTGGAAGAGCATGTCCATCGCCGAGACGGCGTCGAACGAGCCGGGCTCCAGCGCGTCTCCGGGCTCGGCGATGTCGAGCTGGAGGAAGGAGGATTTGGGGAAGCGGGAGCGCAGCCGTTCCACCGCCGCCTCGGTGAGGTCGCTGCCGGTGACGGACCCGGCGCCGAGCTCGCGCCACAGGCGGACGTAGAAGCCGGTGCCGGACCCGACGTCGAGCACCCGCGTCTTGGGCAGGTCCAGCCCGAGGGAGGTCACCTCACGGCGGAATCCCTCGGCACGCACCCGATACATCCAGATATTGAACGCCCGGCCGAGCGCCTTGTATCCGACACCGCTCTCTGTCCAGTCGGACTCCAGGCGTCGTTCCCAGAAGTCTTTCACGTCGGTATGTGGCTTCATCACACCGAGGTTTACAGCCTGTCGACGCGCCGTCAAACGTCGATGCCTCGCGCCCGCATGTACGTGAATTGCCGGTGGATGTGGTCAGGAGCCCGAGCAGGCGGCGACGACCCGGTCGACGGCCTCTGCCAGCGGGATCTCGTCCTTGTCCCCCGACACGCGGTCGCGCAGCTCCACCACGCCCTGCGACAGGCCGCGCCCGACCACCACGATCGTGGGCAGCCCCAGCAGCTCGGCGTCCTTGAACTTCACTCCCGGCGAGACCTGCGCCCTGTCGTCCACCAGCACCCGCAGGCCGCGCGACTCCAGCTCGGCGCCCAGTTTCAGCGCCGCCTCGACCTGGTTGTCCTTGCCGGTGCCGACGATGTGCACGTCGGCGGGCGCGACCTCGCGCGGCCAGGCCAGCCCGAGCGCGTCGTGCCGCTGCTCGGCGATGACCGCCACGGCGCGGGAGACGCCGATGCCGTAGGAGCCCATCGTGACGCGGACCGGCTTGCCGTCGGGGCCGAGCGCGTCGAGCCCGGCCACGTCGGCGTATTTGCGACCGAGCTGGAAGATGTGGCCGATCTCGATGCCGCGGTCGATGGACAGCTCGGAGCCGCAGCGGGGGCAGTCGTCGCCCGCGCGAACCTCGGCGGCCTCGATCGTGCCGTCGGGGACGAAGTCGCGCCCGGCGACCACGTTGGCGGCGTGCCTGCCCGGCTCGTTGGCACCCGTCACCCAGGAGCTTCCGGTGACGACGCGCGGGTCGACGAGGTAGCGGATGCCGAGCTCGCGCAGGACCTGCGGCCCGATGTAGCCGCGCACGAGGCCCGGGTGCCTGGCGAAGTCGGCGGCCTCGAAGATGGCGGGCTCGCCGGGCGCGAGGGCGGCCTCGAGGCGCTTGAAGTCGACCTCGCGGTCGCCGGGCACGCCGATGACCAGCGTCTCGGTCTTGTCGGAGCCGGGCGTGCTCACCTTGACGACGACGTTCTTCAGCGTGTCGGCGGCGGTGACGGACAGGCCGTGGTGCTCGTTGACGTACGACACCAGCGTCTCGATGGTCGGGGTGTCGGGGGTGTCCATGACGCGCGGCGCCGGCACGTCGTCGAAGGGACGGGCCGCGGGCGCCGGCGTGACGACGGCCTCGGCGTTGGCCGCGTAGCCGCAGGCGCGGCAGGCGACGAACGTGTCCTCGCCGGTGGGCGTGGGCGCCAGGAACTCTTCCGAGGCCGAGCCGCCCATCGCTCCCGACTGCGCGAAGACGATCTTGTAGGTGATGCCGAGACGGTCGAACGTGCGGATGTAGGTCTCGCGGTGCTGCTCGTAGGAGCGCTTGAGCCCGTCGTCGTCGAGATCGAAGGAGTAGGAGTCCTTCATGAGGAACTCGCGGCCGCGCAGGATGCCCGCCCTGGGCCGCGCCTCGTCACGGTATTTGATCTGGATCTGGTAGAGGGTGACCGGGAAGTCCTTGTAGGAGGAGTATTCGCCTTTGACGAGGTCGGCGAAGAGCTCCTCGTGCGTGGGGCCGAGCAGGTAGTCGGCCCCCTTGCGGTCCTGGAGGCGGAAGAGCGTGTCGCCGTATTCGGTCCAGCGGCCGGTCGCCTCGTAGTATTCGCGGGGGAGCAGGGCGGGGAAGAGCACCTCCTGGCCGCCCATGCGGTTCATCTCCTCGCGGACGATCCTGGCGATGTTGTCGAGCACCAGCTTGCCGAGGGGGAGCCAGGAGTAGATGCCGGGCGCCACGCGGCGGACGTAGCCGGCGCGGACGAGGAGCTTGTGGCTCGGCACTTCCGCGTCTGCCGGGTCGTCCCGCAGCGTGCGTAGAAACAACGACGACATGCGCAGCAACACGGCTACTCCTTGCTCGGACCCGGATGTGAAGGACTACAGGCTATCGACTCCGGGCGCCGCGCCGCGCCGCTTGCCCGGACGGTCAGACCGGCAGCGGGAGCACGCCCGCCGGCCCACCGGCGAGGCCGGCCGAGAACAGGCCGGACAGCATTGCCGCCAGCGCCAGCGCGCGCACCCGGCCCCACGCGTTCCTGCGCAGTCCGAGCACCAGCGCCACGGACAGCAGTCCGATCACCACCGCGGGATACGGCCAGAACGAGTGGTCGCTTTCGACGAGCCCGGGGACCGCCCTGCCCGCCACGTCCGCGATCAGAGCCGCGCCGAGCGCGGCCGCCGCGAGGTCGCCCCACACGTCGTTCCTGCGGGTGACGTAGGCGGCCAGGCCCAGGCAGACGAGCAGGGCGAGCGTCCGGTTGGCTCCGGCGGCGTCGCCCGCGACTCCCAGGACGTCGTCGCCGCGCAGCGCGCTCGCGCCCATGGCCGAGACCAGCGTGGACATGGCCGCGAGGAACGTCGTCACCAGCGCCCATCCGAATCCCGACGCGGTGGCCCCGACCGCCAGGGAGAGGGCGAGGTAGACGTACGGCTCGTAGAGCCGGCCCAGCCATCCGGGGCCGTCGCCGGCGACGAACATGCCCATGAAGCCGACGGCCAGACCGCCGAGGAAGGCGGCCAGCAGGTGGTGCTCGATGTCGCGCTGGCGACGGTCGTATTCGGCGTAGTCGCCGTAGTCGATCGTGGTGTGGTCCATCTCCATCCCTGGTCAGCCCTTTCCCGGCAGGGTCAAGGGATGACCGCGGACGAACGATGAATCTGTATAAAAAGGTAAAACCAGGTCATTGGCACAGGAAAGCAATCGCTTGGTTAAGATGCGTCCGTGGGACTACCCGATGAGCTGCGCGACGCCGTGCGCGCCTATCTCGCCGGCCGGCCAGGTGCGTCGTGGCAGCAGTGCGCGCGCGACCTGGGCATCGCCGGGCTGCTCGTTCCCGAGGAGCACGGCGGGGCGGGCTGCGGCCCCGCCGAGATGGCGGCGGTGGCCGGGGAGTTGGGCCGGGCCCTGTCCCCCTACCCGTTCCTGCAGTCGGCGGTGATGGCCGTCACCGCCGCCCGGGCCGCGGGGGCCACGCAGCTGCTGGAGTCGCTGGCCGGCGGCTCGGCGACCGCGACCGTGGCGCTGCCGGGCGACGGCGACCTGCGGCTGGACGGCGACCTGCTCACGGGCGAGGTCCCGTACGCGCTCGCGGGCGAGATCGTGCTCGTCCACGTCGCCGGGCTGCTGGTGGAGGCCGCGCCGACGCGGCGTGAGCCGTACGCGACGATGGACGAGAGCCGCCCCCTGCAGCGGCTCCTCTTCGACCAGACCCCGGTGCGGCGGCTGGGGGACGGCCGGTCGTGGACTCGCGTACGCGATCTCGGCGTCGCGGCCCTGGCCGCCGAGCAGGCGGGCGGGGCGCGGCGGTGCCTCGAGATGGCCGTCGAGCACGCCAAGGCGAGGCGGCAGTTCGGGCGGCCGATCGGGTCGTTCCAGGCGATCAAGCACAAGCTGGCCGACCTGCTGCTGCTGGTGGAGTCGGCCACGTCGGCGGCGCAGGGCGCGGCCCGCGACGAGGTGTCCGCGGCGATCGCCGGATCGTACTGCACGGAGGCCTATCTGGCGGCGGCCGGCGAGAACATCCAGGTCCACGGCGGGATCGGGATCACCTGGGAGCATCCCGCGCACCGCTATCTCAAGCGCGCCACCTCGGACGCGCAGCTCTTCGGGCCTCCGCAGGCCCACCGCGCCCGCCTGGCGGCCCACGTGTTCGGCTAACCGCCGAGCAACTCCTCCCACGGGTGGCGGGTGTTGGTGCGGCGGGTGGTGTCGAGGGCCTCGGACAACCGCCAGAAGCCGGCGCGCGCCCGCAGGGCGGCCCGGCCCATCGGGTCGATCGCGCGCAGTTCGAAGCGTACGCCCATCACGTCGAGCACGGCCGAGCCCGCGCTGCCCTGGCCTTTCTCGGTCACGAGAGGGCCGTCGGAGGCGCGGACGTGACCGGAGAGCAGCGCGGCCACCTCGGAGGCGTACGGGCCGTCGCGCCACTCGATGTGCCAGCCGTGGTCGGCCCCGCGCCACCAGGTCAGGTCGCGGCACGACTCGATGAAGTCGGCCTCGGTCGCGAGCGCGGCCATCACCCGCCCGAACGCCTCGTACCCCCGAGCGCTCGTGGGCGAGAGGTCGTCGTGCTCGTCGCGGTCGCCGGCCCGCTGGTCGACGGTGCCGTCGACAGTGCCGTCGACAGTGCTGTCGACGGTGCCGGAGTGCGCGCCGTCCCTGGGCCGCCGCGGTGCGCGCTTTCGCTTCACGGGCATCACTCTGATCGCCGCCGCGCCCTTCCCGCAAGTCTTTGCCGCTGATACGCTCTACCAAGCGAGCGCTTGGTCACCAACCTGCCGGAGGCGCGATGACGTCCCTACGGATCAGCCTGGGATACGAACTGGAGGTCCGCGGCCGCACCCGTGAGGTCGAGCAGCTGGCGTTCCGGAACGTGGTCGAGCAGGCCGTGCTGGGCGACCGGCTGGGGTACGACACCGTCTGGTTCGTGGAGCACCACTTCACCCGGGGCTTCTCCCACTCCTCCGCTCCCGACCTGGTCCTGGCCGCCATCTCCCAGCGCACCGAGCGCATCCGCCTGGGGCTCGGCGTGGTGCTGCTGCCGTTCCAGTCCCCGATCCGCACGGCCGAACGCGTCGCCACGCTGGACGTGCTCAGCGGCGGGCGGGTGGAGTTCGGCACGGGGCGCGGCGCCTCGCCGCTGGAGTACCAGGCGTTCCGGCGGCCGTTCGAGCAGTCGCGGCGCATCTGGGAGGACTCGCTGGAGGCGACGCTGGCGATCTGGCGGGCCGACGGCGCCCCCGTCAGCCGCTCGAACGCGTTCTTCGAGATCCCCGACGTGGCCGTCTATCCCCGCCCCGCGCAGGAGCCGCACCCGCCGGTGTGGGTGGCGTCCACGTCGCTGGAGGGCTATCTGGCGGCGGCGCGCAACGGGTACAACCTGCTGGGCATGACGATGCTGAAGGGCATCGACGACGTGGCCGCCGACATCACGAAATATCGGGAGTGCCTGGCCGAGAACGGCTTCGACCCGGCCACCCGGCGCGTCGCCCTCATGATCCCCTGGTACGTCGCCCCCACCCGCGACGAGGCGACCGCCACGGCCGCCGACGCCGTGTTGTGGTACATCCGCCGCCAGGTCAACCTCGTCACCCCGCCCGACTACTACGACGCCCGCCACGCCACGCACCGCGTGCTGGGCCAGCTGGCGGCCGGGCTGCCGCCGGAGGAGGCGATGGCCACCCTGCGCGAGAACCTCATGGTGGTGGTGGACGACGTGGCGGGCTCCCGCAAGGCCCTGGCCAGGATCGCCGAGGCCGGCGCCACCGACCTCATCATCCAGGCGCAGGTCGGCGGCCTGGCGCACGACCGGGTGTGCGACGCGATGACGCTGTTCATGTCCGAGGTGGCGCGGTGACCCCGCGCTGGCTGACCCGTGACGACCTCGGGGCCGCCGGGCACTCCGCCACCGGCCTGCTCCTCGTCTCCCCCGACGTGTCGAGCGTCCTGCCGATGGGGCCTGGCGACCGCGCGGCGGCGGCCGGGCTGACCGGGGCGGCGCTGCGCGCGGCCGGCGTGGGCGAGCGCGACCGGGTCGTGGTGGCCCTGGCCGAGCCCGCGGGCGTGCTGTGGACCGCGGCCGCGGCCGACGTGGCACTGGCCGCCGCCTGCGCGGGGCCGCGCGGCCGGATGCGGCTGCACCACGCGCTGTCCGCGCTGCGGGCCACCACGCTGGTCATCACCCCGACGGGGGCGATGGACCTCCTGGCCCGCCTGCACCTGGAGTTCCTGCTCGACCCGCTGGATCTCGGTCTGCGGACCATCGCGCTGACCGGCGAGATCGCCTCGAAGCGCACGATCGGCCACCTGGCGGGCGAGTTCGGGGCACGGGTCACGGAGGTGCTGGCGAGCCCGTTCGGCGGCACGCCCCTGGCCTGGCGCGCGGCCGAGGACGACCCGCTCACGCCGCTCGCCGACGGCCTGCTCGCCCCTGCCCCCCTGGCCAAGGACGACCTTTCCGCGCCGCCGGGCCCGCTGGCCGAGCTGGTCGTCACCCCGGGCGGCCACTCGACGCTCGGCGACGCCGTGCTGAGGACCGGGCTGGTGGCGAGGACCGGCGGCCCCGGCCTGCCCGCGCCCACCCACACCGCCGGCGAGCACGTGCTGGTGAGAGGCGTGTGGCTGGCGCTGCCCCGCGTCGAGAAGGCGCTGGCCAAGATCGACGGCGTGGCGGGCTGGGAGCTGACGGTCAGCCGCCCGGGAACGCTCGACGCGGCGGCGCTGACGGTGACGTTCACCCGCGAGAGCCTGGTGGGCAATCCCATGTGGCGTTCGCGGATCGAGCAGGCGCTCCGGGCGCTGACCCCCGTCTCCATCGGTGTGGAGATCGCCGGCGACGTCTCGCGGACGCCCTTGCCCGCGACGGTGACCGACCTGCGCGGCCACCACCTCGGCAGGGACCGGGCGCTCATCACCTGACAGCCGACGGGAGGAGCGGACCTATGGCACCGATGCCGGACTGGGGGACGCTCCCCCGCATGCTGCGCGACCAGGCCGAGCACCACCCGGACGCCACCGTGATCGCCGAGGGCGGCGCCGGCGTGACGTTGCCGGGGCTGCGGGCCGCGGCGTCCGGGATCGCCCGCGGCCTGATCGCCCTCGGCGTCGGCCCGGGTGACCGGGTGGCGCTGTGGGGAGTGAACTCGGCGTACTGGGTGGCGCACGCCTTCGGCATCTGGGACGCGGGCGCGGTCATCGTGCCGCTCCCGTCCCGCTGCAAGGGCATCGAGGCGGCCCAGCTCGTCGAGAGGACCGGGGCGAAGGTACTGATCACCGGCGCCGGCCCGGCGGACACCCCGCTCGCCGGCCTGCTGCCGCCGCTGCCTGGGCTGCGGATCGTGGGCCCGGAGGCGGCCGGGTTACGGTCGCTCGGCACCAAGGTGTCCGGCCGGGAGGCCGAGGAGCGGGCGCTCGCCGTACGCCCCGGCGACCTGTGCGAGATCATGTCCACGTCGGGCACCACCGGCGTGCCGAAGGGCGTCATGCTCGACCACGCCCAGATCCTGCGCGGCTACTGGGACTGGTCCGAGATCGTCACCCTGGACGAGCACGACCGCTACCCGTTGATCGCCCCGTTCAGCCATGGGTTCGGGCTCAACGCCGGGCTCATCGCGTGCGTGCTGCGCCGGGCCACGATGGTGCCGGTCCCGGTCTTCGCCCCCGACGCCCTCATGTCGCTGATCTCCTCCGAGCGGGCGAGCGTGCTCGCCGGCCCGCCCACCCTGTTCCACCGGCTGCTGGACGAGCTGGACCGGGGCTCGTGGGACGTCTCGTCGCTGCGCGTCGCCATCTGCGGGGCCGCCGCCGTGCCGTCCGCCCTGATCACCAGGCTGGTCGAGCGGGTCGGGTTGGAGCGGATGATCAACGCGTACGGGCTGATGGAGGGCACGGTCGTCTCCATGACCAGGGCCGAGGACCCCATCGACGTGATCGCGAACACCACCGGCAAGCCCGTGCCCGGCATCGAGGTCAAGATCATCGACGATGACGGCAAGGAGGTCGCACCCGGCGAGCGCGGCGAGATCCTGCAGCGCGGCTACGGCGTCATGCGCGGTTACTGGGACGAGCCCGCGAGGACGGCCGAAGCCATCGACGCCGGCGGCTGGCTGCGCACCGGCGACGTCGGCGTGCTCGACGAGGCGGGCAACCTCGCCATCGTGGACCGCAGGAAGGAGCTCTACATCGTCAACGGGTTCAACGTCTCCCCCGCCGAGGTCGAGGCGCTGCTGCTGCGCGAGGGCTCGCTGGCGCAGGCCGCGGTCATCGGCGTGCCCGACCCGGTCGCGGGCGAGGCGGGCCTCGCGTACGTCGTCCCGAGGCCGGGCGCGACGGCCGACCCCGAGGCCCTGCTCGCCTGGGCGAGGGCCAACATGTCCGGCTACAAGGTGC
The DNA here is from genome assembly GCF_004348345.1 of Nonomuraea longispora. Lineage (GTDB taxonomy): Bacteria > Actinomycetota > Actinomycetes > Streptosporangiales > Streptosporangiaceae > Nonomuraea > Nonomuraea longispora. The sequence goes on from NZ_SMJZ01000128.1 coordinate 13,678, forward strand.
CCAGGCGGGTCGTCGTGGTCGACGCCCTGCCCGCCAACGCCAACGGGAAGATCGACAAGCGGGCCCTGCGCGACCGGCTGCCATGAGCCGCGGGGGTCCCCCTGGAAGGGACATGCGGGTTACGGTGGGCTCGGCGCCTGAAAACCCGGACGAGTGGGGCGGGCCGAACGGCGTGCGTCGTTCACCGGCCGCGTTCGTCCGCACCGGCGATCGGGGATACATCTATCACACCGGCCCGTTGTACCAAAGGGACACATGTCCGGTGCGACCGGGTCTTAGGAGGCAGCGTGGCGTTGCGCGTGGCGGTCATCGGATCGGGCCCCGCCGGGATCTACACGGCCGAGGCCCTGGTCAAGCAGTCGGCCGAGCCCGTCCATGTCGACGTGCTCGAACGACTGCCGACCCCGTACGGGCTGGTCAGGTATGGCGTCGCGCCCGACCACACGTCGATCAAGTCGATCGCCAACTATCTGCGCAGGGTGCTGGAGCTGCCCGAGGTGCGTTTCCTCGGCGGCGTCACGCTGGGCGAGCACCTGTCCGCCGGCGACCTGCTCGGCGTCTACGACGCGGTGGTCTACTGCACGGGCGCGATGGTCGACAGGAAGCTCGGCATCCCCGGCGAGGACCTGCCGGGTAGCGTGGCGGCGACCGACTTCGTCAACTGGTACTGCGGCCATCCCGACGTCGACCCCGGCAGGTTCACGCTCGACACCTCCGAGGTCGCGGTGATCGGCGTCGGCAACGTGGCCGTCGACGTCGTACGCGTGCTGGCCAAGACGTCCGACGAGCTGCGTTCGACCGACGTGCCCCACGACGTGCTGGAGCGCCTCCAGGACAGCCAGGTCAAGGCCATCCACATGATCGGCCGCCGCGGCCCCGAGCACGCCAAGTTCACCCTGAAGGAGCTGCGCGAGCTGGGCGAGCTGGCCAACGCCGACGTCTGCGTCCGCCCCGAGGAGGCGGTCGTGCTGGGCGGCGACTTCCCGCGCCAGGTCCAGGGCAACATCAAGGTCCTGCAGTCGTGGGCCGAGCGCGAGCCGGTGGGCCGGCCGCGCCGCCTCGACGTGCGTTTCTGGCTGCGGCCCGTGGAGATCCTCGGCACCGAGCGGGTCGAGGGCATCACGCTCGAACGCACCCGTCTGTCCGATGAGGGCCGCGTGGTCGGCACCGGCGAGTACGAGACGCTGCCCGTCGGCATGGTGCTGCGTTCCGTGGGCTACCAGAGCGTGCCGCTGCCCGGGGTGCCGTTCTCCGAGGCCACCATGACCGTTCCTCACGAGGCCGGCCGGGTGCGCGAGCGCGAATACGTGGCGGGCTGGCTCAAACGCGGGCCCACCGGGGTGATCGGCACCAACAAGTCCGACGCGGCGGAGACCGTTCGCACGCTGCTCGCCGATCTCGCGGGAGGCGGGCGGGACGACCTCGGCTCCGTCGACGCGCTGCTGGCCGGGCGCGGGGTGCGGCCGGTGACGTACGACGAGTGGCTGGCCATCGAGGCGGCCGAGGCCGAGCTGGCCAGGTCGCTCGGCAGGGGCGAACGCGTCAAGCTCGTGGGCCTGGAGGCCATGCTCCGTGCGTGCCGACCTTAGGGGCTTCGAGGAGGCGTACGCGCTCCAGCAGGCCCGCTTTCCGGCCGCCGAGCCGGGCTGGCAGCCGGTCCACACCGTCTACGTCCCGGCCGACCGGTTCACCGCCGGCACGGTTGCCGCGTGGGGCGATCAGGCGTCGTCCCTGGTCAGAGCCCACCTGGCCGGCCCCGGCGAGCTGGCGGAGGTGTTCGGGCTGCCCGGCGGGCCGGCATCGGGCGTGCACGAGCGGGTGGTGCGCAAGCTCGCGTCCGAGCCCGTCGAGGATCTGCGCGTGGATTTCGAGGACGGCTACGGCGTACGGCCGGACCCGGTGGAGGACGGGCACGTGGAGCAGGCGGCCGAGGCGGTGGCCGCGCTGCACGCCGCCGGAGCGCTGCCGCGACGGTGGGGGCTGCGGGTTAAGTCGTTCGCCGACGGCGACCCCGATCGGTCGGTGCGCACGCTCGACGGGTTCGTCAAGGGGGTGGTCGCGCGGGCCGGGGAACTGCCCGGCGGGTTCGTGGTGACCTTTCCCAAGGTGCTGATGGAGGCGTACCTCGGGCAGTTCGCCGCGGTGCTGGCGCGGCTGGAGGCCGGGCTCGGGACCCGGCTGGGGGCGCCGCTGCGGTTCGAGATGCAGGTGGAGGCGCCGCAGACGCTGCACTTCCTGCGCGGCGACCTGCCACAGGCGCTGGACGGCCGGCTGGCGGCGGCGCACTTCGGGGTCTTCGACTACACCGCGGCCCTCGGATTGCCGCCGCACGAGCAGCGCCTCGACCATCCGGCCTGCGATCACGCCAGGCACGTGATGCAGACCGCGTTCGCCGGCACAGGGGTGGAGCTGTCCGACGGCTCGCTCGCCGCGTCGCCGGTCTCGGACCGCGAGGAGGACGTGCACACGTTGTGGCGCCGGCACGCCGAGCTCGTCAGGCACTCGCTGCGGCACGGCTACTACCAGGGCTGGGACATGCACCCGTCGCACCTGGTGAGCAGGTTCGCCACCGTCTACGCCTACCACCTGGCCCGCTACGACTCCTACCGGGAGCGGGTCAGCGCGTGGGAGCAACGGCGGGAGGCGGGTGGAGGCGTCATGGACGAGCCCGCCACCATCCGCACGCTGGCCGCCGCCCTCCGCCGCGCCGACCTGGCGCTGCCGTGAGCGCTCAGTCGCGTTCGACCAGGGTGCGCCACTGGCGCACCAGGCGCCACTCGACGGGGTCGGACCAGCTCGCGCGTACGGCCGATCCCACGTGGAAGGCGCGGATGCCGTAGTCGAGCAGGGGCGGCACGTACGCCGGCCGCAGGCCGCCACCGGCCAGGACGATCGAGCCGTCGCCCGCCTCGGCCCGTGCCTTCAGCACCGGCAGCCCGTTCCCCACGCCCGTGGGGGAGCCCGAGGTGAGCACGGTGGCCAGGTTGGGCAGTAAGCGCACGGCCCGCCACGACGCCTGCACGTCGGCGGCGTGGTCGACGGCGCGGTGGAACGTCCAGGGCAGCGGGGAGACGGCGTGGATGAGCGCCTCTGTGGCCGCGAGGTCGACGGCGCCGACCCCGTCCAGGAAGCCGAACACGAACCCCGCCGCCCCGGCCTGCGCCAGCGCCTTGGCGTCGCGGGCCAGCCGGTCGAGCGTGTCGGCGTCGGCGGTGAAGCGGGCGTCGCAGCGGAGCATCACCATCTGGGGGAGCGGACATTCCGCGGCGATCGCGGCCACGGTCTCCGGGGAGGGGGTCAGCCCGTCGGCCGCCATGTCGGCGACGACCTCGAGCCGGTCGGCTCCGCCCTGTTCGGCGGCCACGGCGTCGCGCACGTTGAGCGCGATCACCTCGAGCAGGGATCCGGTCATGCAGGGAAGATTATATGGTGCTCTGCCCCCTTCTGCCGCGTAGCCCCAAAGGTGGTACGCGACCGCCCCGTACGCCCTCTCCGCCCGCCTGAGAGCCCGCGTACGGGGTCGCGTACCGGTGAAGTGCCCACGAGATGCGGGCGGGCGGCTTCCGCCCGTCCACGGGACGCACGCGCGCGCCGGCGCCGGGGAACGGCGGGCCCGGCCCTCCATCGCGGAGGGCCGGGCCAGGAGCGTCAGGCGCTGATCAGCTCCGCCATCGTCAGGTCACGGAACGCCGTGGCGGGAAGATCCAGCGACGGGCGCTGGAAAAGGGCCCCGGAAGAGCGGTGCGGCAGGTCCACCGTACGGACGTGCCGGAACCCCCGGGTGCGGTAGTAGCGCTGCAACCGCGGGTTGCCCTTCGCACAGTCGAGCCGCAACCAGGGTAGGCCCGCGGCGTGGGCCGCGGCGCCGGCCCAGTCGAGCAGGGCGTCGCCGAGACCGCTGCCCGACCACGGGCGGGCGACGGCGAGCTTGTGGATGTAAAGTGCCGCGCCCGGATCGTCGGCGGTTGTCCAGAATTCCGGGTCTGCATGGTCGTCGAGGGCTATGGTGGCAACCGGCGGTGCCGCCTCGTCGGGGTCGAGATATCTGAGCTCGTCGTCGAGCAGGAACAGCACCCGCTCCTCGATGAGCGGCTCGATCCGCTCGGGACCGAAACCCCCGCGGGGCCACTGCCTGAGACCCCGCGCATGCAGCCACTCGGCGGTGTCGGCCAGGAGGGTGAGTATGCCGGGAAGGTCCGCGGGTTCCGCCCGCCGGAGCGCGAGCGGATGAAGAAGCGTGTTCGTGTGCATAATACAACTCCCGTTGCGTTGGGTACCCGCGCTGACACAAAGCGTGATGACACGATGGTGCGCGGGTGGCCGAAATGGGCCTTAACCCGATATATATGGATAAATGGCGATTTGGGGGAGTATGCACGACTCCCCCAGGCCAGCGAGGCGGCTAATTCTCGCTGCGCCCGGCCGGCGGGATCACCCCTTCAAACGAGCTCTTCAGCGGCGATCGAGCTCGTATCTGATCAGATGTTTGTCGGCGGGCAGCACCGACACCGCGACACGCACGGGCATATCGGCCGCGTCAAAACCAACACGGACATAGACCATGACCGGCGTGCCAAGTTCAAGCTGAAGGCGCTCGGCTTCCTCCTGGTTAGGCATGCGCGCCCAGATGTCGTCGACGACGCGTACCTGCCCATGACCCAGCTCCTCCAGCACCCGGTTCGCCCCTCGCGCGATGTCTCCGGGCCTGGCGATCTCGGAGTCGGCGACAAGGTCACGCGGAAAGTAGGAGTCGTTGGTGTTGTACGGCTGGCCGTCCACGAACCGCAGACGACGTCTCACCACCGCCAGCTCCCCGTCTGCCAACTCAAGCCTGCTGGCGATCTCCTCGACCGGAGACACCGTCAGGACCTCGATGTACTGGCTCGGGGCTCGGCCTTCCTGCGCCACGGCATAGGCGAAGGCCTCCCGAAGTTCCCCACTGGGTTGCGGCTCCAGCTCCCGCTGCGGATAGATCAGCAGCGGTCTGCGGTCTCGGACCACCGTCCCGCGCCGCGGCGTGCGCGTGACCAGCCCTTCGTTGACGAGTTCGCCGAGGGCCAGCCTGACGGTGTTCCTGCTCACCCCATGGTCTTCCATGAGCTGCGCCTCGGTCGGCAGCTGCGCCCCGGGGCCGAGGACACCCGAGTAGATGGCTCGTCTCAACTCCGAAGCCACCTGCTGATACAGCACCGACCTTGCCACTTTCACCCCTTTTGTTCCAACAATTTAGACGATCTGGTTCTAGCAGGCCACAACCCCTTGACCAACCCCCCTCCTCCGGCCCATCATCCATTCGTTGGTACAAATCCATCTATAGGCCGGTGAGGAGGTGAAGGCCAGTGTTGCCGGACCGCACGGATATGCCATACCCGCGCTGGCATGCCTCTCGCGATGCAACACGTTTACTGCGTTACGCGTTGTGTCGCGAGGGGTTCACCCACACCTACCAGAGCGATGGCACCTCCGTGCAATCGGTGTTGACTGAGCTGACCGTGTGGTGCGAAGACGGAACCTTTGTCTGGAATGAGGAGGGTGGCGCCCCCGTCACGCACCCCAACGATGACCCGGTTGGTACAGCTCGACGCATCGCCGCACGTTGCCGGCAACGAGAGCCCTCGCGCTCCCCATCGACTCCGTGTGTGAGCTAACGGTCTAGGACTCCATCCCTCGCCGGAGTCCTGGCGCCGTCGCACACGGGGCAGGAAGCGCGTCCTGGCGGGTCCCCCACGCCCGCCAGGACGCGTTTTCCTCCGAGGGACCGACCAGTTGCCCGGGAATTCGACCGGTTACAGCCTCTTCTCCCGTTGCGAGGCTCGCTCCGGTCAGGCGGCGCCCGGGCCAGGCCGGGCGGACACAGCCGGCGGCAGGCAGGCGCAGGGTCAGGTTCAGGGGCCAGTCCAGGGTCACGTTCAGGGTCAGGCCCACGGGCAGGCAGGATCGTGGTTCGCGACCTCACGGTCGCGCCCGTCACCACGCCAGAACCTCTCACGCCAGCCACCACCGAGCCGTCCGCGTTGACGCCTACATCATCATCATCAACCCTCGGTGCCCGCCTTGTGAGGCGATTGGGATCGGCGGGACTGGTGGGGTTTTCCGGTACCAATCGAATTTGCGACGCAAGATCAACAAGCGCGAGACCTTGCGCCGCGGCCGACGATCGTCTAGGGCCCTGGCCGCCAGTCGACCAGGGTCAGGTCCGCGTCGACCCGGGTGTAGGAAGCCGTGACCCGTTCGCCATGCTCCGGCGGCCGCAGGCCGCGCCAGTTCCCGTACACGAAGCAGCCCGGAACCTCCGCCAGCCTGACCATCACCACCACGTACGGCGCCCGCAGGCCGGGCACGAAGGGCTGGTGGTTGACGATCCAGCTCTCCACCACGCCTTCGGGCGCCACCTCCCGCCAGTGGGCCCCCTCCGTACGGCACCGCGCGCAGAACGCCCGCGCCGGGAAGCGGGCCGTGCCGCAGGCGTCGCACACCTGCACCGCGAACTCTCCCCTGCCGATCCGCTCCCACCACTCCCGGGAGTCCCTGTCGCGTTCAGGACGGTATCCCGCCATCACGCCCTCCTCAGGATCAGGGCCGAGGTGGCCGGGAGGATGTAGCCGGGCTGGGCCGTGGACAGCGCCACCTCCGCGCCGGGCACCTGGCGTTCGCCCGCGTCGCCCCTCAGCTGGGAGACCGCCTCGGCGATGTGGTTCATGCCGTGCACGTAGCCCTCGGACAGGAAACCGCCGTGCGTGTTGACAGGAAGCGGGCCGCCGGCCGCGGTGGCGCCCGAGGCCACGTACGGCCCGCCCTCGCCCTTGGCGCAGAAGCCGTAGTCCTCCAACTGGACGATCACCGAGTAGGTGAAGCAGTCGTACAGCTCGGCCACGTCGACGTCGCCGGGCCCGATGCCGGCCTGCGCGTACAGGCGGGGAGCGAGGGCGGCGGCCGCGGTCACGGTGGGGTCGGCGCCGGCGCCGGACAAATGCGTGGTGCCGCCGCCCCACGCCGCGGCCGAGATCAGCACCGGAGGGCGGCGCAGCGCGCGGGCACGTTCGGCGGTGGTGACGACGACGGCGCAGGCGCCGTCCGTCTCCAGGCAGCAGTCCAGGAGCCGGAACGGCTCGGCGATCCATCTGCCGGCCAGGTAGTCGTCGAGGGTGATGGGGGTGCGCATCAGGGCGCGGGGGTTCTTGGCGGCGTTCGCGCGCTGAGTGACCGCCAGCAGGCCGAAGTGCTCGGCCTTTGTCCCATATTTCAGCATGTGGGCGCGGGCATACATGGCGTACTGCTGCGGCGGCGCGACGTAGCCGTACGGCGCCTGGTACTGCACCTCGGGGCTCACCGGCACGCCCCGGCCGGTGCCTCCCATGCGGAACTCGGAGCGTGCGTTGATGGCCCGGTAGCAGACGACCGTCTCGGCCATGCCGGTCGCGACCGCCAGCGCCGCCTGGCCGACGACCGCGTGCGAGACGCTGCCCCCGCCGAACTGGTCCAGGTGCCAGGAGAGGTCCATCAGGCCGAGCGCGGGGCCGACCAGGGTCGGCGCGGCCGAGTCGCCCACGCGGTGCGTCGCCAGGCCGTCCACCTCGTCCACGGACAGTCCCGCGTCATCCAGGGCGGCCAGCACGGCACGGCAGGCCAGCGTCAGCGTGCTGACGCCCGAGTTCTTGGCGAAGGGGGTGTAGCCGACCCCGGCGATCGCGGTCTGATCAGAGAAAGCAAGCAAGCGCTTGGGCACATCGCCACGTTAGACAGGACATTTCACCCATGTCAACGCACCCCCCAGAGCCCGGCTTGACACCGTTCCCGGGTTCACCCTACCGTCCAAGCAAGCGCTTGGTAAGATTAGGTGCTCCAGGTGGACGAGGAGGCGGACCATGAGCACACACGCTGCCCGGCTCATCGCGCCGGACGGCTGTCGCGGCCTTCCGACGCCCCATCAGCGCAGGATCTGCAACGGAGCCGCCATGCCGCCCGGCCCCTCACAAGGCCACCTCGACACCCTCCGCTTCCGGCAGGTGCTCGGCAGGTTCGCGACCGGCGTGGTGGCGATCACGGCGGTCGAACCGGTCAGCGGAGAGCCCTGCGGCCTGGCGGCCAACTCCTTCACCTCTGTCTCGCTCGACCCGCCCCTCGTGGCGTTCTGCGTCGCACACACCAGCACGAGCTGGCCCAAGGTGCGCGGCGCCAAGGTCGTCACGGTCAACGTGCTGGCCGAGCACCAGCGGTCCGTGTGCGCCCAGCTGGCGGCCAGGGGCGGGGACAAGTTCGCCGGCCTGGAATGGACCGGCTCCCCCGGCGGCAATCCCGTTCTCGACGGCTCACTGGCCTGGATCGACTGCTCCGTCGAGGCCGAGCACCCGGCGGGCGACCACATGATCGTGGTGGCGCGTGTGCTCCAGCTCGACACGCACGCCGACGGCGGCCCGCTGGTGTTCTTCCGCGGCGGCTACGGCGGCTTCGTTGAGCCTGCCTGACCCGCCCCTGCCTGACCCACCCGCGCCCGGCGGCCTGCGCCGGCAGGCCCGCGCCTGGCTGGAGGAGGCGCTGAGCGGCGAGTTCGCCCACGTGCGCGGGCTGGGCGGCCCTGGGCGCGAGCACGAAGGATACGAGGAGCGGCTGGCGTGGGAGCGCCATCTCGGCAGGGCCGGCTGGACATGCCTCGGCTGGCCCCGCCGGTACGGCGGCCGCGCCGCCTCGCTGGAGGACCAGGTGGCCTTCCACGAGGAGTACGCCCGAGCGCGGGCCCCCGCCAGGGTCGGCCACATCGGCGAAGGACTGATCGGCCCGACCATCCTCGAATTCGGCACCGACGAACAGAAGGAGCGTTTCCTTCCCCCGATCCAGCGCGGCGAGGAGCTCTGGTGCCAGGGCTACTCCGAGCCCGAGGCCGGCTCCGACCTGGCGAACGTCCAGACGAGGGCCCGCCTGGAGGGCGACACGTGGGTGATCACCGGCCAGAAGGTCTGGACATCGCTCGCCCACGTGGCCCAATGGTGCTTCGTCCTGTGCCGTACGGAGGAGGGCTCGCAGCGCCACCGCGGCCTGTCGTACCTGCTCGTCCCCATGGACCAGCCCGGAGTCCTCGTCCGGCCGATCGTCCAGCTCACCGGGACGTCCGAGTTCAACGAGGTCTTCTTCGACGGCGCGCGCACGGCGGCGGGCAACGTTCTCGGGGCGCCCGGCGACGGCTGGCGGGTCGCGATGGCCACCCTCGGGCACGAGCGCGGCGCGTCCACGCTCGGGCAGCAGATCGGCTTCCGCCGCGAGCTGGCCCAGGTGATCGCGACGGCCCGGTGGACCGGTGCCGCGGACGATCCCGTGCTGCGCGACCGGCTCGTCAGGGCGTGGCTGGAGCTGGAGATCATGCGCCTCAACGCGCTCAGGACGGTGCGGCCCGACCCCGGGCCCGAAGTGTCGATCGCCAAGCTCTACTGGTCGGAGTGGCACCGCCGGCTGGGCGAGCTGGCGCAGGCCGTACAGGGAAAAGCCGGACTGGCGGCCGACGGCGGGCTCAACGACCTGCAGCGCCTCTACCTGTTCAGCCGCGCCGACACGATCTACGCGGGATCCAGCGAGATCCAGCGGAACATCATCGCCGAGCGCGCCCTGGGACTCCCCCGCTGATTGGACCGCCCATGCCCCAGCCCTACCCCAAGCCGCACGGCCTGCTCGACGGCAAGGTGACCCTGGTCACGGCGGCCGCGGGAGCGGGCATCGGCTACGCGACGGCCAGGCGCTGCGCCGAGGAGGGAGCGACGATCGTCGTCTCGGACCGGCACGAGCGCCGCCTGGCCGCCGCCGCCGAGTCCCTGGCCGAGCTCACCGGCGTCAAGCCGCTGGCGGTCCCGTGCGACGTGACGTCGGAGGCGCAGGTGCTGGCGCTGTTCGACGCGGCGGTCACGGCGCACGGCAGGCTGGACGTGGTGGTCAACAACGCCGGGCTCGGCGGTACGGCCCCGCTCACGGAGATGACGGACGAGCAGTGGCACACGGTCGTCGACGTCACCCTGACCGGCACCATGCGCTGCACCAGGGCCGCGCTCAGGCAGATGACCGCGCAGGGCTGCGGCGTCATCGTCAACAACGCCTCGGTGCTCGGCTGGCGGGCCCAGCCCGGACAGGCGCACTACGCCGCGGCCAAGGCCGGCGTGATGGCACTGACCCGCTGCGTCGCGCTGGAGGCCGCCGAGCACGGGGTACGGGTGAACGCGGTGGCGCCGTCGCTGGCGGTGCACCCGCACCTGGCGAAGGTGACCGGCGATGACCTGCTGGCGGAGCTGGCGGCCAAGGAGGCCTTCGGCCGCTCGGCGGAGCCGTGGGAGGTGGCCAACGTGATCGTCTTCCTCGCCAGCGACTACTCCTCGTACATGACGGGTGAGGTGGTCGCGGTCTCCTCCCAGCACCCGTGACAGGCGCGAGTGCCCGCGGCCCTGACGGTCAGGGAGAGATCAGGGTAGGCGGCCGCTAGCTACCGACCGTTCGGTATGGCATGCTTCCGGGACATGACTCTGTTCTCGGTGGAAGGCAAGACAGTCGTCGTCACGGGCGGATCGCGCGGCATCGGACGCATGATCGCCGCCGGATTCGTGGAGGCGGGGGCGTCCGTCTACATCTCCGCTCGCAAGACGGCCGAGGTCGAGAAGACGGCGGCCGAACTGGGCTGCGTCGCGGTGCCGGCCGACCTGTCCACACCCGAAGGGCTGGAGTCACTGGTCTCGGCGGTGGACGGACCGCTGCACGTGCTGGTCAACAACGCGGGCGCCACCTGGGGAGCGCCGCTGGAGGAATATCCGGAGCACGCCTTCGACAAGCTCTGGAACATCAACGTCAAAGGGGTCTTCTACCTGACCCAGCGGTTCCTGCCCGGGCTCAGGGAGGCGGCGAGCGCGGACGACCCGGCGCGTGTGATCAACGTGGGCTCGATCGACGGGATCAAGGTGCCGGCGCTGCCGAGCTATGCCTATTCGTCGACGAAGTCAGCCGTGCACATGCTCACCCGGCACCTGGCCAGGCATCTGGCGAAGGAGCACATCACGGTCAACGCCATCGCACCCGGGCCGTTCGACTCCAAGATGATGGCCTTCGCTCTGGACGACCCCGCGACCCGCGAAAGCATCGCCTCCAGCGTGCCCCTCGGCCGGATCGGACGCCCCGAGGACATGGCCGGCGCGGCCATCTATCTGTCGTCGCGCGCGGGTGCGTACCTGACCGGGACGGTCATTCCGGTGGACGGCGGGATCTCCAGCTGAAAGAACCGGGCCAGGCCGGTCCCGTCACTGGGAAGGGTGCGGGGACGGCGGCGAGCACCTTCCCGGCGGGTCCGGCCTGGCCCGGGGCTCGTGGCGCGCGCGTTCTGGCGGATCGCGGCGCCGTGTCGCGGGACTAGTCGAGCACGTCGTCGATGTCCACGTCGCCACCGTGCGTCGCGGTCACGGCGACGCCGTTGACGTTGTTGACCCCGGTCGCGCCGCGGCCGACGACGTTGCTGTTGACCACGTTGCCGAAGTTGTTGCCCGACTGGATGGCGTTACGGTTGCGGCTGGCGTTGCCGGCGTTGGTGTCGGCGAACGCGGGGGCCGACATGAGGGCCATCCCGGTCGCGGCGGCGACGACGATGCCGGACACGCAGAGCTTCTTCATGTGAGTCCTTTCACTGTTGGGTGTCTGTTCGGGTTGGTCGGACGGCAGCCGGTCAGTCGAAGATGTAGATCACCGTGATGCCGCCGTTGGTGGCGGTCGGGGCTATGCCGTTGACGTTGTTGACGTTCGTCGAGTCGTCCTGGCCGCGGTTGGCGGCGAAGACGTCGGCGAAGTTGTTGCCGGTCTGGGTGGAGTCGCTGTTGCGACTCCAGTTGGCCGCCCATGAGCGCCCATCCCAGGGACCGGCCGCGTCTTCAGCGTGAGCGGGGACGGCGAACATCAGCCCGCCGGCGACCGCCGACACCACGGCCGCGGCGCACACCCTTTTGATCACTTCTGCTCCTTCACCGGTTTGGCTGTCGCCGGGGCGGCGGCACGCCGTGGGCCCGAAGGCGCATCACCAGCCCCGTTGACCTTTGTTGACCTCAGCGGATCAAGGCCAGTGCGAGCATATAACTGTACGTTGCTGAAAAGTAGCTCTGTGTTATCAGAATTTTGTTCGGCCATGACCTGGTCGCGAGCGGGCCCGATGACCCGATCCCCCCGCTACCGCGGCCGAGCGTTCCGTCTTGGAGGTGGTGGCCTCGCCTGTCCGGGTTCGGAGGGGGTTGCCCGGGGCCGCGACGGCGGATGCGACTGGCCGGCGCCGGACTCAGGGCTCGGCGTCGGACTCAGGGGTCTGCTCAGGGC
>NZ_SMJZ01000129.1 GCF_004348345.1 Nonomuraea longispora
GGTGGGGATGACGGGCGGCGCGCTGCTGACCGGCCGCGGGGGCGCGGTCTTCGGCGCCTACTGCGCCGTGTGGGCGGTGCTGCTGTTCCTGGCCACGCGTGACGTACGCCGCAGGCACCACGCGCGGCGGCCGCTCGGCGAGCCGAAAAGCGGTGGCCGTGCCTCCGCCCGCCATCAGAGAATCGGAGGCGCCCGGGAACGGTGACACCGGATGGAGAGGGGTCCGTATGCGCACCTGTGAGCTCATCGCCGCCGCTTCGAGGCGAGGGCACGAGACACCTCACTGACGAGGACCTGCTCATCGGACCGCCGCGCCGGCCGTCCGATGCGGGTCCCCTGCCGGCACGAGGCCGCCGGATTCCCTCCGGCGTCTGAGGCTCCTCGCCTGGAGCGGTCGCACGCGCACACGACCGTTTCCCTCCCGTCCGAGGAGCTCTTTTGCGTGCACTCAGCTCCGCGTGTCCCGGCGCGGACTTCACCATTCCCGGTGACGGCATCCCCGTCATCCACCCGGCCTTCTTCCCGCTCGCCACCGGTGAGGCGCTCGCCGGCCCGGCCCTCGTACCCACCGGGGCGGGGGAGTGGTGAGCGTGTCCCTGCTTCCCCGTGAGCTCAGGGCAGGGCTCGACCGGGAGCTCGCCCGTCACCCGGCGCGTGACCTGGCGGAGGCGGCGGCGCGGCTCAGCGAGCGTTACCGCGCGGGCGCCGCCTCCGGAGGCGTGTACCTGCGCGGCGAGACGGACGTCGCCGCCTACGCCGCGGTGCGCATGCCCGCCACCTACGCCGCGACCGCCGCCGCACTGCGCCGGGCGGCGGTGCCGGGTTTCCTGCCCCGCGGGCATCTCGACGTCGGCGGCGGCACCGGGGCGGCGATCTGGGCGGCGGCCGGCGTCTGGCCGTCCATCGAGCAGGTCACCGTCGTCGAACGCGACCCGCACGCCATCGACCTGGGCCGCCGCCTGGCCCGGACCTCGCCGGCGCTGCGCGGGGCGACGTGGCGGCGGGCGTCCGCCGGCCCCGGTCTCGACCGCCCCGCGGCCGACCTCGTCACCATGGCGTACGCCCTGGGCGAGCTTTCCCCGGAGGACCGTCCGGCGGCCGTGCGCTGGCTGGCCGCGGACGCCGCCATGGTGGTCATCGTCGAGCCCGGCACCCCCGCCGGCTACGCCACCATCGCCGCGGCCCGGGAGGTCCTGGCGGCGAACGGCCTGACCATCGTCGCCCCCTGCCCTCACGACGGGCCCTGTCCGATCCGCCGGGGTGAGGATTGGTGCCACTTCTCGGTACGGCTGCCCCGGAGCGCCCTGCACCGCAGGGTCAAGGCGGGCACTCTCGGCTTCGAGGACGAGAGGTTCTCCTACGTGGCCGCCACGACGACGAGGTGGCCGAGGGCCGGCGCCAGGGTCCTGCGCCACCCGCGCACGCGTAAGGGCATGGTGTCCCTGCGGGTGTGCACGGACGAGGAGTCGGTACGCGACGTGACGGTTTCCAGACGGCAGGGCGGGCTCTACCGGCTGGCCAGGGACACCGGCTGGGGCGACGCCTGGCCGCGTACCGGTGAGGAGGGGGACGAGACGCCCTAGAAGGCGCATCCAAGCGTTCATGGCGCTGACGTTCATGGAGCAGTGAGAGGCAGGTAGCGTCCGGCAATATCAGGAAAGATCCGGTACCAGTCCGTCAGGCACGCCATGCTGGTGGGGTGCAGACGACTGACCTCCTTCACGCCTTTTACGCCCGGCGCCTGCGCCGGCAGGTCATGGCGGGCCCTCTTCCGGGGCACGTCGGCCTGATCATGGACGGCAACCGGCGCTGGGCCAAACAGAAGGGCCTGGCGCACCCGGGCCTCGGCCACAAAGCCGGCGCCGAGCACATCGCCGACGTCCTGTCGTGGTGCGAGGCTCTGGGCATCAAGCATCTGACCGTGTTCCTCTGCTCGACGGAGAACCTCGAGCGCCGCGGCGACGAGGAGGTGACGTCGCTGCTGGGCGTGATCGAGCGCATGGTCGGCGACCAGCTCGACCGGCCCGACGCTCGCTGGCAGGTCCACGTCGCCGGGATGCTCGACACGCTGCCCGACACCACGGCCCGCGCGCTCAAGAGCGCCGTCGAGGCCACCCGTACGTGCGCCACCGGCTTCCACCTCACCCTGGCGATCGGGTACGGCGGCCGCCAGGAGGTCGTCGACGCCCTGCGCGAGCTGCTGTACGAGCGGGCCGAGTCGGGGCAGTCCATGGTGGAGCTGGCCTCGACGCTGACCGTCGACGACATCACCCCGCACCTGTACACCGCCGGGCAGCCCGACCCCGACCTGGTGATCCGCACCAGCGGTGAACAGCGGCTGTCGAACTTCCTGCTCTGGCAGTCGGCCTACTCCGAGCTGTACTTCTGCGAGGCGTACTGGCCGGCCTTCCGCGAGATCGACTTCTTGCGCGCGCTGCGGAGCTTCGCGGCGCGGCAGCGGCGCTACGGCGGCTGACAAACGTGTTGGCCCGGCGCACGCCGAACTGCTGAGCTGTCAGGATGGATCCTGACGAGGTACTGTCCCTGTTCGACCGGCGGCTGCGGCGGGAGGCCCGCCCCGACGGGCCGGGGCGGCGGATCGAGCGGACGGGCGGCGTGGTGCGCCAGACCGGCCCCGCGCACGGCTGGAACGGCGTGCTGTGGTCAGACCTCGACGAGGAGGACGCGGACCCGGCGATCGCCGTGCAGGTGCGGCACTTCGGGTCGCTGGGGCTGGCGTTCGAGTGGAAGCTGTACGCCCACGACCGCCCCGCCGACCTCGGCGACCGGCTGCTGGCCGCCGGGTTCACCGCCGGTCCCGAGGAGACGGTCATGGTGGCCGAGGCCGCCGCGATCGCGGCCGGGCCGCCCGCCGGGCCGGAGGGCGTCCGCCTAATCCCGGTGACCACAGCCGGCGACGTGGAGCTCATGGCCGGCGTGCACGAGCGCGCGTTCGGCACGGACGGCGGCGACCATCTCAGACGGCACCTTCTCGACGGGCTCGCGGCAGGCACGCTCAACGCCGTGCTCGCCCTGGCCGGCGACGTACCGGTCAGCGCGGCGCGGATGGACCTGCACCCCGGCACCGGCTTCGCCGGCCTGTGGGGCGGCGGCACCGTCCCCGGCCGGCGCGGGAGGGGCGTCTACCGCGCGCTGGTCGCCTGGCGTGCCCGGGAGGCGGTCGCGCGCGGCTACACCCACCTGCAGGTGGACGCGTCCAGCCAGAGCCGGCCCATCCTGGAGCGGCTCGGGTTCACGCCGCTCACCACGACGACGCCGTACACACACAGTTGAATAAGGTGAAGCGTCACGTTTCGTCGTACGCGAGGAGCAGCAGTTGCCCGGAACGAACCCGCGTGAGCTCGGCCTGCTGGCCGACTGCGAGAGCTGCTTCGGGCTGTGCTGCGTGGCGCTGCCGTTCTCGGCCTCGGCGGACTTCGCGGCCGACAAGGACGCCGGGCAGCCCTGCCACCACCTGCGCGACGACTTCCGCTGCTCCATCCATGACCGGCTCAGGCAGAGCGGCTTCGCCGGGTGCACGGTCTTCGACTGCTTCGGTGCGGGGCAGAAGGTCTCCCAGGTCACGTTCGAGGGCACGAGCTGGCGGGAGGCGCCGGGGACGGCCCGGCGGATGTACACCGTGTTCCCGGTCATGCGGCAACTGCACGAGCTGCTGTGGTATCTGGCGGAGGCGCTGGCTCTCGACACCGCCCGGCCCCTGCACGCGGAGCTGGCCCAGGCCCTCGCCGACACCGAGCGCCTCACCCTGCTGGGCGCCGGCGAACTGGAGAAGCTCGACGTGGAGGCGGAGCGCGTGCGCGTCAACACGCTGCTGCTGAAGGTCAGCGAGCTGGTCAGGGCCGGGAGAGGCGGCAGGGACCGCAGGGGAGCCGACCTGATCGGAGCCCGTCTGGCCGGGGCCGACCTGCGCGCGGCCAGCCTGCGCGGCGCCTACCTGATCGGGGCCGACCTGAAGGGCGCCGACCTGCGCCAGGCCGACCTCATCGGGGCGGACCTGCGGGGGGCCGACCTGTCGGGCGCCGACCTCACCGGCGCGTTGTTCCTCACCCAGCCCCAGCTCGACTCCGCCAGGGGCGACACCGCGACCCGCCTCCCCGCCGCCCTCACCCGCCCGGCGCACTGGGCGGCCCCTCAGGCACGGGCGTCGCGGCCCCGCACCAGGGGCGGAGGAAGGGCGCGCGGCGCCGGCCGCCGCCGCTGAACCCCGCCCTCCTGCGCGCTCGCGACACGACCGGCCCTTCCTGAGGCGTGCACGCCTCAGGAGGGGCCGGTCGTGTCGCCGAGGGACTCCAGCAGGTCGCGCAAGGTGGCGGCGAGGTCGTCGCGGCGCTCCTTCGGCAGCACGGCCAGCACACGCTGCTCCGTCTCGAGGTGGTGCGGCAGCACCCGGTCGATCAACGTGTGCCCCTCGTCCGTGAGCGTCACGTGGACGCCGCGCCCGTCCGAGTCGCTCGGCGTACGGGTCACCAGGCCGCGCGCCTCCAGGCGGTCGAGCCGCTGCGTGATGGCCCCCGAGGTCACCATGGAAGCGCGCATCAGCTCCGCGGGCGTCAGGCGGTGCGGCGGGTCGCTGCGGCGCAGCGTGGCCAGCACGTCGAAGGAGGCGGAGTCGAGTCCGTGGGCCTCGAAGGTCCGGCGCAGCTCCACGGTGATCAGCCGCGACAGCCGCGACAGGCGGCCGATGATCGCCATGGGGGAGACGTCCAGGTCGGGGCGCTGCGCGGCCCACTGTTCGAGCACGAGGTCGACGTGATCTGACACTGCTCCAGCCTAGCGATGTCTTAGCGGTGAGTTACTTTATCTTAGTGCTAAGGAATCAGTGGGGAATCGTGTTACTGACCGCGTTGACCCCCTCCATCTGGGGGACGACCTACCTCGTCACCACCGAGCTGCTGCCGCCCGACCGGCCCTTGCTGGCGGCGTTGGTCCGGGCCCTGCCCGCCGGCCTGCTCCTCCTGGCGATCACCAGGCGCCTGCCCGAGGGCATCTGGTGGTGGCGTGCGCTGGTGCTGGGGGCGCTGAACATCGGGGTGTTCTTCGCGCTGCTGTTCGTGGGCGCCTACCGGCTGCCGGGCGGGGTGGCCGCGACCGTCGGCGCCATCCAGCCCCTGCTGGTCGCGCTGCTGTCGGCCGGGCTGCTCGCCGAGCGCCTGTCCCTGCGCACCGCGCTGTCGGCCGTGGTGGGCGTGGCGGGGGTCGGGCTGCTCGTGCTGCGCGCCGACGCGCGGCTCGACGCGCTCGGGGTCGCCGCGGCGCTCGGAGGAGCCGCCGTCATGGCCACAGGAGTCGTGCTGAGCAAGCGGTGGCGTTCGCCCGCGCCGCTGCTGGCCACCACCGGATGGCAGCTCGTGGCGGGCGGCCTGCTGCTGCTCCCCGTCGCCCTGCTCGTCGAAGGGCCGCCGCCGGCCACGCTCACCGCCGCCAACCTCGCCGGGTACGCCTACCTCACCGTCATCGGTTCCGCCTTCGCCTACGCCCTGTGGTTCTGGGGTCTGGGACGGCTGACGGCGACCCAGGTGACGTTCCTCGGCCTGCTCAGCCCCGTGGTCGCCACCGCACTCGGCTGGCTGGTGCTCGGCCAGCACCTCACCGCCGCCCAGGCGGTCGGCGCGGTCGTCGTCCTGACCGCGCTCGTCGCCGCCCAGTTCCGCCCCGCCCGGCCGCGGCCGGCGCAGGCCGTTCTGGCGGGAAGGGAAACCTGACGGTCATGCGCATCACCCTCTTCGGCGCCACCGGCGCCGTCGGCAGCAGGACGCCGGCCGAGGCGCTCTGGCGAGGCCACGACGTCACCGCCGTCGTCCGCGACCCCGCACTGCCGGCCGCGGCGCACCCGGGCGCCAAGGTGCGTCGCGGCGACGCGTCGGACCTCGCCGACGTCATCCTCGCCGGCCGCCGTTAGAGTCGTGCACCACGCACCGGGGATCACGACGAGGAGAGCGCCTCATGACCATCGCCGCGTACACCGTGACCGACCCCATCGCCGAGCACGGTGAGGGGCCCGTCTGGTCCAGCCGCTGGGGCGGGCTGCGCTGGGTCGACATGCTCGCCGGCGACGTGCTCGCGCTGGACGCAGGCGGCGGGGTGCGCCGCCGGCACGCCGGGTCGCTGGCCGCCGTCGTACGGCCCCGCGTGTCCGGTGGGTACGTGGTCGCCGCCGAGCGCGAGCTGCTCCTGTCCGGCTCCGACGACCTCGACGCCCCGCTGCGCTCCCTGGGCGAGGCGTGGACCGACCCCTCCGTCCGGATGAACGAGGGCGGCTGCGACCCTGACGGCCGCTTCTACATCGGCAGCATGGCCTACGACGCCGCTCCTGGTCGCGGCTCGCTCTATGTGGCGGGTCCCGGTGGGGAGCTGAGCGTGGTGCTGCCCGGGGTGACGATCTCCAACGGGTTCGATTTCAGCCCCGACGGGAGCCTCGCCTACTACGCCGACACCGCGACCGGCCGCGTGGACGTGCTCGACTACACCCCGGACGGCGGGCTGAGCGGCCGGCGGCCGTTCGCCGTCGTCGACCCCGGCCAGGGCGCGCCCGACGGCCTGACCGTGGACGCCGAGGGCGGGGTGTGGGTGGCGTTGTGGCAGGGCGGGGCCGTGCACCGGTACGACGCGGGCGGCCGGCTCGACGCGGTCATCACCCTGCCCGTACGCAAGGTCACGGCGGTGGCGTTCGGCGGCGACGGCCTCGACCGGCTGTTCATCACGACCTCCGCGCTCGACGTCGACAGGGCCGAGCAGCCGGCCGCGGGCGCCCTGTTCGCCGCCGACCCCGGTGTGCGCGGCCGGCCCGTCCTGTCCGCCGCTCTCTGACCTCCGGTTTGCGTGACCGCGCCGCTCCAGGCTAAAACCTAGGATTCGTAGGCTGACGGACGGGAGGCGGGCATGGCGCGTGCCGGACTGACCGCCGACCGGGTGACGGAGGCGGCGGCCGACCTGGCCGACGTGGTCGGGTTCGACAACGTCACGCTGTCGGCGCTGGCGCGGGGCTTCGGCGTCGCCGACGCGAGCCTCTACTCCCACGTCAGGAACATGCGCGACCTGCGCACCCGCGTGGCCGTGCGCGCCGCTGCCGAACTGGGCGACCGCCTCGCGGCGGCCACCGCGGGCCGGGCGGGCAAGGAGTCGCTGGCCGGGTTCGCCAACGCGTGGCGCGACTTCGCGCGCGAATGCCCCGGCCGCTACCAGGCCACCCAGATGGCCGTCGACCCCGAGGTCGTCGCCGCGTCCCCCGGCCACCAGCGGATCATGGCCATCACCTACGCCCACCTGAGCGCGTACGCGCTGACCGAGCCCGACCTGACCGACGCCATCCGCCTGCTGCGCAGCACGTACCAGGGCTTCTTCGCCATCGAGGCGAGCAGCGGGTTCGACCACCCGCGCGATCTGCAGGCCTCGTGGGAGAAGATCCTCGACGCGCTCGACAGCGCGCTCACGCACTGGCACGTGTCCTCCTAGCCCGCCCCGCCCCGGCCTGTGCCCGGACGGCGTGACGTTGGCGGGGGCGGCGTCCAGCGCTCGCCGGCGGACGGGAAGGGCCGCCCGCGGCCTCGGCCGGATGCCCGTCGCGGGCACCGCCGCCACGTGAGCGGGCGGTGCACGACGAGGCGCCGGCGTGAACGTCGCCCATGGCTTGGACCGCACGGCCCTGCCCTCCGGTTCCCTTCCGCGCGGGATTTCGTGCCCGCGTTGCCGCGTGCCCTGGCATAGGGATACTGTTACCATCGGAATGTTACTATCATCTGAATGGAGTGGGCGATGACCGAGGTGCCTGAGATCGACCTGGCCGGCCCAGCGGTGCTGGCAGACCCGCTCACCGCGTTCTCGGCGGTGCGCGAGGAGTCGCCCGTGGTGCGGCTGACCGCACCCGGGTTCGGGCCGCTCTGGGCCGTCACGCGGCACGCCGAGGCCAGGGCGATGCTGAGCGACCCGCGCCTGGAGACCGGCGACGGCAGCTACCTGCCCTTCGACGTGCCCGAGCACTGCCGGCCCTACATGCGCACGATGTCCGTGCTCAACGGCCCGGAACACTCCCGGCTGCGCCGCCTGGTCGCGCCCGCGTTCACGCCGCGCAAGGCCGCCGCGTTCGGGCCGCGCATGGAGCGGATCGCCGGCCGCCTCCTCGACGAGCTGCCCGGGCACGCCGCCGAGGACGGCGCCATCGACCTGCTGGCCCATTTCGCGCGACCCCTTCCGATCGAGGTGATCTGCGAGCTGGTCGGCATCCCCGCCACCGACCGCCCCCGCTGGCGCGAGTACGGCGCCGCCGTCGCCGCCGGGCACGGCCAGGGCCTGCGGGAGGCCGTCCCGGCCATCATGGAGGGCGCCGCGGCCGCCGTCGCCCGCGGCATCGCCGAGCGCGGCGACGACCTGATCTCCGACCTCGCCGGGATCCTGGAGGAGGACGGTGACGGGCTCAGCGAGGTCGAGCTGGTCACCATGGTCTGGCAGCTGGTCCTGGCCGGGCAGACGCCGACCAACCTCATCGCCAACGCCGTGCACACCCTGCTCGGCCACCCCGGGCAGCTCGCCGCCCTGCGCGCCGGCCCGGAGCTCATGCCGCGCGCCGTAGAGGAGCTGATGCGCTGGTGCGGCCCCCAGCTGCTGACGATCCCGCGCTTCCCCGCCGAGGACGTCGAGATCGGCGGCGTGCCCATCCCCAAGGGGGAGCCGGTCACCGCCGCCATCGCCGCCGTCAACCGCGACCCGCGCGTGTTCGACGATCCCGGCACGTTCGACATCCGGCGGGAGGCGTCCGGTCACCTCGGGTTCGCGCACGGCCCGCACTTCTGCGTCGGAGCCTCGCTGGCCCGGGTGCAGACCGGCGCCGCGCTCGGCGCGCTGCTGCGCCGCTTCCCCGACCTGGCGCTCGCCGGCGACGCCTCCTACACCCCCGACCCGGGCACGCTGCGCCTGGCCTGCCTGCCCGTGAGGCTGGGCCCGGCCGCCTGAAGGCCCTCAGGCCCGCGGGTTGTCCTCGCCGTCGAAGATGCGGCAGATCACCGCCGTGGGCGGTCCGGCGGTGGCCGCGTACGGCTCGCTGTCGTCGCGCGGCTCGTAGCCGAGCTTTCTGGCCGAGGCGAGATCCCAGTGCCGCCGGGTGTTGGCCGACATGCCGAAGTGCACGCTCCACCCCGGGCCGGCCGTCAGCGCCGCCAGCAGCAGCGCTCCCGCGTCCCGGCCGGACAGCCACATGCCCAGGTACCTCGCCTCGTCCAGCGCGTAGCCGGTCGAACCGAGCCGCAGGCACACCACGGAAGCGCCGGTCAGCTCAGCGTGCAGCCGGCCGAGGTTCTCCGTGATGACCTTGCTGAGCCCGTACGCGCAGCAGGGCCGGGGTTCCCACGCCGGGTCCACCGGACGGTGCTCCGGCCGGTTGTACTCGCCCATGGCGTGCACCGTGCTGGCCAGCACCACCCGTGGCACGCCCTGTCCGGCGGCGGCGTCGAGCACGCGGCGGGTGAGCGTCACGTTGGCGCGGTAGGCCTCCTCCCAGGCCGCGTGCGGCCTGGGGTCGCCCGCGAGGTGGACCAGCCCGGACGCCCCGGCCAGTGCCCGCTCGGCCACTCCTGGTTCGGCCAGGTCGGCCACCACGGACTCCTCGCCGGGCAGGGTCGTCCCGGCCACCCGGTCGACGACACGCAGCCGGTGCTCCGCCAGCAGCGCGGGCCGCACCAGGCTGCCCACCCGCCCGAAACCGCCGGTGATCACCACAGGATCCATGCCGTGCCCCGTTCCGCTCTCCACCTCGAATGTAGGCCGGTGGTCGGGGGACGGACAGGACCTTTGCGACACGGATCTGCTACCGTGACCATCCCCGAACGGACCGGCCAGGGAGGCGAGACCCATTACCGCTGTGACAGGCTGGGTGCTCCCCTTCCCCGCCAGGCGGGCCACCGAGACCAGGTGACCGCGGGAGCGCCCATCGGCATCCCGGAAGGCTTCCATGTCTGCGTTTTCGTCACCCGTCCAGACCGCTGAGATCGTCACGAGGCTGCGCGCCGCGGGATGCGTGTTCGCGGAGGACGAGGCGGCATTGCTCTTCTCCACCGCGTCCACCCCCGAGGCCCTGGCCGCCATGGTCGCCAGGCGAGTCGCCGGAGAGCCGCTCGAACACGTGCTGGGCTGGGCGGAGTTCTGTGGCCTGCGCGTCGTCGTCGAGCCGGGGGTGTTCGTGCCCCGGCCGCGCACGGAGTTCCTCGTCCGCAGGGCCGTCGCACTGGCCCGCGCGACCGCCGGCCCGCCCGTGGTTCTCGACCTGTGCTGCGGCACGGGCGCGATGGGCGCCGCCGTCATCGCCCAGCTCGCCGCCGCCGCTGGGGCAGGCGAGGCCGAGGTGCACGCCGCCGACCTCGACCCGGCCGCCGTGCGTTGCGCCCGGCGCAACCTCCCAGGCGCGCACGTCTACGAGGGCGACCTGTTCGAGCCGCTGCCCTCCTCCCTGCGCGGCCGCGTCGACCTGCTCGTCGTCAGCCCGCCGTACGTGCCGTCGGAGTCGATCGGCCTGCTGCCGCCCGAGGCCAGACTGCACGAGCCGCCGATGGCGCTCGACGGAGGCGGCGACGGGCTCGACGTCGCCCGGCGGGTGGTCGCCGAGGCGCCGCGGTGGCTGGCGTCGGGCGGCCACCTGCTGGTCGAGACCAGCGAACGACAGGCGGAGGCCACCGCCGCGGCCCTGGCGGCGGCCGGGCTGCGCGCCCGCGCGGAGTGGTCCGAGGAACTCGACGCCACCGCCGTCATCGGCACCCGCCCCTGACCCCCCGCACACGTGACCGCCGGCCGACGGCGTTGGGGGTCAGGGCCTGCCCGCGGATGATCGGTGGGTCGTCGTCGAAGGACGACCATCGGCGCCCAGCCGTCGGGGCAGATCGTGCAGACCGGGCCCGACGCCGTGAAGACGCCGCCGGGCGCGTGCACCGACAGCACGGGAAATGTCAGGCAAAAGCCCAGAATAAAGGAATTCCCCTGAATACTGAGGCGACCTTCGATTGTGTCGTCCGTGGACTTCCCCGGTGATCCGCGATTTCATGTCCTCCGTCGATTTCGCTCGACGGCCAGGGGAAATACGGGGGATCATATGGGTCGTACGCGGAAAATCATACAAATAACCATCACCTTCGCGATGGTGGTGAGCGTCGCGCCGCCCGCGGCCGCCCGGAGCGCGCCGCCGGAGGTCCGGATCACACGTTTCCTGGGCGAGCAGCGGGTGCCGCACCTGGTGCAGTTCGCGGGGACCACCGTGGGCGGTCTGTCCGGCATCGACCGCGACCCCCGCACCGACACGTGGTATTTCATCTCCGACGACCGGTGGCGCTACAACCCCGCCCGCTACTACACCGGGCGGCTCGACATCGACCGCCGGTCGGGCGCCTTTCACGGTGTGCGCCTGACGGGGGTGACGACGATGTTGCGGGCCGACGGGTCACCGTACCCCGCCTACGGCAGGCCGGGGTCGGCCGACCCGGAGTCCATCAGATACGACCGGTGGAACCGGCGGCTGCTCTGGGGCGACGAAGGGGACCGCCCCGACACCCGCAATCCCGATATTCCGCTTTCACCCCCGGCGGTGCGCTCGATGGACCTCCGCGGCCGCCACACCAACGTCCTGCCGTTGCCGGCCAACCTGCGGCTCACCACGGCCGACCGGGGGCCCCGGCGCAACTCCGGCTTCGAAGGCCTGGCCGTCTCCAGGCGTACGATCACCGCCGTGACCGAGGGCCCGCGCTACGAGGACGGTCAGCCGCCGACGGCCGAGCGCGGCGCGCCCGCGCGGCTGACCGTCTGGAGCCGCCAGGGCGTCCTGCGCGGCCAGTACGCCTACCCGCTCGACCCGCTGCCCGCCGCGCCCGTCCCCGCGTCCGGGCAGTCGGACACCGGCGTGTCGGAGCTGCTGCCCATCGGCGGGTCCCGCTTCCTGGCACTGGAGCGCTCCTGGGTCGAGGGCACCGGCTACCGCGCCAAGATCTACGAGATCGACCTGGGCGGCGCCACCAACGTGCTCGGCACGGCCGCGCTGGCGAGCGGGGGCCCGTACCGCGCGGTGACCAAGCGCCTGGTCTTCGACCTGGGCGCCTTCCGGCCTCCGGTGCAGAACTGGGAGGGCCTGGCCTGGGGGCCGCGCCTCGCCGGCGGCGAGTGCACGCTCGTGGTCGCCTCCGACGACAACTTCGACGAGCGCGAGTCGACCAACTTCCTGGTGTTCGGCGCGACCGGCTGCCGCTGACGCCCCTGCCTCGCTCGGCCCCCTCGGCCTGGCCCGGCCGTGGAAGGCCGCTGAGGTGGATGACCACCCGCTCCGGGGTAGCTGTGCGGAACAGAGGCAGGGGAGACGGGAGGGCCGCGATGAGCGCAGCGATCGTGGTCGGGATCGACGGGGCGGACCGGGCCTGGACCGCGCTGGCGTGGGCCGCGGACGACGCCGCGCGGCGCGGCCGGCCGCTGCGGATCGTGCATGTACGCGAGCCGTGGCAGCCCGAACGGCCGCTGGCGGGCACGCGCCTGACGCTCAGCGAACGCAACGAGGCGCTGCTGTCGGACGCCGTCGAGCGGGTACGCACCGTCGCACCCGAGGTGGAGACGACGGCCGTGCTCGTCACCGGCGCGGTGGTCGAACGGCTGCGCACCGAGGGCGCCGACGCCGACAGTCTGGTGCTGGGCAGCAGGGGACGCAGCGCGGCCGCCGGGCTGATGCTGGGCTCCACCGGTTTCGCGCTGGCCGGTCACGTACGCTGCCCGGTGGTGATCGTGCACGAGCCGCCCGGCCCTGCGCGCGGCGAGATCGTGGTGGGATACGACGGATCCGCCGACGCCGAGGCGGCCCTGGCGTACGGGCTGGAGCAGGCGGACGCGCGCGGCGCCCGGGTCCGGGTGGTGTACGGCCGGCAGGTGCCCGTGTTGTCGCCTCATCCCGTGGGATACGGGCCGCTGCCGGGAGCCGATCTCGGCCGGCAGCTGGAGGCGGCGATGGCGCCGTGGCGGGAGATGTACCCGGACGTGCCGATCGAGGACTCCTTCGTCGACCGGCACCCGGTCACCGCGCTGGTACGCGCCTCCAGCGGGGCCGACCTGGCGGTGGTCGGGTCGCGCGGGCTGAGCAGGCTCACCGCGACGGTGCTCGGCACGGTGAGTCACGGCGTGCTCCAGCGGGCCCACTGCCCCGTCGCCGTGGTGCGCGCCCCCTGGCGCCCGTCGTCCCAGCCCCCCGATCGTCAAGGTGGCGGGCACGCGTGATGCCACGGTTCACGCGGTCTGCACGCCGTGGATGCGGCGGCCCGTGATCTGCCGCGGCGTGATGCGGACGTAGAGGTGCCGCTCGCCGCCCGCCCACGGGATGACGCCTGAGCCCGCCGCGTCGGCCACCTCCTCCGCCGGCACGTGGTGGGCGGGACCCTGCACCAGGACGCTCCAGCCTTCGCGGTTGACCTCGTCGATCCGGTCGATCTCGAACGCGATCACGATGTCGACCCCCTCCACGCCGCTGCGCAGGTCCTGGTCCATGGCGCCGCCGGTCGCGGTGCGGAAGACGATGTCGCCCTCGTGCAGCTTGTAGTTGACGGGCAGCACCGTCGGCCCGTGCGAGCCGTTGAACGCCACCCGCCCGATTCCGCCGGACTCGATCAGCCGCAGGCACTCCTCCCGGTCCAGCGCTTCCAGGGTGGGATGGGCCATGGCAAGGCCGTGGCCGGGCGGACGGTCCTGGCCGCCGCCGAGCAGCTCCTCGACCGTGGTCTGCAGGGCGTCCGCCAGGCGGTAGATGGCGCCGGTGTCCGGCGTGTCGGCGTGCTCTTCCAGATATTCCATGTACCCGGGCGACATGTCTGCCTTGTCGGCGACCTGTTCACGGGTCAGGCCGAGACGTTCGCGGTGATGAATGATGCGCCGCCCGAAATCGCCGGTGCCTGTCATGATCACTTCTCCTCGCCCATAGATGCGGCGCGCGGTGCCGTTGATGCGCGCCTCGCGATGGTCGGCGTCGACGAAGATCTGGCGCCCGTGGTAACGCAGCGGCATGCACACCAGGCCGAGCCGGTCGGGCACCTGCGGGTCCAGGCGCAGCCGCCCGCCCCGTTCCAGCTCAAGGCCCAGGTAGCAGCTCTGCAGCAGGTCCAGCGTGCCGCCCATGGCGCCCAGGTGGATGCCCTCCGCCGTCGTGCCTCCCTGCACGTCCTCGATGTCGCCCGTGAGGGCCTCGATGAAGAACTCCCAGGACTGCTCCGGGTTGCGGCGGGCCAGGATCCAGGCGTGCACGACGGCGCTGAGCGTGGAGCCGTGGCTGGTGCGCCGCAGGTAGTAGGAGATCGTCCTCTCGATCAGGTCCGGGTCGGGCGCGTAGCCGAGCCGTTCCAGGATGCCGGTCAGCTCCTCGTCGCTCAGCAGGTAGCAGAGCATGAGCGTGTCGGCCTGCTTGGAGGCCTGGTAACGGTTGACGTCGTCGCCGTCGGCCTCCAGCGCCCGGTCCAGCCGGCGCACGCCGCCGTAGCGGTCCCAGTCGAGCTCCCGCAGCTCCCCGTACCCCGTGAACTGGCTGATGACGCCGTCGTGGAAGTCGACCCGCATACGGCGGCCGACGTCGGCCCAGTGGGCCAGCTCGGCGGCCGGAGGCGCCAGGTGCGGCGCCAGCACGGCGGTCTCGCGGGCGCGCTCCATCAGCCACACGGTCATGATGTTGGTATAGGCGTTGTTCGCCAGCCCGGGCTCGTCCGCGTCCGGGTAGGCGTCGTGATACTCGTCGGGGCCCATGACGCCGCGGATCTCGTAGCGGCCGTCGCGCGGCTCGGCCAGCGAGCCGAAGAACCTGGCGATGTCGAGCAGCAGCTCGGCGCACCACGGCGGCATCGAGCCGGTGGCCAGGTAGTGGTGCCACACGTTGTAGGCGATGGCCAGGCCGACGTGCCGCTGGCGATGGGAGTTGTCCGGCAGCCAGCGGCCGGAGGCGGGATTGAGGTGCAGCGTCTGCGTCTCCTCGCGCCCGTCGCTGCCGCTCTGCCACGGGAACATCGCGCCCTCGTACCCGGCCTCCGCGGCGGCGTCCCTGGCCTCGGGCAGACGCCGCCAGCGGTAGCGCAGCAGGCCGATCGAGATCTCGGGGAAGCGCAGGTTCAGCCACGGCTCCACGAACAGCTCGTCCCAGAACACGTGCCCCCGGTACGCCTCACCGTGCAGCCCCCGGGCGGGCACCCCGGCGTCGAGGTCGGCGGTGTGCGGGGAGAGCGTCTGCAACAGATGGAAGATGTGCACGTGGACGAGCCGCGAGAGCTCGGCGCCGCCCGCGTCGAGCCGGGCCCGCCGCCACAGGCACTGCCACGCCGCCACGTGGCGGTCCAGCAGCTCGTCGAAGCGCGGCGCGCGGCGCACCTGACGCAGGGCCGACGAGCGGGGGTCATGGATGGCGGGATCGCGCGAGCTGGTCAGAGCCACGGTCTTCGTGAGCCGGGCCGGCTCGCCCTCGGCCAGGTCGAGCACGTGGTCGGAGGTGATGTGGTCGCCGCACAACGCTGGCCGCGCGGCCAGCCCGTCGCCGTCGGTCCGCGAGGCCAGCGTCACCATGACGCGCGAGTTGCGCGTGGTCACGGTCAGCCAGGCCAGGCCGTCGTCCGCGCCGGTCTCGTGCCCGGTGAGATGGTCGCCGCGCAGGTCGCGGTAGCGGGCCACACCGGAGTTGGTCACCCGCCCGTCCAGCGTGCAGCGCACCCGCATCGGCCCCGACCAGTTCTCCGCGGTGAACGTGGTCTCCAGCGCGGCCAGCATGGGGTCGGCCATGGACACCAGACGGCGCTGGCGTACGTACGTCACCCTGCCCGCGCCGTCGCGCCAGCGCAGCTCCCGCGTCAGCACGCCGTGCCGCAGATCCAGCTCGTGCCGGTAGAGCAGCAGCTCGGCCTCCTCCGGCCGGAACCAGCCGGACTCCGGCGTGGCGAACGTCAGCGGCAGCCAGTCGGGCAGGTTGACGATGTCCTCGTTGGTCACCGTACGGCCGGCCACGACCGAGTCGAGCCGGTCGTAACAGCCCGCCAGGTACGTGCCCGGCGCGCGCGGCCGCCCGTCGGGAGTGGCGCCCCGCGTCGCGAACCGGCCGTTGCCGAGCGTGCACAGTGCCTCGCGCAGCCCTTCGCCGGCGGGATCGAAACCCTCGTAGACGAGCGTCCAGGCGTTCATCGCCGTCCCACCGGCACCCGTCCCGACACGCTCGCGTCGCCCAGGTCGGCCACCACCACGTCGGCTCCGGCCGCGCGCATGGCCGCCTCCTGCGAGCCGCTCCTGTCCACGGCGACGATCCCCCCGAACCCGCCCTTGCGGCCGGCCTCGACCCCGGGCAGCGCGTCCTCCACGACCGCCACCTCGGCCGGGGGCACCCGCAGGCGGCGGGCCGCCTCCAGGAACATCGCGGGATCCGGCTTGCCCGGCAACCCCAGCTCGGCCAAGTCGTTGCCGTCGACCAGCGCGTCGAACAGGTGCAGCAGCCCCGCGGACGCCACGACCGCGCGGCAGTGTCTGCTCGCCGACACCACCGCGGTACGGGCCCCGCGCCGCCGCAACTCGTGCAGCAGCGCGACGGTCGAGGGGAACGCGGCCACGCCGTGCTTGTCGGTCTGCTCCACGAACAGCGCGTCCTTGGCCAGCCCCATCCCGTGGACGGTCGGCGCCCCCGGCTCGTCGTCCGGGCCGCCCTCAGGCAGCGTGACGCCGCGCGAGGCGAGGAACGTACGCACCCCGTCGAGCCGCGGCCGCCCGTCCACGTACGCCAGGTAGTCGGCGCGGATGTCGAACGGCTCCGCGCCCCGGCCCCGCAGGAAGGCGTCGAACACGTGCTTCCACGCGGCCGCGTGCACCCGGGCCGTGTCGGTGACCACGCCGTCCGTGTCGAAGACCACCGCGCGGAGTTTGCTCAGGTCGAAGGTGGACATGTCAGGACGCCTACCCGCGTACGGCCCGGACAGCCCTGACCGTACGTCCCGGCTTCGTCCCTGCCCCGCACGAGGTCCCCGTACGGACTCACCGCGAGGGCGTCCACACGGATTTCGCCCGGTCAGAAGCCGTCCGGGGTACCTTGGGTTCGCCACCGTGAGCGCTGTCGCAGGAGGTCCGCATGAAGGTGATCCGCGTGCTGACGTCCCTCCTGGCGGCGCTCGGACTCGCCGTCGCCGGCTGCGGCGGCGGGGCCGGCCCGGAGACGAGGGCCACCGGGCAGCCCTCGACGCCACCTTCGACGTCCGCGGGGCCCACCGGCCCGCCCAGCCCGTCCGCCTCGACCCCGGGCCCCGGCACGCCCGCGCCGGGCGAGTCCCTCGTCGCGGGCCGCTACCAACCGCTGTGGCCGTTCTCCACCCAGGAGGAGGCGGAGGGATGGCGGCGCGCCCACGGAGAGGACGGCGGCCGGGCCTGGCACCTCGACGCCGCCCGCACCGCGCTCGCCTTCACCCGCGACTACCTCGGCTTCACCGAGATCGACCGGGCCGTCAAGATCTCCGAGGAGGGCGCGCACGCGCGCGTGCACGTCGGCTACCGCAGCCAGGAGGGCGACAGGCCGGCGGTCGCCGCCGTCGTGCACCTCGTGAGATACGGCTCGGGCGAGGACGCGCCGTGGGAGGTCGTCGGCACGGACGACACCTCGTTCACGCTGACGAGACCCGCGTACGGCGCGGCCGTGAGCTCGCCGCTCACCGTGGGCGGGCGCATCTCGGGCGTGGACGAGAGCATCACCGTCCACGTGCGCCGGCCCGGGACGGACGCCCCGCTGGGCGAGCGGTGCTGCGTGCCCGCGGGCGGCGAGAAGGCTCCCTGGTCGGCCACGGTCGACTTCACGGCCACACCGGGCGGGACGCTCACCGTCGTGGCCTCCACGGGGGGTCACGTGGCGACGGTCGAGCGCTTCGCGGTGACGGGCGTCAGCGTCACGTCGTAGCTGGAGACACCAGACGATCCGGTACCCGTCGGTGGAGATCTCGCTCGTGGAGAGCGACCCGGTCGCATGGCGGTCCTGCCCCACATGACCCACCTCACCGAGTAATCTGAATGGCCGTTCATTGACCAGCGGAGGCGTCATGGGCAGGCCGCGTACGACCAGCGACGAGGCGATCCTGTGGGCCACCGCGCGCGCGATCGGCCGCCACGGGCCGCAGAGCCTCACCCTGGCCGCGGTCGCCCGCGAGGCCGGCCTGTCCCCGGCCACGCTGGTGCAGCGGTTCGGCTCCAAGCGCGGCCTGCTGCTCGCGCTCGCCGGGCAGGCGGCGCAGAACGCGGCGCGGCCGTTCGAGCGCGCCCGGCAGGAGCACGCGTCGCCGTTGGAGGCGCTGCGGGCCGCCGTGGCCGCCCTGGCGGAAACCGTGGCCACGCCGCGGGAGCTGGCCAACAGCCTCGGCTTCCTGCAACTCGACCTGACCGATCCCGACTTCCGCGGGCACGCCGCCGAGCACGCCCGCCGCACGCGGGAGGAGATGGCCGCGCTGCTGGCCGAGGCGGTGGCGGCGGGAGAGCTCACGGGCGGGACGGACGTCGCCAGGCTGGCCCGCGCGGTGCAGGTGACCTACAACGGCGTGCTCATCCTGTGGGCGCTGACCGGCGAGGGCTTCCTCGCCGACGCCATGCGCGACGCGCTCGACGAGACGCTGCGCCCCTGGAGCAACGCCTGACCGACCCTCCGCCGGAAAGCTGGACCGGCGTGCCGTACTTCGGGGGATGGTCAGGGGTGAACGCACATCGGTCAACGAGGGAGCCATGAGCCACGCGGAGAACGGCCCGCCGGAGTCGCTGGAGGCGCTCGCCAGGAGGCACGGCCTGCGTCCCGCCGTGCCGCGGCCTCCGTTCCCCCTCTACCTGCGCCTGCTGTGGCAGCGGCGGCACTTCATCCTCACCTACGCCACCTCCAGGAACGTCTCGAAATACTCCGGCTCGGCGCTGGGGCAACTCTGGCAGGTCATCACCCCGCTGCTCAACGCCGCGATCTATTACGTGATGTTCGGGCTCATCCTGGGCGCGGGCCGGGGCATCGACAATTATCCGATCTTCCTGCTGACCGGCATGTTCGTCTTCACGTACACACAGCGGACCGCCACCGCGGGCGCCAAGTCGATCTCCGGCAACCTGTCGCTGATCCGCGCCCTGCACTTCCCCCGGGCCGCGCTGCCGCTGGCGTACACGATCCAGGAACTGCAGCAGCTGGCCTTCTCCATGGGCGTGCTGCTGCTCATCGTGGTCGCCACCGGCGAGCCGCTGACGTGGTACTGGCTGATGATCCCGGTCGTGCTGGCGTTGCAGAGCGTCTTCAACGTCGGGGCCGGGCTGATCCTGGCCCGGTTGGGCGCCTGGCTGCGCGACCTCAACCAGCTGCTGCCGTTCATCATGCGCACGTGGTTGTACGCGTCCGGGGTGTTCTTCGCCATCCACGACAAGGTGGTCGGCACCGCGGGGCTGCCCGAGTGGGTGGCGACCGCGATGTACCTGAACCCGGCGGCCTCCTACATCGAGTGGATGCGGGACATCCTCATGGCGGAGCACACGCCGCCGCCGACGGCGCCGGTGGCCTGCGCGGTCTGGGCGGTGCTGGCGCTCGTGATCGGAGGCTGGTACTTCTGGCGGGCCGAGGACCGGTACGGGCGGGGCTGATCCGGGCGATTCGGTATACCCAAAATTGGCTCGCGCCGGCAGAAGGCGCTGACGGTGCTGGTACAAGAGAGGCGAACCCGATCTTCTGGCGTGGGAGCGTTCCCACCGGTAGCTGAAGAGAGAACCCCTTGCACCACCAGCACCTGAGATTCCCGGCGCTCTTAGCCGGCGCCGCACTCGTCCTCGCCCTCGCCGCGAGCCCCGGGCACGCCGGCGCCTCCGGCCAGGCCCCTGTCACGAGCGCTGTCACGAGCGCTGCCACCAGCACTGCCACGAGCACCGGCACCGTCACGAGCTCCGCCGCACCCATCGCCATCACGCTGATCACCGGTGACGTCGTCACGTACACGCCGGTCAAGGACGGCGTCCCCAAGATCTCCATCGAGGAGGCCGCCCGCCCCGACGGCGCACAGGTCACCTTCGCGACCCTGCCGGCCAGGAACGGCGGCTGGCTGGTCCTGCCGTCCGACGCCGCGCCGCTGGTCTCCGCGGGAACCCTGGACGAGACGCTGTTCGACGTCGCCACGCTGGCGCGCGAGGGCCGCACCGACCGCATCCCCCTGCTGGTCACCTACCGGGGTGAGCCTGCCGCGTCCGCGCTGTCACCGGCCGCGGTGGCCCTGGCCGGGGCCACGGACGTGCGCCCGCTGCCCAGCATCGACGGGGCCGCGCTCACCGTGCGGCCGTCCGACGCGGCACGGTTCTGGAACGGCTTCCGCGGCGAGCGGCCCGCGCTGGAAAGGTCGGCGGGCGGCATCGCCAAGATCTGGCTCGACCGGCAGGTCACCGCGTCGCTCGACAAGAGCGTGCCGCTCGTCGGCGCGCCCGCCGGCTGGGAGAAGGGCCTCGACGGCACCGGCGCCAAGGTCGCCGTGCTCGACACGGGCATCGACGCCGAGCACCCGGACCTCGCCGGCAAGATCACCGCCAGCGAGAACTTCACCACGTCCTCGGACATCACCGACAAGAAGGGCCACGGCACTCACGTCGCCTCCATCATCGCGGGCTCGGGCAGTGCGTCGGGCGGGACGTACAAGGGTGTCGCGCCCGGCGCCTCCCTGCTGATCGGCAAGGTGCTCGGCGACAACGGCAGGGGCGACTGGTCGTGGGCCATCGCCGGCATGGAGTGGGCCGCCCTGCAGGGCGCCGACGTGGTCAACCTGAGCCTGGGCAGCTGCTGCGGCGACGGCACCGACCCGATGAGCCAGGCCGTCGACGAGCTGACCAGGGCGCACGGCACGTTGTTCGTCGCCGCCGCGGGCAACGCCGGGGAGACGCTCACGGTCGACACCCCCGCCGCCGCGGACCTTGCCGTCGCCGTTGGCTCGGTGGACAAGGACACCGGCACGTCGCTGAGCGGCTTCACCAGCAAGGGGCCGCGGCTGTACGACGCGGCCGTCAAGCCGAACGTCGTCGCCCCCGGCGACGGCATCGTGGCCGCACGCTCCTCCACCTCCTCCGGGAAGCCGCACCCGGGCAACGAGCGCTACACCGCCGGCTCCGGCACCTCCATGGCCACTCCGCACGTGGCCGGCGCCGCGGCGATCCTGGCGCAGCAGCACCCCGGCTGGAGCGCCGCCGAACTGCGCGACGCGCTGACCTCCACCGCCGTGCGCGACGACGGCCACAACTGGTACGAGCAGGGCAGCGGCCGGGTCGACGTGGCCCGCGCGGTCAGCCGGCAGGTGTTCGCGACCTGGGCCGTCGACTTCCGCGTGCTCTCCGGCGAGCCCGCGACGCGGCAGGTCACGTACCGCAACACCGGGAGCGAGGACATCACCCTGGCCGTCGAGCCCGTGACGCGCGGCTGGAGCGGCAGGCCCGCGCCCGAAGGGGCGGTGCGCCTCGGTGCGAGGACCGTCACCGTGCCCGCGAACGGCTCGGCCACCGTCGACGTCACCGTCGACCCGGCCAAGGGGGAGGCCGGCGCGTACGGCGGCTGGATCACCGCGAGCGGCGGCGGCGGCGCCGAGCTTGTCACGCCGTTCAGCTACTACACCGGCCTGCCCACGCACCAGCTGACCGTCTCGCTGATCAACTCCTACGGCGTCAAGGAGTTCGGCAGCGGTGTCGCCGGCACCGAGCCGACCGTCTACTTCATCCCGATGAAGCGGAAGGTCAGCGCCGAGGACCCGTTCTACCCGGCCGGCTACTACACCGCCCGCACAGACGCCCAGGGTCACCGGCAGGTGCCGCTGCCCGCGGGCGAGTACGAGGTCGTCACGGTGATCAACGACGCGTTCACCGCCAACCGCTCCAGCATGGTCATCGGGACCGTCACGCTCGACGGCGACAGGACCCTCACCCTGGACGCCCGCGACACCGTGCCGGTCGAACCGGTCACCAAGGAGAAGACGGAGGGCGACGGGAGACTCTGGTACATCCGCACGTTCACCGACCGCGGCAACCCCGTCTCCGTGTACGCCGGCGGCGCCACTGGCCAGGACCACTACGTCACCCCGGTCCGCAAGGTCGCGGCCGGCGAGATGCGGCTGTCCCACGGGTGGCGGCTCGACCCCGCCGCGCTGGCCTCCGCGACCGCGGGGCGGCTCCGGCTCGACCCCGTCTACGACGTCACCGACATGCACGCCGCCCTGACCGAGGACCGCACCCTCCGCGTCGTGTCCGTGGGGCAGGGCCGGGAGGCCGACTTCGAGGGCGTCGACGTGGCGGGCAAGCTCGTCCTGGCCGGGGTGCCGCTCGCCGACGGCTCCATGCCGTACCGCACCGCGGCCGGCGCGATGAACCAGGCCGCCAAGCTCGCCGCCGAGCGCGGCGCCGCCGGGTTCGCCGGGTACCTCGACGTCGACGGCGGCAGGGCCAGGACTCCGTACTCCACCGAGCAGTTCCTCGGGCTGGGGCTCAGCGCCGAACAGGGCCGCGCGCTGCGCGCCGCCGTGGACGCGCGGCCCGTCTCCGTGCGCCTGGAACCGGACGACGGGGGAGCGGTGTACCGCCTGCGTTACGACGAGCGCGGCCGGATCCCCGCCAAGCCCCACAAGGCGGACACGCGCGACCTCGTGCGGATCGACGCCCAGTACCACGCCGACCAGCCGGGCACCCCCGGCCGCGAGTACGGCAAGTCCGTCACGGACGAGGGGCTCGGCGAGATCGGGTACGGCCAGCCGGTCACCATGCCGCTGGCCCGCACCGAGTACTTCGGCCCGGTGGACGACAAGGTCACCTGGACCCGCGAGATCTCCAACCAGAGCCTGAGGCTGCA
The DNA here is from genome assembly GCF_004348345.1 of Nonomuraea longispora. Taxonomy (GTDB): domain Bacteria; phylum Actinomycetota; class Actinomycetes; order Streptosporangiales; family Streptosporangiaceae; genus Nonomuraea; species Nonomuraea longispora. The sequence continues at coordinate 22,841 of NZ_SMJZ01000129.1, forward strand.
CGCCAGTGACCGCTTCACCCGGCACGACAAGCGTCGGGGCGAGCACTGGTTCAAGGCCCCCCTGACGCCCGGCGCGGCCGAGCAGCCGAGGGACCACCCGGCCGGCCTGCCGTGCGTGATGTGCCGCGACGGTGACCGGTTCGTGCCGCTCGACCGGTGGTCCGACTCCGATCCGCGCCACTTCACCAGCCCCGGCGTGGCCGAGGTCAAGTCCGCGCCGCGGTTGTTCGCGGGCGAGCAGGAGATCCCGGTGCAGGGCCGTGCGCCCCGGTCCTTCGCCGTCCCGGAGGGGAGCGCGACGTACCGGCTGGAGAGCGTCGACACGACCAAGCGCACCCTGTCGCCAGAGGTGAGCACCGCGTGGTCGTTCGCCTCGTCGCCGCCGTCCGGCACGCCGCGCGGGACGGCCTGCTCGTACGGGCCGTCGTGCGCGGTCCAGCCGGCGATCCTGCTCGGCTACGACCTCCCGCTCGACCTGCTGAACCGGGCACGGGCCGGGCTGCCCTTCACCTTCGAGATCGCGGCGGGCCCGCACGACTCGATCCCGAGGAAGCACGCGGTCAAGCGGCTCACGGCCGAGTACTCCGTCGACGACGGCGCCACCTGGCTGCCGGTGCTCACCGGGAAACGCGGCCAGGACCGTTACCAGGCCCTGGTGATGCATCCGCCGCTCCGCGCCACCAGCGGGTACGTTTCCCTGCGGGTCACCGCCTCGAACAAGGCGGGGGCCACGGTCACGCAGACCATCAAGCGGGCGTACGCGCTGAAGTGACCGCTCCCCGGGGGCGGCCGCCGGCGCCGCACCCGCGCGATGGCACCCTTTGATGTCGAACAGGAGCCATGCATGCGAATCGGTGTCGTCTTTCCGCAGACCGAGATGAGCGGGGACGTGGGCGCGGTGCGCGCCTACGGGCAGGCAGTGGAGGAGCTCGGATTCAGGCACGTGATGGCCTACGATCACGTGGTCGGCGCCGACCCCGCTGTGCACCAGGGCTGGCAGGGGCCCTACGACCTGCGGAGCACGTTCCACGAGCCCATGGTGCTGTTCGGTTATCTCGCCGCGCTGACCACGCTCGAACTGGTCTCCGGCATCATCATCCTGCCCCAGCGGCAGACGGTCCTGGCGGCCAAGCAGGCGGCCGAGGTCGACCTGCTCACCGCCGGCCGTTTCCGGCTGGGCGTGGGGCTGGGCTGGAACCAGGTCGAGTACGAAGCCCTCGGCCAGAACTTCACCACCCGGGGCAGGCGCATGGAGGAGCAGGTCGCGCTGATGCGCCGGTTGTGGACGGAGGAGTCGGTCACGTTCGAGGGCGCCTTCGACCGGGTGACCGGGGCGGGCCTGGCGCCGCTGCCGGTGAGCAGGCCGATCCCCCTCTGGTTCGGCGCGCAGTCGCCCCCGGCCTACCGCCGCGCCGGCCGGCTGGCCGACGGGTGGTTCCCGCAGATGTCTCCCGGCCCGAAGCTGGACGAGGCGAGAGCCATCGTCGAGGAGGCGGCCACGCAGGCGGGGCGCGACCCCGCCGGCCTCGGCATGGAGGGCCGGGTCAGCTGGACGGGCGACGCCGACGAGCTGGGCGCGCTGGCCGGCCGGTGGCGGGAGGCCGGAGCCACGCACCTGGCCGTCAGCACCATGAAAGCGGGGCTGGGCTCGGTCGACGAGCACATCGCCGCCCTGGCGAGCGCGGCCGTCACACTCGGACTGCGCGGAAGCTGAGCCCATCGCGTCGCCGGACCCGGCTCAACGGCCGGGCCCGGCGACGCGGTCCACGGCGACGCGGTCCCCGGCCGGGCACGGCACGGTCCCCGGCCGGGCAGGTCGAGCCGGTGCCGCGTACGGACGCGACCGTCGTCCGGTCCGGTCAGATCGAGGCCAGACCGGCGCCGACCAGGAAGCGCAGGTGCTCCAGCAGGTCGTCGGGGGTGGCGGCGAGCGGCTGGACGCAGACGTGGTCGGCGCCCGCCTCGAGGTGGTCGCGTACCCTCTCGATGATCGTTTCCGGGTCGCCCCACGCGACGATGGCGTCGACCAGCGCGTCGCTGCCGCCGCCCGTGACGTCGTCCTCGCTCCAGCCCAGGTCGAGCAGGTTGTTCACGTAGTTCGGCAGGCCGAGGTAGATCGACATGAAACGGCGGGCGATCTGCCGCGCCCGCTCCGGATCGGTGTCGAGCACGACCGTCTGCTCCGGCGCCAGCACGGGGTCGGGGCCGAGGACGGCGCGGGCCCGCGCGGTGTGCTCCACGGGCACGAAGTAGGGGTGCGCCCCCTGCGTGCGCTGCGCGGCCAGCTCCAGCATCCGGGGGCGCAGCGCCGCCAGCAGGCGCGGCGGCGGCGCGGGCAGCGGGGCGCTGTACTGGGTCGCGTCCATGGCGTCGAGATAGTCGCGCATCGCCGACACCGGCCTGCCGTAGTCATGGCCGCGCATCTCCACGGCGGGCGCGTGGCTCACGCCGAGCCCGAGCACGAACCGTCCGCCGTACGCCTCGGCGAGCGCGTTCGAGCCGTTCGCGGCGGCGGTGGCGTCGCGGCCCCAGATGCTGGCGATCCCGGTCGCGATCATCACGCTCTGGGTGGCGTCGAGCAGCAACGCGGCATGGACCAGCGACTCCTTGCCCGCCGGGGTCTCACCGAACCACAACGTCCCGAAACCCAGGCTCTCGATCTCGGCCGCCGCGTCGCGTTCCACCGGGGCCGACTCCGAGGTCAGCGTGGCGTTCCAGACGCCTACCCGCCCCATGCGCCGCTTCAGCGCCGCCACGTCGATGCTCGCCTCCGGCATCGCAGTCACCACCTTGGTCGTCAGCTGTCACCCAGGGCCACGATATGCGGCCTATCGTCCGCGTAGCGCAAGGTCCGCTTCATGACTTGCCGCGTTCCCTGCCATCCGTACGCGACGGCCCGCCCCGGCGCCGGAGGCGGGC
>NZ_SMJZ01000012.1 GCF_004348345.1 Nonomuraea longispora
CCCAGGGACCCTCCGGCCGTCCAGGACGCCAGGCCGATCCGGCCGCCCGGCTTGCAGACCCGCAGCAGCTCGGCCGCGGTGCGCTTCTGGTCGGGCGCGAACATGGCGCCGAAGGCCGAGAGGACGACGTCGAAGTCCGCGTCCGGCAGCGGGATGTCCTCGATGTCCGCCTCCATGAGCCGCGCGGACACCCGCTCGGCCGCCATGCGGCGTTGAGCGTCCTCCAGCATCGTGGCGGAGAAGTCCAGCCCGGTGACCTGGGCGAAGCGTCGCGCGCAGGCGATGGTCGCGTTGCCGCTGCCGCAGGCGGCGTCGAGCACGCGCTCGCCGGGCCGCACGTCGAGGCGCTCGGCCAGGAGTTCGCTGGCGATGGTGGTGGTTCCGGCGACCGAGGTGTAGTCCCCGGCCGACCACGCGGAACGCTGGTAGTGCTTGAGTGACGAGGAACGGGCGGTCGTAGGGGAGATGGGCACGTCAATCCTCCAATGGCGCGAAGCGGCGCAGCCAGCCGCTCAACGGAGCCGCACGCTCCCACGCCCCCGTGATCAGGCCGGCGGCACCGGGGTTGCCCAGCCAGAGCGACGCCGGCCAGCGCCAGGTGGCCGCGAGGCCGGTGCGACGAAGCAGGGCGATGTGGGGATGGCTCTGCGGATGGCCGCGGGGAGCCTTCTTCAACGTCTCCCCCGAGACGGTGAAGCCCTCGGCCTCCAGGGCCGAGATGATCGTCAACAGCCGCGCGCCCGCGGGACCGGCCGCCGCCGCGCGAAAGCGGCTCAGCCAGACGCCGCGGGCGCGGACGACACCCACGGAGGCGATCAGCTCCCGGGCCGACACCGACAGGTAGTGGTGCGTTCCGTTTCCGGCGAACTGCACGCCGAGGTGGGTGTGGTACGGGTGCCGGCCGTCCGCGAACCGCGCGTCCTTGCGGAGCCGGAAGATATGCGCCTTCCCGTACTTGTGCTCGAGTTCGGCGGCGAGGGTCCTGGTGGGTTCCAGGACCGCTCGCCGGTACAGGTCGCGACGGGCGTCCAGGTAACCGGGAGAATTGTCTTGTTCCAGGCCGGTGAAGAAAGTGGCGAGTTCCGGGCTCCAGCCGGCGAACGCGGTCACCTGGATCCCCCTTTCTCGCTGGTTCAGATTTCCGCCGGGGCGGTGCGCAGGCTCAGTGGACGCATATCCGTCCACAGCTCCTGGACGCGGGAGAGACAAACCTCTTTCGTGCCCTCGGCGCCAACGGGATGCCAGCCGCCCGGAATATCTTGGTCGGCGGGCCAGATAGAGTACTGCTCCTCGTGGTTTCGCACGACCACAAATGACCTCTCCGGCATGCGGGACTCCTTAGTGAGTGGGCGCGGTAAATGCATGATGCCATTCTGCGGTGCTGTATGCCATTGACGCCGTACTGCCAGCGGTACAGCCGTCAGGGAAGCCGCACGTCAGGGCGGTAGATATCCAGCCACAGCATGACGTCGAGTACGCGTTCCATGCCGAGCCTGGCCAGCTTGTCCACCGCCGATGCCTCCTGCCGGGTGGTCGCCTGCAGCCGGCGCCGGTCGGCCAGGGCGAACACCGGATGGTCGGGCCGCCCGAGCAGTTCCCGGGTCTGCTCCTGCAGCGCTTTGACGTAGGAGGTGGCCTGGGCGGAGGGGTAGGCGCTCTTCACCCGGTCCGCCACGACCGCCGGGAGCCTGTCGCGGACCGCGCTGCGCAGCAGGCTCTTCTCCCTGCCGTCGTGGTTCTTCATGGACCACGGGGCGTTGTAGACGTACTCCACCAGCCTGTGGTCGCAGAACGGCACCCGCACCTCCAGCCCCACCGCCATGCTCAGCCGGTCCTTGCGCTCCAGCAGGAAGCGCACGAAGCGGGTCAGGTGCAGGTGGCTCATGACGCGCATGCGATATTCCAGGTCGCTCTCGCCGTCCAGCCGGTCCACCCCGCGTACGGCGTCGGCGTAGCAGGCACGCCGGTACTCGTCCAGGTCGAGGGCGGCGCGGACCTCCGGTTTCAGCCACACGGCGTCCCGGTCGAGCGGGCCCGCGTTGACGGCGATCCAGGGGAACTCGTCCGCCCACCGGATCCGGTCGTCGTGGAACTGGCGGTAGCCGCCGAAGACCTCGTCGGCCGACTCCCCCGACAGGGCGACCGTGGAGCGCTCGCTGATCGCCTTGAACAGCAGGTACAGGGAGAAGTCCATCTCACCGAACCCCACAGGCAGGTCGCGGGCCTCGAGCGCCCTGCGGCGCACCTCGGGGTCGGCCAGCGCGGCGTGATCCAGCATGATGTCGCGGTGGTCGGCTCCGACGTGGTCGGCCACGGCGCGGACGAACGGCGCGTCGGGTGTGCCGCGCAGGTCGTCGGGCAGGAAGCCGTCTGACTGCCCGACGAAGTCCACGGAGAAGGTGGGCACGGCCTCGGCGCCGAGGTGCCCAGCGGCCAGGACGGTCAGCGCGCTGGAGTCCAGGCCGCCGGACAGCAGCACGCAGCGGGGGACGTCGGCGACCATCTGCCGGCGCACGGTGTCGCCGAGCAGGTCGCCCACGCGGGTGATCGTGGTCTCCAGGTCGTCGGTGTGCGCCCGGGTCTCGAGCCGCCAGTAGACCCGCTCACGCCGGCCCCGGGCGTCCACGGTGACGACGGTCGCCGGCTCGACCTGCCGCATGCCGTGCCAGACCGCCTGCCGGGGCGTCATGACGAAGGCGAGCCACTCGCGCAGCCCCTCGGCGTCGACCACGCGCTCCGCCGCCGGGTGCGCCAGGATCGCCTTCGGCTCCGACCCGAACAGCAGGCCGTCCCGCGTGGGGAGGATGTACAGCGGTTTGACGCCGAGCCGGTCGCGGATCAGCACCAGCCTCTCCTCGCGGGTGTCCCAGATGGCCAGGGCGAACATGCCGTTCAGCCGCTCGGCCACCCGATCGCCCCAGCGCAGGTAGCCGCGCAGGACGACCTCGGTGTCGCTGGAGGTCCGAAACCGCTCGCCGAGCTTCTCCAGCTCGCCGCGCAGCTCGGTGAAGTTGTAGACCTCGCCGCTGAAGACCAGGCACACCTCGCCTCCCGGTACGGAGGCGGTCATCGGCTGGGCGCCTCCCTCCAGGTCGATGACGGCGAGGCGGCGGTGCCCCAGGGCGGCGTGCGGGGCCGTCCACATGCCTTCCGCGTCGGGTCCGCGGCAGGCCATGGTCCGCGTCATCGCCTCAAGCGTCGGCCTCTCATGGCTCAGGTCACGCTCGAAGGAGACCCATCCGGTGATTCCACACATGCCGTTACCTCCCCAGTTCCTGCGGCCACACCGCAGGCAGCACCTTGTCGACCAGCAGCCGGGCCGCCTCGCCGATGTCGGGGCCCAACGGCGAGCCGAGGTAGAAGTCGTCGAAGCCGAGGGACTGGATGAGCTGCGCCAATGCTCCCAGCCGCTCGGCGCACGCCTCGGGCGTTCCCGACACGATGAGCCCGTCCAGCAGGTCGTTGGACACGTACTGCGCGGCTTCCGGCAGGGGTTTGCCGCCGCGCAGCGCCGTGCGCACCATGGCCGCCGACTCCATGTCGAACCCGGCCCGCTCCAGGTCGGGCCAGAGGACCGGGTTGCCGGCGACGATCGCCGCCTGCCTGCGGGCGAACTCCCTGGCCGCGGCGCCGTCGTTCGACACGCAGCAGTTCAAGCCGTACAGCAGGCGGAACGGCCGGACTTCCCGGGTTCGCCGCGCCAGCGCCACCACGTCTCGCACGGTCTCGTGATCGCCGGCTTCCAGGGCCGCGTACGACACCGCCGGATAGGTGCTGGTGCAGATCAGCCCGTCCGCGAGGTCTTCGGCCAGCGCCCTGCTTTTGGGCCCGCCGATGGCCATCAGGATCGGGATCTCCCTGGTCAGGGTGAACGTCAGCTGTGCGATGGCGTCGTCGCGCCAGCCCAGCCGTTCGCTCAGCAACGGGTAGTCGCGCAACAGCACGATCTCGCCCGCCCACAGCCGCCTGATGAGCCCGATGCACTCGCGCAGCAGGGCGAGCACGGAACGTTTGGTGAACATGCTCGACACGAGTGAGCCACCGGTCCCGATGCCCATCTGCACCGTATGGCCGGGCGCCACCAGCTCGGCGATGGTGGCCATCGCGGCGGCGATGTCGATGGGGTTGCGCGACAGTGGGATGGTCACGCCGCTGGCCACGCCCACGTGCCGGCCGGCGGCGATCGCCGACATCAGCACGTGGGAGTTGCGCGCCAGCATCTGGTCGGGCACCCAGATGGTGCTGAACCCGCTGCTCAGCACCGAGCTGGCGGTCAGGATCTCGTCGGCGGAAACCCACGGAGCGATCTGGACCCCCGAAGGGCGGATCCCGGAAAGAGTTGTCATGATCGTCCTCTCGGTCAGGTGAGCCCGCGCCTCGGTTCCGAGGTGCGGGAGAGGGTGGCCACGGTCACCACGCCGGCCAGCACCAGGCCGACCGCCACGTAGACCGGCAGTTGCGCCGGACCGCCGCTCAAGGCGTTGACCACCGCGGGGACCAGGCCCGCCAGGGCGAATCCTCCGTTGATCGACAGGGCCGTCCCCGAGGCGCGGATCGAGGTGGGGAACCGCTCGTTCAGGAAGATGGGCAGCGGCCCGAACGCGGCGATGGTCAGCCCGGAGAGCAGCAGCGCCGGCAGCGCCACCATGACGGGGGACGCCACCTCGGCCAGCCACATGTACAGGCAGGGCAGCGCGACCATGTTGACCGCGGAGGCGCACAGCAGCACGCGACGCCTGCCGTAGCGCTCGCTGAGATGGCCGCTGAGCGGCGCGAAGACGAAGGCACCGAGGTTGACCCAGACCAGGATCACACTCACCGTCGCCACGCTCAGCCCGTTGACCACCTGCAGGAAGCTGGGCAGCAGGCCCAGGGTGAGCAGGAAGAAGGTGGCGACGCCGAAGACCACGGCGATGTTGGCCGCGAGCACCTTCCGGTGCGGTCCCCGGGTGAGCAGCGGAGCCAGCGGGCTCGCCACGCGGTCCGGCTTGGCGCTCCAGAGCGGGGATTCCTCCACGTACTTCATCACGAGCACGCTGACCAGCACAGGCAGGCCGCCGGCCAGGAACATCACCCGCCAGCCCCACTCGTTGAAGGCTTCGCCGGGGAAGATCCTGGTCGTGGCGAACAGGGCCAGCGCGGCGAGCAGGCTGCCCAGCGCGGTTCCGCCCCCGCCGACCACCCCGGAGACCAGCCCGCGCCAGCGAGCCGGCACCGACTCGGTCGCCAGGGTGAGAGTGGATGCGAAGACGCCGCCGACGAACAGGCCCTGGACCAGGCGCAGGAGCAGCAGCAGCAGCGGGGCGGCGACGCCGATGGCCTGCGCGCCGGGCAGCATTCCCATGAGGGCGGTCACGCAGCCCACCCCGAGCAACGCCACGACCATGGCCCGTTTGCGGCCGTGCCGGTCGCCGATGACGCCCATCAGCGCGGCGCCGATGGGCCGCATGATCAGCGTCGCGGCCAGCGCGACATAGCTGCCTGCCAGCGCCAACGCGGTGTTCTCGAGGGGAAAGAACACCGCCGCGATGGCGGGTGCGACGAACACGATCACATAAAGGTCGTACAGGTCAAGGGCAAATCCGATGACGGATGAAACTGTGGCTCTGAATCCATGCGGTGACCTCGTGGTCGCTTCGGCAAGGACAGCGCTCTCTGCTTTCACCGGCAATCTCCTTTCACGTCCGGGACGCTAACCATCGTGCGTGCCGGGTCGGTGGGTTGACAAATATCGGAAGTCGGCCGACCTTAGTCGGAAGTGAGCGCAGGATTTGCGCCTAATCACATGCCCGCTGTTTATCTCGCGCTATTGGCATGCTCAAAAGGAAGTGGTCCCTGATGACGGTCAGCGCCGACATCCGATCCCAGAAGGTGCGGGTCGACATGTTCGGGAAGGATTTCCTGAACAACCCCTATCCCGACTACGTCCGGCTCAGGGAGGAGGAGCCTGTTCATTGGGACAACCGGCTGAACGGATGGGTGATCACCCGGCACAGCGATGTGTACGCCGCCCACCTGGACCCCGAGACGTTCTCCTCCCACCGCCTGGGCGCGATGGTCTCCAACAAGGTCGGCCCCACCTCCTCGGACGAGATGAAGAGGTTCATGGACCTCGCGCCGGAGTGGATGCTCTTCCGCGATCCGCCCGACCACACCCGCATCCGCAGGCTGTTGAACCGCGAGTTCCGCGCGCGGGACATGCGCGCGCTGCGCCCCGCGATCGAGGAGATCGCCACGGAGGTCATCCGGCGGGCGGCCGGCAAGGGTGAGTTCGACCTCGTCAAGGACTTCGCGTATCAGCTTCCCGGACGGGTGCTGGCGACGATGTACGGACTGCCGTCCGCCGAGGGCACCCGCCTGACCGACTGGTGGTACGAGATCCGGCACATGCAGCGGGTCTTCCTCGGAGCCGACCCCACCCAGGTGGCGCCGTCCGGCAGCCCGACCGCCGAGGCGTTCAGCCAGATGACGCCCTACCTGGCCGAGCTCATCGGGGACAGGCGAAGCCGGCCCAAGGACGACCTGGTCACCAGGGTGATCGCCATCGCCGAGCGGGGCGAGGAGGAGGCGCTGGGGCTCAGCGAGCAGGAGATGTTCGCGCACCTGCTGCTGTTGCCGCTGGCGTCCTTCGGCACCACGATGGACCTGATCGGCAACGGGGTCCTCGGCCTGCTCGGCCAGCGTGACCAGTGGGACCTGCTGAAGGACGAGCCCGAGCTGATCCCCTCCGCGGTGGAGGAGGTGCTGCGTTACGACGCCTCCGTGCAGCTCACGCACCGCCTGGTGACCCGTGACATCGAGGTGGCCGGACAGCCGATCGCCGGCGGAGAGCTGGTCTACCTCGTCCGCGGCGCGGCCAACCGCGACCCCGAGCGGTGGCCGGCCCCCGACCGGATCGACGTGCGGCGCCACGACTCGGGACACGTCGGGTTCGGGGTCGGCATCCACCGCTGCCTCGGCGCCGGGCTGGCGCAGGTGATCACGGCCGCGGCGCTCAAGGTGCTGACCCAGTGCGTGCCCGGCCTGTCACCCGTGCCCGACCGGCCGCATCGGTGGAAGGCGGACACCCCGCAGTTCCGTGGCCTGGCCGAATTTCCCGTACGGGGGGAGCGGTAGCCATGGGGCGGTCCGCGCAGGTCTTTCAGTCACAGTGGATCGACGGGGATTGGCGGCGATCCGACGCGACCGACGGCATCGACGTGATCGACCCGAGCGACGAGAGCCTGCTGGCCATCGTTCCCGCGGGCACGCTGGTGGACGCGCGCCGGGCCGCCCAGGGAGCACGGGCGGCCCAGCCCCGATGGGCGGCGACCCAGCTGAAGGAGCGGATCGCGTTCGTCGAGCGGCTCGCCCGCAGGCTCTCCGAGCGGGCGGACGAGCTGGCCGAGGTCATCATCTCGGAGGTCGGCGCGCCCGCGACGGTGGCGCGGCAGGCGCAGGTCGGTCTCGCCGTCACGATGACGGCCTCCTTCGCGGATCTGGCGGCCGGATTCGCCTTCGAGCGGCGGGCGGGAAACTCGCTCGTGCTGCGCGAGCCCGCGGGAGTGGTCGCGGCCATCACCCCGTGGAACGTGCCGCTGCTGCTCACGTTGCAGAAGGTGGTCCCCGCGCTGCTGGCCGGCTGCACCGTCGTCCACAAGCCCAGCGAGCTGACGCCCCTGCACGCCTATCTGCTCGCCGAGATCACCGCCGAGTGCGGTCTGCCGCCGGGCGTCTTCAACGTCGTGGTGGGCACCGGCGAGGGCGCCGGGGCCGACCTCGTGCGCAGTCCGGACGTGGACATGGTCTCGCTGACCGGCTCGGTCCGGGCGGGCCGTCACGTCGCCACGATGGCGGCCAACCGGGTCAAGCGCGTCCATCTGGAGCTGGGCGGCAAGAACGCCAGCGTCTTGCTGGACGACGCCGACCTGCGGCAGGGAGTGGCCGCCACCGTGGACCAGATGTGCTTCAACTCGGGGCAGGCGTGCCTGCAGTGGAGCAGGCTGCTGGTGCCCGCCGACCGGCATGACGAGGCGGCGGAACTGGCGGCCGGTCTGGTCGGCCGGTACCGCGTGGGTGAGCCGCGCGACCCGCGCACCGACCTCGGTCCGCTCATCACCGACCAGGCGCGCGAGCGCGTGCGCGAATACATCAGGGCCGGAGTGGCAGAGGGCGCCCGGCTGCTCGCCGGAGGCGAGGATCCGCCGGAGGGGTACGGGCGCGGGTACTACGTCCGTCCCACCGTGTTCTCCCATGTGCGGGACACCATGACCATCGCCAAGGAGGAGATCTTCGGCCCGGTGCTGTCGGTCATGCCGTACCGGGACGAGGAAGAGGCCGTCCGGATCGCCAACAACACCCCGTACGGCCTGCACGGCGCCGTGTGGTCCGCCGACACCGGCAGGGCGCAGGACTTCGCCAGGCGGATGCGGGTCGGCCAGGTGGACATCAACGGCGGGCCGTTCAACGTCCTGGCGCCCTTCGGCGGAGTCAAGCAGTCGGGCATCGGCCGTGAATGCGGCGTGGAGGGGCTGGAGGAGTTCTGCGAGACCAAGTCGCTCCAGCTCCCGGTGGAAGTGGCGGAGCCGGTCGGGCCACGGCTGCGCGCACACGCATAGACCGATCCAGAAGGAGTTACCACATGTCCCACGACAACCGCGTGCGCAACATTGTCATTCTCGGCGGCGGCACGGCCGGCTGGATGACCGCATCCTACCTGAGTAAGGCATTGCAGCGGACGGTGAAGATCACTGTCCTGGAGGCGCCGACCATCCCGCGCATCGGCGTGGGCGAGGCCACCGTGCCCAATCTGCAGCGTGCCTTCTTCGACTACCTGGGGATCCCTGAAGACGAGTGGATGCGGGAGTGCAACGCCAGCTTCAAGGTGGCGGTCAAGTTCATCAACTGGCGCACCCCGGGGCCCAGCTCGCCGACACCCCAGCCACTGGGCGGGCGTACCGACCAGTTCTTCCACCCCTTCGGCCTGCTTCCGTCCGCCGACCAGATCCCGTTGTCGCACTACTGGGTGGCCAAGACGCTGAAGGGCGAGACCGACGAGCCGTTCGACTACGCGTGCTTCAAAGAGACGGCGATCATGGACGCCAACCGGGCGCCGCGAGCGCTCGACGGCACCCCGGCGACCTATTACGCCTGGCATTTCGACGCCCAGAAGGTCGCGAACTTCCTGCGCACGTTCGCGGTGGAGAAGCAGGGCGCCGAGCACGTCGAGGATCAGATGACCGAGGTGCTGCGGGATGAGCGCGGGTTCATCACCGCGCTGCGCACCGCCGGCGGGCGGCTGCTGGAGGGCGACCTGTTCATCGACTGCTCCGGCTTCCGCGGCCTGCTGATCAACCAGGCGATGGAAGAGCCGTTCATCGACATGAACGACCACCTGCTGTGCGACAGCGCGGTGGCCACCGCGGTCCCGCACGACGACGCCGAACACGGCGTGGAGCCCTACACCTCCGCCATCGCGATGTCGTCGGGGTGGACGTGGCGGATCCCGATGCTCGGCCGCTTCGGCACCGGGTACGTGTACTCCAGCCAGTTCGCCACGAAGGATGAGGCGGCCGAGGAGCTCTGCCGGCTGTGGGGCCTGGACCCGGAGAACGCCCCGCTGAACCACATCCGCTTCCGGGTGGGCCGCAACCGGCGCGCCTGGGTGCGTAACTGCGTGAGCATCGGGCTGGCCTCGTGCTTCCTGGAGCCGCTGGAGTCCACCGGGATCTACTTCGTCTACGCGGCCATCCACCAGCTGGCCAAGCACTTCCCCGACCGTACGTTCGACCCTGTGCTGATCGACAGCTTCAATCGCGAGATCGAGGAGATGTTCGACGACACCAGGGACTTCATCCAGGCGCACTTCTCCCTGTCGCCGCGCACGGACACGCCGTTCTGGCGGGCGAACAAGGAACTGGAGCTGGCAGACGGGATCAAGCAGAAGATCGCCATGTACAAGGCGGGTCTTCCGATCAACCTGCCGATCACCGACGAGCGTGGCTACTACGGCAACTTCGAGGCCGAGTTCCGTAACTTCTGGACCAACGGCAGCTACTACTGCGTCTTCTCCGGCATGGGCCTGCGGCCCGACAAGCCGCTGCCTTCGCTGACGTACAAGCCCGAGGCCATCGAGGCCGCCGAGACGCTCTTCGCCAACGTCAAGCGCCACCAGAAGGAGCTCGCAACCTCGCTGCCCAGCAACTACGAGTTCCTGCGGCACCTGCACGGGGACAGCTGATGACCGCCGACGAGCTGCGGGTTCTCGACGAACCGATCGCGTCGGCGGGCGAACATCGGGCGCTGATGAGCCGGTTCCCCACCGGGGTCGCCGTGGTCACGGCGGCGGACACCGTCGGCCGTCCGCACGGCATGACGTGCTCGTCGGTGGCCAGCGTCACCCTGTGCCCGCCGACGATCCTGGTGTGCCTGCGGGTGGGGAGCGCCACGCTGCGTGCCGTACACGAAGGCGGCGCTTTCGCGGTGAACCTGCTGGACGCGGAGGCCCGTGCCACGGCGGAGCTGTTCTCCGGGCCGGTGCCCGACCGGTTCGCCCGGGTGCGCTGGATCAGGTCGCACGCCGGGCTGCCGTGGTTGGTGGATGACGCGCTGGCGATGGCCGAGTGCCGGCTGAGCAGGGTGATCCCGGACGGTGACCACGAAGTGCTCTTCGGGCGGCTGCTGCGCGTGACCGAGAAGCCGGGGACCCCTCTCCTGTACGGCATGCGGTCCTACTCGGTGTGGCGGCCGTCATCCCTGGCCGGCTCCGCGGGGATGGAGGACATGAGCGCATGACGACCAATACCGATGTTTCCGAGATGTTCGCTGCGCTCGACCGGTGGGCGGCCACCCGTCCGTCCGAAACCGCGGTGCACGCGCCTGACGGGACTCTCACCTTCGCGCAGCTCGCCGACCGTACGCGGACGATCGCGGGAACGCTGGCCGCGCACGGTGCCGGACCCGGCACCCAGGTGGGACTGTGCCTCGGCCGCAGCCACCTGTCGGTCGCCGCGCTGCTGGCCGTCTGGTGGACGGGGGCGACAGCCGTACCGCTGGACGAGCGGCACCCCGCCGACCGGCTCAGCTTCGTGCTGCGCGACTCCGACACCCACCTGATCCTCGGTGACGGCGTGCCCGCGGGGGCCGTCCCGCAGCGGTGCCGGGTGCTGCCGTCCGGCGCGTTGTGCGAGCCGAACCCGGCGCCGCGCCGGGCCGACCCGCACCCCTCCAGCGTGGCGTACGTCATCTACACCTCGGGCACGACCGGCTGGCCGAAGGGAGTCGAGGTGCCCTACCGGGGGCTGGGGGCCTTCGTCGCCGCGCTGGGCGAGTTGGACCTGCCCACGGGCGGCACGGGCGTCAACGCGGTGTCCCCGGCCTTCGACGGCTGGCTGTGGTGCGCGCTGCTGTACCTCCGGTACGGCCAGGGCATGACGATCATCGACACCGACCTGGCCGAGAACGTCGCCGCCGCGGCGCCCGACGTGGTGTGCATGACGCCTTCGCTGCTGCTGGCCTGCGCGGAGGAGGTCGGAGGGGCCGACGTGCTGGTGGCGGCGGGGGAGCCGCTCCCCGCCGCACTGGCTGCCCGGTTCACCGGCAGGATGCTCAACGTCTACGGGCCGACGGAGGCGACCATCGCGGCCACCTGCGCCGACACGGCGAGGGGCGACGACGTCACGACCATCGGGCGGCCCCTTCCCGGCTACACCGTCCACATCCTGGACGCTGATCTGCGGCCCGTTCCCCCCGGCACCCCGGGGGAGCTGTTCATCGGCGGGCCCGGCGTGGCGGCGGGCTACCGCCGCCGTCCGGGGCTGACCGCCGAGCGGTTCCTCCCCGACCCGTTCGCCGCCGACGGCAGCCGGCTGTACCGCACGGGCGACCTCGCGCTGGAACGCCCTGACGGCCTGCTGGAGTACCGCGGGCGCTGCGACGAGCAGGTGAAGATCCGCGGCTTCCGCGTGGAGCTGTCCGAGGTGGAGCGGGTCGCGGTGCAGACCGACGGCGTGCGCGGCGCCGCCGCCTACCTGCTGGCCGGCCGGGACGCGCTCGGGCTCGCCGTGGTGGTGGAGTCGGAGGAGTGCCTGGAGGCGGTGCGTACGGCATGCGCCGGGCGGCTGCCGGCGGCTGTGGTCCCGGCCCAGGTGACGGCGGTCCCGGCGCTGCCCACCACCCCCACGGGCAAGGTGGATCGCGCGGCACTCGCCATGATGACGGCCGCCACGGCGACCGGCGGACGGTCACCGAGCACGCGTAGCGAGCGTGTGGTCTGCGACGCCTGGAACGATCTGCTGCCGCAGCCGGTGCACGACGTCGACGCCGACTTCTTCGAGCTGGGCGGCCACTCGCTGCTGGCTGCGCGCGCCGTGGCGGCTCTGCGCAGGTCGACGGGGGTACGGCTCACGGTCAGGCAACTGCTGGCCAACCCCACGGTGGCGGGTCTCGCCGCCGAGCTGGACCGGCTGGGCTGGGTTCCCGCGGAGGAGGTGTCGTGAGCGGATCCTGGCTCCTGCCGTTCGATGCGGGGCCGCCGCGGCCGGTGACCCTGCTGTGCCTGGCCCCCGCGGGGGCCGGCTGCGGGCAGTACCGTCCGTGGCAGGCCATGGCGGGGCCGGAGGTCTCCGTCGTCGGGGTCCAGCTTCCCGGCCGGGAGACCCGCTGGGCGGAGCCCCCCGCGACCAGCGTGCACGAGGTCGTCACCGGGGTGCTCGACGAGCTGACCGCGCTGCTCAAGCCGGACGACCCGCTGATCGTCTTCGGCCAGAGCTTCGGCGGCCTGCTGGGCTACGAGATCGTCCGCAGGCTGGGGGAGGAGCACGGGCGCCGGCCCCGCGCGCTCGTCGTGGCCGGCTGCCGCCCACCCCACATGTGGGTCGGCGCCGGCCGGGGCCTGGCCGACGACGACGCCGAGCTGGCCCGGCTGCTCGACGTGCGCGCCCTGGACGAGAACGACATCGACGAGGACAGCCGCGAGCTGCTGCTCGACGTCCTGCGGCAGGACGCGCGGCTGTCGCTCACCTACACCCATCACGCGGCGGCCACCCCGGCCACGCTCGAGGCGTGGGGCGGCCAGGCCGACGAGACCGTCACGTCCGGTCATCTCGACGGCTGGCGCGCCTACGCGGGAGGCGGGTTCCGCAAACGGATGTTTCCCGGCGGACACTACTTCTGCCTTGAGCGGGCGGGCGACGTGGTCGCCGCGCTGAGGCGGCACTGGAGCTGACCATGCAGGTGAATCTCAAAGACCCCGAGCTGTTCGGCCGGGGCAGGTTCTGGCCGGTGCTGGCGTGGCTGAGGCAGCACGACCCGGTGCACTGGCACGAGGAGGACGACGGCCCCGGGTTCTGGGCGGTGACCCGCTACCACGACATCGTGGGGGTGTACACCGACCAGAAGTCCTTCAGCTCCCGTTACGGGATGCGCCTGGACAGCGACCCCGGAGCGGTGTCGGCCGTCGCCCAGCGCATGCTGATCGTCTCCGATCCGCCCGATCACACCCATCTGAAGAGCGTGCTGGCCAAGGAGTTCGGCCACGCCGAGGTGCCGCGGCTGCAGGCGCTGGTCGAGCAGGTCGTGCGTGCCGTCGTGCGGGACGCGGTGTCCCGGGGCGAGGTCGAGTTCCTCGACATGGCCAAGCAGATCCCCAACAACGTGGTGTGCGCGTTGATGGGGATCCCGCGCAGCGAATGGGAGTGGGTGGGCGCGGTGACCACCGAGGCGTTCGAGGGAGACGACGAGGCGACGCGCGCGGGAGCCCACAGCGAGATCTTCCTCTTCTTCACCGAACTGCTCGCCGAGCGGAGGCGGAACCCGGGTGCCGACTTCGTCAGCCGCATCGCCGCCGAGCGCCGGACCACCGGCCAGGGCGAGGAGCGGCCGCTCACCGATGAGGAGATCGTGTTCAACTGCAACGGTGTGCTGGCCGGGGCGAACGAGACCACCCGGTACTCGGCCGCCGGCGGCGTACTGGCGCTCATCGAGCGGCCCGACCAGTGGGAGCTGTTGCGTACGGCGGGACCGTCGGGCGTGCCGAGCGCCGTGGAGGAGGTCCTGCGGTGGACGGTGCCCGGTGTGCACGCGCTGCGCACCGCCGTCCGGCCCACCAAGATAGGCAACGTGCGCATCGCGGTCGGGGATCGGGTGACCCTCTGGAACGTCTCGGCCAACAGGGACGAATCAGTGTTCGAGCAGGCCGACCGGTTCCGCGTCGACCGCTCACCCAACCGGCACATCACCTTCGGCGCCGGCCGGCACCTGTGCCTGGGCGCCCGGCTGGCCCGCCTGGAGCTGAAGATCTTCTTCGAGGAGCTGATCGGCCAGGTGAGGCGGATGGAGCTGGCCGGCGAGCCGGTCTACAACGCCTCCAACTTCACCTGGGGCCTGCGGAGCCTGCCGGTACGGCTGGCTCCGTGAGAACACAAGCGCCCGGCGGACGCCGGGCGCTTGTGTTTCCCCTCAACCGGATGGTTCATCTCGACTGATACAGGTCCGCTACGGTAAAGGCGAGATCGAGGCACTGCCGCCTGTTCAGCCGGGGATCACAGGTGGTCTCATAACGCCGGTGCAGATCGCCTTCCGCCAGGTCGTGCTCCCCGCCGACGCATTCGGTCACGTCCTCGCCGGTGAACTCGATGTGCAGACCCCCCGGATGCGTGCCCAGCGCGCGATGAACGGCGAAGAAGCCGTCGATCTCGTCGATGAGGTCGTCGAAGCACCGGGTCCTCAACCCGCTGGGGGAGACGAACGTGTTGTGCATGGGGTCGCACACCCACACGACCGGGGAGCCGTGTGCCGACACCGCCTCCACGATCGGGGGAAGGACGCGCCGGATCGCGTCCGCCCCCATCCTGGTGACGAACATCAGCCGTCCGGGCTCGCGCGCCGGGTTGAGCAGGCGGCTGAGCGTCACCGCGTCGGCGGGCGTGGTCTGCGGCCCCAGCTTGACGCCGATCGGGTTGCGGATGTGCCGCGCCCACTCGACGTGCGCGCCGTCGAGTTGCCGGGTGCGGTCCCCGATCCACAGCAGATGCGCGGACAGGTCGTAGGTTCCGCCGCTGGCGGGGTCCACTCGCGACAGCGCCGCCTCGTAGTCCAACAGCAGCGCCTCGTGGCTGGACCAGAAGTCCACCGTGTGCACCTGCTCGGGATCCACCCCGCAGGCGTGCATGAATGCCAACGCGCGGTCGATCTCGGTGGCGATCCTCTCGAACCGCCTGCCCGCCGGGCTGGTGGCCACGAAATCCATGTTCCAGGCGTGGACCTGCCGCAGGGACGCGTCGCCTCCTCTGGTGAAGGCTCGGCACAGGTTCAAGGTGATCGCGCCGGCGTGGTAGGCCCGCAGGAGCCGGCGGCAGTCCGGCATGCGGGCGTCCGGGCTGAGTTCGAGGCCGTTGACCGCATCGCCGCGATAGGCGGGCAGGGTGACGTCTCCCCTGGTCTCGGTGGGCTGGGAGTGCGGTTCGGCGAACTGACCGGCCAACCTGCCGATCTTGATGACCGGCACCTGCGCCGCGTACGTGAGGACCACCGCCACCTGCAGCAGGCATGTCAGCTTGGTGGTGGTGGTGCTCTCGGTCGCCCCGGCGAACGTCTCCGCGCAGTCTCCGCCCTGCAGCACCACCGCCTCACCCCGCTGCACGGCAGCGAGGCGGTCCTTCAGCTGGTCGCACTCACCCGGAGTCACCAGCGGAGGCAGCGACCGCAGTTCGGCGATCACCGAGTCGAAGGCCACCGGGTCCGGCCAGCCGGGCTGCTGGGCAATGGGAAGGCCCCGCCATGTCTCCGAAGAGCTCATGGCGGGGCGGATGTCGACGGTCATGACATGGAACGCCCGCCGCCGGCCACCAGGAGCGCTTCGCCGGCCTCGGCGGACGCGACGTTGCCGGGTGCGGCGGGCGTCAGGACGATCATCTCGTCGCCGGCGGGAAGGGCGAGGTTCCTCGTGCGCCGCTCGGGCAGCAGCAACAGATCGGCAACCTGGTCCAGGACCATGGTCATCCATTCGTGCAGGGTGCGCTGGGCCTCTCCGGCCGCCTGCTGCCAGCGCTCCTCCCTGGAGTGGTCGATGTGCAGCGTGACCGGGGTCTCCTGCGGGCGCACGCGGGCGCCGACACACTTGTTGCGCAGCTGGTGCCGCAGTTGGTTGCGCGACCACCGGTTCTGCTCCACCCGGTCCAGCCACTCGTCCTGCTCGTCGGGAGCCAGCGACGCCAGCTCCGCGTGGTGCTGGAAGCTGACCCTGTCACGGCGGCGGTTCATCGGGAAGCGACGCGCGACCCACGCGTAGTTCCGCAGCGTCTGGTAGTTGAGCGACGTGCCGGCGATGGCCCGCTGGTAGCGATCGGGGAACGACTTCTCACCGTAGTTGAGCCAGTCGCCGAGCCACCACGTCGACGAGTCGGTGATGAGCGCGATCTGCTTGCCCAGTCGCTCCCAGGAGGCGTACGGCATCGCCTGGGGCAACACCAGCCCGACACGCTTGGTGAGGACCGTGCTCGGCAGGCCGAGCCGGCTCGGGGCGGCCGGGGATCTGCGGGTCGGCATCGCGGCGGTCGTGCCGTTGTGCTCGTTGTGGTGCATGGCGTCCCTCACGCTGTGTTCCCGTGCATGACCTCGCCGGCCACCGGCTCCCAGGGGCCGTAGGCGACGGTTATGGAGCGGGCGACCACCTTGGCGTTGGCTGTGCCCATGGCCGCCATCTCGCGGTGCGCGCACTCGGCCGCTTCCCTGTCCATGCCGAAGTCCTCAACCATGGTCTGCTGCTGGTCGGTGAACATCACGGCGTATTCGAGGTAGCTGCCGATCACTTGATGGGTGGGGTCCAGAGTTTGCGTCATGGTTTCCTCACTTCGTATTGACAAAGGTTTCCGCAGCGTCGGGGCACTGACACTCTCGTCCACCGGCAACCCGGGCCGTACGAGGGCCGGCGGCCCTCGCCGATGACCGCCCTACCAGGGCATCAGCCTGCCGCTCGGGGCGCGCAGGTCCATCTCGGGACGCGCTCGACGCACGCGTGCCCGTGGCCGCCTACGCCGATGGACTCTGGTCATCGCATTTCCTTCCATTTCCGGTTATTTCTCGATCAGAATAGAGTCGCGGCAGCGAGGGATCGACGGAATGGATCACTTGTGCGGCGTGAAGTATTCACGGCGCACTAATGAGCAGCTAACTAGGAATATCGCTCGAAGCGGCCCACGATCTGGCTGTTCAGGTTTCTTCCCCGTTCCCAAGGAGAGGTCATGACCGCTTCGGTACTCCCGCGCCCCGACGTCCGGGCAGGACGCCGCTCCACCACGCTCGCCACGTGGACCAGGACGGACCTGGAGCCGCCCGCAGCCTGGGCGGCCGACCTCGTCATCGATGACCTGGCCGACCCGGCGCGGCCCGCCTGGCCCACCTACTGCTGAGTGAGGCGGCCATGGTGGTCAAGGCAGACCGACTGTTCCTCGGTTTCAAGCGACACCTCCGGGTGGACCCGGGGCCGGGCGGGGCGGTGTACGTGACCTCCGCGCGCGGCACGACCGCCCTGGAAGGAACGCTGGTCCACCGGCTGGCGCCGCTGCTCGACGGCACCCGCACCGTGGCCGAGATCCGCCGGGCGATGGCGCCGTGGGCGTCGGAAGGCAGACTCGGCCACATGCTGGGGCGCCTCGCGCAGGCGAACCTCGTCGGCTTCCAGACGACCTCCAGGACCGCGGCCGACGCCTACTGGGACCTCGCCGGCATCGACGGGGCAGGGGCCGGCGCCACGTCCACGTCGGTCGCGGTCATCGGGCTCGCGGGCGCCCAGGCCGCGGCCGATGCCTGCCGGGCCGCCGGGCTGACCGTCACGCAGGACCAACGACGCGCCGACGCGTTGCTGGTGCTGTGCGCCGACTACCTCGACCCGCGGCTGGCGGAGATCAACGCACAACGGCTGGCCGACGGAAGGCCCTGGCTGCTGGCCACCGCCTGCGGACCCGACGTCTGGGTAGGCCCGGCCTTCGAGCCGGAGAATGGTCCGTGCTGGGAGTGCCTGGCGGCGCGGCTGCGCCGACGCCGCACGGGCACGCCGGGCCCGCCCGAGGCGTCGCTGGCCCCGACCCGCGCCCTCGGCATGCACCTGGCGGTCCTGGAGCTGACGAAATGGCTGGCCGGCGCGGCAAGCGGGCTCCGCGAGCAGGTGTGGACGCTGGACACGGTGAATCTGGCGCTGTCCTGCCATCCGGTCACGAGCCGCCCGCAGTGTCCCGCGTGCGGAGACCGCGACACGACGCGCGTGAGCGTGACCCCCTCGCCCACGGCGGCGACGGGCAGCACGCCGGGCAACAGCCATCGCGCGATGCCGCTGGAAGACGTGTGGGAGCGGTACCGTCACCTGGCCGACCCGGTGACCGGCATCACCGACCCCATCCGGCCCGACCCTCGCAGCCCCCGGTTCGTCCACTGCTACCTGTCGGGCAGGAACCTCGCGCTCGACGGCGAGGAAGGAGCGGGAGTGCGGCAGTGGAGCGGCGGCAAAGGCCGCACCGACCTGGAGGCGCGGGTCAGCGCCCTCGGCGAGGCCGTGGAGCGGTACTGCGGCACCCGGCTCGGCGACGAGCAGGTCGTCCGCGGCAGCTTCCACGAACTGCGCGGAGACGCCGTCCACCCGGACACCTGCCAGCTGTTCCACCCGCGTCAATATGCCGACCGGGTGCGCTGGAACGCGGGCGCCATGCCGTTCCAGCAGATCCCGGAACCCTTCGACGACCGGGCGGTCATCGACTGGACCCCGGTGCGCTCGCTGACGACGGATGCCCAGCGCCTGCTGCCCACCGACCTGCTCTACTTCAACGGCGGCGCCGGCGTGCCCTCCCTCAGGGCCACCTCCAACGGCAACGCCGCGGGCGCGAGCCTCGCGGACGCGACCGTGCAGGGCTTCCTCGAACTGGTGGAACGCGACGCGGTGGCGCTGTGGTGGTACAACATGACCCGGCAACCGGTGATCGACCAGGCGTCGTTCGGGGACCCGTTCATCGCCGAGGTCTTCGACGGCTACGCGGGTCTCAACCGCGCCCTGTGGCTGCTCGATCTCACCTCCGACCTCGGAGTGCCCGTCGTGGCGGCGATCTCGCGCCGCACCGACAAGCCGGCCCAGGACATCATGCTCGGCTTCGGCGCCCACTTCGACGTCCGCATCGCCGTACGGCGGGCGCTCACGGAACTCGGGCAGCTGCTGTCCGCGGTGGTCGACGCCAAGGCCGACGGCACCGGGTACGCACCGGCCGACGAGCACCTCATGGCGTGGTGGCGCAACGCCACCACGGCGGACCAGCCGTACCTGCTCCCGGACCGGGACCGGGCGCCACGACGCCTCACCGACTACCGCGAGGCCGTGCACGGTGACCTGGAAGCCGATCTCGACACCATGCACGCCATCGCCGAGCGGCACGACCTGGACGTTCTCCTGCTCGACCAGACCAGGCCCGACGTCGGCATGCCGGTCGTCAAGGTGACCGTGCCCGGCCTGCGGCACTTCTGGGCCCGCTTCGCCCCGGGCCGGCTGTACGACGTCCCCGTCCGGCTGGGGCGGCTGCGCCGCCCCACCGCCTACCGGGATCTCAACCCCACCCCGCTCTTCCTCTAGTCGCAGGAGTAACCGATCATGGCTGCCGGATTCGGGGACAAGAGACGCGACCTGCACGCGTTGTGGTCCTTTCGCGAGGACGTCCACCTCGAAGCCGCCCCCCACGGCAAGACCCTGGTGCTGCACAGCCGCTGGGACGAGATCGAGGTGCCCCATCCGGGGCCGGCGGTGTTCGACGCGCTCCGGCGGATGAGCCTGGGACCGATTCACCTGGACAACGTCATCAGCGACGAGGCGGACCTGGCCACGCTCCATCGCCTGCTGGACCGCCTCGACCCCCTGGTGGTGCGCTCGTTGGGCGTGGATCGGGAGCAGCCGATGGTGTCGGTGGTGCCGCTCGTCCAGCGGTCGCGCCTGCGGGTGATCCCCGTGGCCGCCGACGTTCCGGTTCGCCTGTCCAGGTTCGCGGTCATCAACACCAACGGCAGGGACTATCGGCTCGAATCACCCCTGGCACTGCATCGGGTGCTCCTGCACACCGCCGAAGCCATGAGCCTGGTCGGTCACCTGAGGCGGCCGACCAGGCCGGACGCGGTCCGTGACGCTCCACCGTACTTCTCCACCCTCGTCGCGTACCTGGCGGCGGCGGGGATGGTCGTGGGGGCGGAACGCGACGAGCCGTTTCGTCCGGTGGAGTTCGCCGAGGACACCGACGACGCGCTGATCTCATGGTCGCCGGTCAACCTGCTCTTCCACAGCCGTTCCACGCTGGGCAGGCACGACCTGGCCTTTGGGGCGACGCATCCGGTGGGGGACAGGCGTGGCATCGAACCCGTGGTCGTGCCGCCCGGAGACACCGGCCTCATCAGGCTGTACCGGCCCACCTGGGAGGCGCTGGTGGCGGTCGATCCGCCGCTCAGTGCGGCGGTGGAGGCGGCGAACGGGGCGCGCCCGGCCGCGGGACCGCTCACCGCACGGGAACTCGGCGAGCTGCTGTACCGCGCGGCCAGGGTGCGCTCGGTGAGCGGCCCACCGGGCTCGCCCGAGGAGACCAGCGATCGCCCGTACCTCAGCGTCGGCTCGCGCTACGAGCTGGAACTGTATGTCGTCGTGGGTGACTGCAACGGAATCTCGCAAGGTGTATACCGCTACGACCCGCTGAGCCACGGGCTGCGAGCTCTGCCGAGCGAAACACGCGCCGTCGTTGCCGCGCTGGAGAACGCGCGGCTGGTCGCCCAGATGCCTGACCTGCCGCCCGCTCTCGTCGTCATCACCGCGCGGTTCCGCCGTCTGTCCTGGAAGTACAACGGGCTCAGTTACGCCATGATCCTGAAAAATGTCGGCATGCTCACCCAGACCCTGTGCCTGGTGGCTGCCGGACTGAGCCTGGGCGTATACCCGCTGGAATGCGTGGACATCGAACGGTGGGCCGACGCCCTGGGCGCGGACTGGCGGATCGAATCCAGCGTGGGCGCTCTCGTCCTCGGCAGGAAGCCGCATCCGGGGGACGACGCGGCCGTGACCGGCTGGCACGAAGTGAATGACGCGCACTGGGCCGATCTGGCGCACCGGTTGATGCCGGATGACGAGACGACCTGAACGGCATTCGACGGCCACCACCGCTCACCGCGCGTCCACGGTGCGCGGTGACCCGGGCGACCTTCGACCCGGTTGAGCGGCCCAATCCGCAGGTCCGGGCCAATGGTGCGACTTTCCTACGGTTGCGTGTTTCGCGAATAATTTTTCGCATGTTCCGGGTGGCGTCGTCGACTGCCCGGAAACGTTCCTCTGTCGTGCAACCATCAATGAGTGACATAGTTTCAGTGAATTTCGGTAGGTATTTGTGCTCGAAATAGGTAAGGATTAGTGCTGCGCTGTCACTCTGCTGAAGCCGACGGTGACCTGCCGGAGGGCCCTCAACGCCACGGATGTGCCACGGATGTGCCACGGACGGCGTCCAAGAAATCGCAGTCGTTCGAACGATTTCGCTGGAATCATCTCACTGTGTATTAAGGCGACCGGTGAGGTGTGGCAAGATGTTCCCGGTGTACCGTCCACGGTTGGCGTGGGGATCGGAGGTGGAACCCGATCACGACGAATGCCGAGCTGCTCACCATGGGGTTCCCGTCGCCGAATGTGCCAGAGCCGGTCATGGCCCAGGTCGGAGCAGCCAGATCGCACGCGGCCATCGTCGTCGGCTCTCAGCACCCGGCCGACCCTTCGTGCCGGCAACTCATTCGCCTGACGAGGGCGGGTCTCGAGGCTCATAGCAGTCTGTCGCCGCCCGCCCGCGGCGCCGTTGACCCGATCAACGTGCCTTCCGCCGCCGCCGACGGGGTCCGGCGGGAGCTCCGGATCGGCGATGTCCCGTGCATCGGCACCGGAACGCGGCCTTGTGCCACGGAGAGGCCGCGACGTCACCTTGGCCGATCTGACGATCAGCAAGCTGGCAGGAAGGCGGTCTAGCCGCGAAGGGGGGCATGGTAGTGGGCCCGCACTTACATGGTCAGGAGCGTGATCGGCTCGCGTCCGCGGAACCGCGGACGCGGCGCGTGGCGTGGGCCGTCACCGCCACCGTCGCAGTTGGCTATGCCACCAATTCGCTGATCACCGTCGTGGCCGGCGGCCTGCGCGGCGCGGGCCTGCTCGCCTTCCTGTGCTGTCTGGGCGTTGTCGTATCTCTGCAGCTCGCGCACTACAGCCAGGGCGCGCTCAGCTGGCCGGGCCGGGTCCGCTTCGTCACGCTTCTGGTGCAAGGGCTCGCCACGTTCGCTCCCGCCGCCTGGGTGGGGCCGCAGTTCGGCGCCGCCGCGGGTTTCCTGGCCGGTTCGATGCTGCTGGTGATCCGAGGCGGCGCGCGGTGGGTGCTCTACCTCGCGGTGGGCGCCGCGGTGCTGGTCGCGGCGCTGTTGCAGGGACAGCCGTGGGAGCCGCTCAACCTGGTCTACGCCGTGCACTTCACGCTGCTGACCGGCCTGATGCTGTACGCCGTCGGGTCGCTGTCGACGATAGCCGCCGAGCTGCGCGACTCCCGCAGCGATCTTGTACGCATGGCGGTCGTGCAGGAACGATTGCGGGTCGCCCGTGACCTGCACGACCTGGTGGGACACGACCTTTCCGCGATCACTCTCCGGTACGAGCTGGCGTACCGCCTGCTGCCCGCCGCTCCCGCGCGGGCCTCCGAGGAGATGCGTCACGTCCTGGATGTGGTACGGCAGGCCACGGTCGGCGCCCAATTCGTTACCGGTGGATACGGCCGGATGTCGCTCGCCGAGGAGAAGACAGACGCCGCCGCCACCCTGTCCGCCGCCCAGATCGAAGCCGGGATCCGCATCCCCGACGTCACGCTCGCAGGACGCCTGGACGAGGTGATGGCGGTCGTACTGCGCGAAGGGATCACCAATGTGCTGCGGCACAGCAAGGCGCAGCAGTGCCAGATCGAGCTGGTCGTCGAGGGCGACACGGTCAGGTTCCAGGTGGCCAACGACGGAGCGGACGCGGTTCCGGACGACCTCACCGCCCGCGGCGACGGATTGGGCAACCTGACCGCACGCCTGGCGGAGGTCGGCGGACGCTTGACAACCAGGAGCGAGGGCGACTGGTTCTACCTGACGGCCGAGGCCCCGGCACGCCACCAGGCCGGGTCGTCCGATCGTCATTCGACGGACGGCTTTTCGCCGACCGGCTGGACGCGCGAGGCCGGGGTGGCACAACGATGGGGGCCGAAGATGGCGTCCGGCATCGTTGTGGTGGTGCTGGCCGGCTACGCCGTCACCATGCTGCTCAACATCGTCTGGATGTACTCCGGGGCGGCAGGGGCGCTGGGCGCCGCGGCCTGCGTGGCGATCATGCTCGTCATGCAGCTGCTGCTCACCTTCGGGCTGCTGCGCAAGCCTTGGATGCGCTGGGCCGCACTGCTGGTGGAAGCCGCCGCCGCCTTCCTGCCGCTGGCCTGGCTGCACGCCCCCTGGGGCGGCATGGGCGGGTTCGTGGCGGCGGCCGTGCTGCTCGTGGTGACCGGCATGGTGCGGTGGGTCCTGTATGCCGCCTTGGGGGGTGCCGTGCTGACGCTGGCGGTGCTGACCGGGACGAGCGTCAGCATGGGCGCCTGGCTCACCATCTCGACGCTGCTCACAGGCCTCGTCGTGTACGGCGTGAGCTGGCTGGTGACCATGGTGGCGGAGACGCACGCCGCGCGCAGCGAACTGGCGCACGCCGCCGTCGAGCGGGAACGGCTGCGTATGGCACGCCAGCTGAACGACGTGCTCGTGGACGGCCTGTCGCAGGTGGCGCTCAAAGGCGTGCTGGCGTGCCGCCTGCTGGGCACGACTCCCTCCCGAGCGCACACGGAGCTGGAGAGAATCCTGGAGCTGCTCAGGCGCATGCTGTCCGACGTGCGCCATGTGGCCAGCGACTACCGGAACATCTCCTTCATCGGCGAGGTCGATTCCGCGCGGGCGATCCTGGCCGCGGCCGGGATCGAGGTCACGGTCGATCTCCGCCTCGGAACCCTGGACAAGAAGACCGACGCCGTGTTGGCGACCGTGCTGCGCGAGGCGGTCACCAACATCCTGCGGCACAGCACCGCCCGCCGGTGTGTCATCGAGGGAGAGGACGGCCGGTTGACCATCAGGAACGACGGGGTGGAGCTTCCTCCGGGTCCGCGTCCGGTGCACAGCCAGCATGGTGTGGGCGATCTGGCGCGGCGCCTGGACGGCGTCGGCGGGCGGCTGGAGGCCCTTGTCGAGGACGGGTGGTTCAAGGTGACCGCTCTCTTGTGAGAGCGGCTGACACGATTGCGATAGTCACTGCAGCTCGGACATGCTGGAAGGTGACGTGCAGGGGGCGGAATGCTGGAGCTGAAGGTCCTGATCGCCGAAGACGTGCACATGGTGCGAGGAGCGCTGGCCGCCCTGCTCGCCCTGGAACCCGACATCTCCGTGGTGGCGGAGGTGGACAGCGGTGACATGATCGTGCCCACGGCGCTCAGGACAGGTCCCGACGTGGCCGTCATCGACATCGACCTGCCGAGAATGGACGGCCTGACCGCCGCGCAGATCCTGCACGAGAAGCTGCCGGCCTGCCGTACGCTCATCCTCACCGGGATGGGCCGGCCGGGCACCCTTCGGCGGGCGCTCGCGGTGTCGGTGTCCGGGTTCCTGCTCAAGGACGCGCCGGCCGACCAGCTCGCCGCCGCCGTCCGGGGAGTCGCGGCCGGGCGCCGCATCGTCGATCCCCAGCTCGCGTTGTCCGCCTGGGACATCGGAGAGAACCCACTGTCCGGACGCGAGATCGAGGTTCTGCACCTGGCGTCCAAGGGGGCGGAGGCCGAGGAGATAGCGGCCACGCTCCACCTGTCGGTGGGAACGGTGCGCAACCACCTGACGAAGATCGTCACGAAGCTGAACGCCCGTAACCGCGTCGACGCCATCAGGATCGCCACCGACGCCGGCTGGATCCACTGACGACACCTGAGCCGCCCTGTGGGTCGTCACAATGAACGGCCCCTCAGCGTTGGTGCGCGGGCCTAAGACACGCGTTGAGCGCTCTGGCAGCCTCGATCTCAGCGGTTGAACGACATTCACCGGCGTCGACGGTGAGCCGTCAGCCAGAGGGAGTTGATCGTGGGCTTCGGCGAGCAGCGTGCGGGCGGTGGCGGTTGGCCTCGCCCTGTAGTTCCCCGGATCGGGGCTCGGCTCAGTTACGGCCTGCACCGTGTCCTCGCCGCCAACCTCCTGTACCGGAGGCTCGCGGCCTGGCTCGAACGCAGGCGGCCGGCCTACCGGTGGTTCACGCGGGTGGAGCGGGTGGCGAAGGAACAGCTGTACGGATGCCGCATGTGCGGCCAGTGCGCGCTGCCCGACACCGGCTACACCTGCCCGATGACCTGCCCGAAGCAGCTGCGCAACGGCCCCTGCGGCGGCGTGGCGGCCGACGGCCGCTGTGAGGTGCATCCCGATCTGGTCTGCGTCTGGGTGACCGCGATCGAGCGGGGGCAGGCCGCGGGGCACGGTGCCGACCTCGATCTGCTGCAGCGCCCGGTCGATCACCGCGAATGGGACCGCAGCTCGTGGGTGAACTACTGGCAGGGGCGTGACGACGGGCTGGGGGTGGCGTACAGCGAGGACGATCCCCGCCCGCTGCTGCGACGCGAGCTGGGGTTGAGTCCGCGATGAGCGGGCTGCGTGCCGCGTTCGAAGCCGGCAGGTTCGCCGTCACCGCCGAGATCGGCCCGCCGGGAGGGGCCGACGCGGAGGCGGTCACGCGTAAGGCGGATCTGCTGCGGGGCTGGGTCGACGCCGCGAACGTCACCGACAACCAGGGGGCGAACGTCCGGATGTCGAGCCTGGCCGGCAGCGTGCTCGTCCAGCGCGCCGGCGTCGAGCCGGTGATGCAGCTGACCTGCCGCGACCGTAACCGCATGGCCCTGCAGTCGGACCTGCTCGCGGCGGGCGCCCTCGGCATCCCGAACGTGCTGCTGCTGACCGGCGACCACCCCCGGTTCGGCGACCATCCCGAGGCCAAGCCGGTCTTCGATCTCGACGGGGTGCAGCTCGTCTGGACCGCGCGCACCCTGCGGGACGACGGCGTGCTCATCTCCGGCAAGGCCGTTTCCGCCCGCCCGGCCTGGTTGGTCGGCACGGTGGAGAACCCGTTCGCGCCGCCGCCGAGGTTCCGGGCCCGCCGGCTGGCCAAGAAGGTGAGCGCGGGCGCGGAGTTCGTCCAGACGCAGTACGTGTTCGACTTCGAGGTGTTCGAGCGCTGGATGGCGGACCTGTGGGATCTCGGCGTGACCGACCACTGCAAGGTCATCGCCGGCGTCGGCCCCATCCGCTCGCTGCGTGCCCTCGAGTACATGCGCACCGCCGTGCCCGGCGTGCACGTTCCCGACGAGGTCGACCGGAGATTGCGCGGGGTCCCCGCCGAC
This sequence comes from Nonomuraea longispora, assembly GCF_004348345.1. GTDB lineage: Bacteria > Actinomycetota > Actinomycetes > Streptosporangiales > Streptosporangiaceae > Nonomuraea > Nonomuraea longispora. The sequence continues at coordinate 26,457 of NZ_SMJZ01000012.1, forward strand.
CGGGTCGCCGAGGAGGGCATCCGGATGTGCGTGGAGGCCGTGCAGCGGCTCGCCACGATCCCCGGCGTCGCGGGTGTCCACCTCATGGCGCTCGGCTTCGAGCACGGCGTGCCCGACATCCTGCGGCGGGCCGGCATCCCCCGGCCGCCGGCCGCGCTTCCCGATCACAACCGCCATCCCATGGAGGGCATCGGTCATGCTCGTTGACTTCCGGCCCCACGCCAAACTCAGCGGTACGAGTCCCCTGGACCTCATGACCTCGCTGGCGCCTGTCGTCGAGGCGTTGCGAGAGGTCTCCACGGACCTCGGCAAGGTCCGGCTCGTGTGCGACTGGGTCCAGTACAAGTCGAACTTCCGCGAGGTGGTCGACGTCAGGCCGATCCTGCTGTGCCCGCAACTGAGCGCGGGACCCGGTCCCGCCATCGTGCCCCTGGGTGTCCGGGACGACGCCATCGAGATCGCGGTCGACGTACGACGCAGTGCCGGCATGTCCCTTGAGGAGGTCACCGCCGCCCTGCGGCGGCAGCGGGAGAGAGTCCGGGTTCCGCTGGAGGACTGGGGACCGGGCAGCGGCAGTTGCGTCTGGGAGTTCAACGCCCGCTACTGGAAGGATCTGGGCCTCTGGGAGAAGTCCACCGGCCGAGGATACGAGCAGGCGCTGCCGGGCGGGGAGAGCGACGCGCACAACCACGACGCCGCGCGGGACGTGATCCGTGACCTCTTCGAGGTCTGGGACGCGCTGGCCGACGGCGACGCCCTGCCCGAGGAACTCTACGTCGTCGAGCTCGGGGTGGGCAACGGCGGTCAGGCGAAGGTCTTCCTGGACGAGTTCCGCGCCCTCGACGCCGAGCACGGGCGTGACTACTACCGGCGCCTGCACTACATGATGTGCGACTACTCCCAGCATGTGCTCGACCTGGCCCGCGAGGCGGTGGGCGAGCACCGGGCGCGGATCAGCTCGTTCGTGCTGGACGCCACGGCGCCGTGCACCTCGCTCGGCTTCCTGAAGTACAAGGTCTTCCTCGTCTACGTCTCCAACGTCTATGACAACCTGCCGACCGACGAGGTCGTCCAGCTGGGCGGGCGGACCTACTGCGTGCAGGTCCGCGCCTACCTCGACGACGCCGGCGTGGCCGGGCTCGCCGAGTCGGCGGGGGTCACGGTGGACGAGCTGCCGGTCCTGGTGCGCAAGCTGCTGCGGCTCGGGCCGGGGCTGCTGGCCGAGGCTGATCCGGCCCGGTTCGCCGACGTGGACGCCGCCGTCGCCTTCTGGCGGGCGGTGTGGGACCTGGTCAGGCTGGAGGAGAGGTACGTCCCTTTGGCCGGGCTCGACCTCTACGCCCTCGCGCCGGAGATGAGCGGGGAGTTGCTGCGGCCGCTGCTCGAATCCGGCGCCGACATCCGCATGCACGTCAACAATGGGGCGGTGGCGAGCTTCGCCGACAGCCTGAGACTGCTGCATCCGTTCGGCAGGCTCGTCTGCCATGACCTGTTCGTCACCGACGTGCAGGCGTACCGGACCGACTTCCGGGGCCCCGGCAAGTACGAGGGGTCCGTCGTCAACTGGGTGAACGGGCCGCTGCTGGCGCACGTGGGCCGGCGCAACGGCTTCGACGTGCACTACGCGCCCTTCGCGCACCGGGTGGGCGGCAACATCGTCACGATGACGGCGCAGGTGAGGGACTGATGTCCGACCTGATGAGCGGGCTGCCGCTGCTCCCCACCAGTGTCGTCGGCTCCTACCCCGTCCCGGAGTGGATGGAACGGTTGAAAACCGACTACTACCGCGGCAGGATGAGCTACGCGCAGCTCCGGGACCTGCACGACATGGCGATCAAGGCGGCGCTCCGGGACCAGGAGCTGGCCGGCATCGACGTCGTGTCGGACGGCGAGCTGCGCCGCGACAACGACATCGACTACTTCCTCGCCAGGATGCCGGGCATCGACATCCCGCGGACGGCGAAGGACTTCTACTTCGACTACTACGACGCCAGGGTCACCGAGCGGCTGCCGGTCACGGACACGGCGCCGCTGATGCTGGCCGACGACTTCTCCTTCACCGCCGAGCAGACCTCGGACCCGGTCAAGTTCTCCTTCACCGGGCCGTTCTCACTGTCGCGGCGGGTGCGGAACGAGGCGTACGACGACCCCGACGAGCTCGTGACGGCGATCGCGCGCGTGCTCAACGCCGAGGCGCGCGCCCTGGCCGCGCGCGGTGCGCGGCTGCTGCAGATCGACGAACCCTTCCTGGCCGGCTACCCCGGCGAGGTGAAGACGGCGATCAAAGCCGTCAACCTCGTCACCGAGGGCGTCGACGTCACCTGGGCGCTGCACGTCTGTTACGGCAACCGCTACGCGCGCCCCTCGTGGGAGGGACACTACGACTTCCTGTTTCCCGCCGTGCTCGACGCCGAGGTGGACCAGCTCGTCCTGGAGTTCGCGCGCAAGGGCTACGCGGATCTGCCGGTGATCGACAAGTTCGGCTGGGACCGCACGATCGGGCTCGGCGTCATCGACGTCAAGTCCTCCGACGTGGAAACCCCGGAGGCGGTGGCGTCCAGGATTCGCAGCGCGCTCGGCCTGGTCCCGGCCGAACGGCTGGTCATCAACCCCGACTGCGGGCTGCGTAACATCTCCGCGCCTGTCGCCAGGGCCAAGCTCGCGGCCATGGTCGCCGGAGCGGCCGCCGTGCGGTCCGAGCTGACCGGCGCCCACCCCCTGAGCCCGCTCAACCCATCGCACGAGGAGCCTGCGCAATGACCGACGACGACTACGTGTTCACCTCCGAGTCCGTGACCGAGGGCCATCCGGACAAGATCGCCGACGCGATCTCCGACGCCGTGCTGGACGCGGCCCTGACTCTCGACCCCTACTCCCGGGTCGCCTGCGAGACCCTGATCACCACCGGCATGGTCGTCCTGGCAGGGGAGATCACCACGCCGAAGCTGCTCGACTACACGCAGATCGTCCGGGACACCGTCAACAGGATCGGCTACGACGACGGCGCCTACGGTTTCGACGGTCACTCGTGTGCCGTCCTCGTGGCGCTCGACAAGCAGTCACCCGACATCGCGCAGGGCGTCGACCTGGCGCACGAGCATCGCAGCGACCGCTTGGGCGACGAGTTCGACCGCGCGGGGGCAGGGGACCAGGGCATGATGTTCGGCTACGCCACCGAAGAGACGCCCGAGCTCATGCCGATGCCGATCGCGCTGGCGCACCGCCTGTCGCGCAGGATGGCCGCCGTGCGCAGGGACGGGACGCTCGGCTACCTGCGCCCGGACGGCAAGACCCAGGTTTCGGTCCGCTACCAGGGTGACATCCCGGTCGCCGTGGAGCAGGTGCTGATCTCGACCCAGCACGCCGAGGAGGCCACGCTGGAGCGGATCCGCGAGGACCTCTGGCGGCACGTCGTCATCCCGGAGCTGCCGGCCGAGCTGTACGACGCCGACGCGCTCCACCGCAGCCTGCTGGTCAACCCCACCGGCAGGTTCGTGATCGGCGGCCCGATGGGTGACGCCGGCCTCACCGGACGCAAGATCATCGTGGACACCTATGGGGGATTCGCCCGGCACGGCGGTGGCGCCTTCTCCGGCAAGGACCCCTCCAAGGTCGACAGGTCCGCCGCCTACGCGGCGCGTCACGTCGCCAAGAACGTGGTCGCCGCCGGCCTCGCCCGCCGGGTGGAGGTGCAGGTCGCGTACGCCATCGGCGTGGCCAGGCCGGTCTCGGTGCTCGTCGAGACGTTCGGCACCGAGCGGGTGAGCCGGTCGCTGATCCGAACCCTGGTGGCCGAGCACTTCGACCTGCGCCCCGCCGCGTTCCGCGAGTATCTCGGGCTGCACAGCCCCATCTACGGTCCGACCGCCGCCTACGGACACTTCGGGCGTACGGACCTCGACCTGCCGTGGGAGCGCACCGATCTGGCCGACGCGCTCCGCCGGGAGGCCGCGCTGTCCGCCGACACCGTCCCCGCCACGCTGTGACCGGAACGGCGCCCGACGTCGGCCGGCTGGTCGTGTCCTGCACCGACCGGCCGGGCATCGTCGCCTGCGTCTCGTCGTTCCTGTACCGGCGTGGAGCCAACATCGTGCAGTCCGACCAGGACTCCACCGGGCCCGCGGGCGGCCGGTTCTTCCTGCGCGTCGTGTTCCACCTGCCCGGACTGGACAAGGAGCTGCCCCGGCTGGAGCGCGAGTTCCGGGAGGAGGTCGCGGCCCGGCTCGGCGCGGACTTCCGTTTCCGCGTCGCCTCCGCGCCGACCCGGGTGGCGCTCTTCGTGTCGCGGTACGACCACTGCCTGCTGGATCTGCTCTGGCGGGCCCGCCGGGGTGAGCTGCCCATCGAGGTGTGCCAGGTGGTCTCCAACCATCCGGACCTCGCCGGCGAGGTGGCCTCTTTCGGGGTGCCGTTCGAGCACGTCCCGGTGACCAGGGCGACCAAACCGGAGGCCGAGCGGCGCCAGCTCGACCTCCTGCGGGACCGGGTCGACCTGCTCGTGCTGGCCCGCTACATGCAGGTCCTCTCGGGCGACTTCCTGGACCGGATCGGCGTACCGGTGATCAACATCCACCATTCCTTCCTGCCCGCGTTCGCCGGCGCCGGGCCGTACGAACGGGCGAAGGAACGCGGCGTGAAGCTCATCGGGGCGAGCGCGCACTACGCCACCGAGGAGCTCGACGAGGGACCGATCATCGAGCAGGACGTCGTACGGGTGTCGCACCGCGCGAGCGTGCGGGAGCTGACGCGGCGCGGCGCGGACATCGAGCGGACCGTGCTGGCGCGAGCCGTGGCCTGGCACTGCGAGGACCGCGTCCTGGTGAACGGCCGCACCACGATCGTCTTCTGACCACATCACAGAGGAGTAACCGTGCCCGCAGGGACGACCGCGGTGATCGGATCGATCGCCACCGACCACCTGATGCACTTTCCCGGCCGCTTCGCGGACCATCTCGTGGCCGACCGGCTGAACCGGGTGTCACTGAGCTTCCTGGTGGACGATCTCGTCGTCCACCGGGGCGGGGTCGGCGCGAACATCGCCTTCGGCATGGGAGTCCTGGGACAACGCCCGGTGCTCGTGGGAGCGGTCGGCGCCGACTTCGCCGGCTATCGGGCGTTCCTTGAACGGCACGGCGTCGACTGCGGCGGGGTCCTCACCGTGGAGTCGGCCCACACCCCGCGCTTCACCTGCACGACCGATGACGACCAGTGCCAGCTCGCGTCCTTCTACCCGGGGGCGATGACGGAGACCAAGAACATCGCACTCGCCCCCATCGTGGAGCGGTACGGCACCGAGCTGGTCATGGTGTGCGCCAGCGATCCGGACGCGATGGTCGCGCAGACCGAGGAGGCCAGGTCGCTGGGCGTGCCGTTCGCCGCGGACCCGTCGCAGCAGCTGCCCCGCCTCGACGGCGACCGGTGCCGCTCTCTGGTCGACGGCGCCACCTACCTGTTCACCAACGAGTACGAACTGGAACTGCTGATCCGCAAGACCGGCTGGGACGCCGACGAGATCACCGGCCGGGTCGGCCTGCGGGTGACCACTCTGTCCGACCGAGGCGTCGACATCGTCGGCCGCGACGGCACCGCGCTGCACGTCGGGGTGGTGCCGGCCCGGACGATCGCCGACCCGACCGGCGTCGGCGACGGCTTCCGGGCCGGATTCCTGGCCGGCGGGAACGGCGGGTTGGGGCTGGAGCGGGCCGCCCAGCTCGGGGCGCTCGTCGCCACGCTCGTGCTGGAGACGAACGGTGCCCAGGAGTGGGCCATCGACGCCGGCACCGACGTGGCCCGGCTGCGTGAGGCGTACGGGGAGGAGGCGGCGGCGGACATCGAGCCGGTGCTGCGCGCCGCCCTGACCTGAGCGGCGGTGCCGCGTTTCCCCGGCCGCGTATTCTTGTCGTGGCGCACCCTGTGTGCGCGAAGTGCGAGGAGATGCGGCATGCGAAGCATCGGATACATCGGCGTGCGGTCCGCGTCGGGGGAGGATTGGCTGGGCTTCGGCCCGCGCGTCTTCGGCTTCGAGGCCTACCGGCTGCCGGACGGCACGGTCCGGGTGCGCTGGTGCGACCGGTCCCACCGCCTCGCGATCCACCCGGGCGACTCCGACCGGCTGCTCTACCTCGGCTGGGAGATCGGCGCCGAGGAGTCATTGGAGGGCGTCGCGGCCCACCTGACCGCCGCCGGGTTCGAGGTGACGGAGGGCTCGGCGCGGCTGGCGGCCGAGCGCTCCGTGGAGCGGCTCGTCTTCTTCGACGACCCCTTCGGCCTGCGGCACGAGTTCTTCGTCGGCCAGGAGGAGACGGCGGGCTCCTACCAGGGCTGGCGGCCGACGTCGCGGACGGTCACCGGCGCGCTCGGTCTGGGCTTCGTCGTGCTGCGGCTGCCGGACCTCCAGCGGGGGCTCGACTTCTACGCCGGCGTGATGGGCATGAAGGTGTCCGACGCGATCAACCTCGGCGCGCATCTCGGCGAGATGTGGTTCCTCCGGTGCAATCCTCGCCACCACAGCATCGCCCTGCTCGAAGGGGGCGACGACCTCCGGCTCGAACACCTGATGATCGAGGTGACGACGCTGGAGGAGGTGGAGATCGCCTGGGATCTGGCCAGGAGGGAGATGGACGCCTTCGTCAGCCCCGGACGCCGGCTGTCGGACAACATGTTCCTGTTCCGGGTCCACACCTCGACCGGCTTCAATGTCTGTTACGGGTGGGGTGCGACCCCGGTCGACGACGACGAGAGCTGGATCCCGCGTTACATCGACTCGTCGACCGGCGCCGGCATCGTCTACTCCGCCGCAGCCGTCGTGACGGCGGGCGATCCTTCCCCCGAGGTCAAGCACTGACGTCGAGGGCGTCGATGATCTCCAGAGCCACCTGCGCGGCGAGGCGGTCGCGATAGCTGTTCAGGTCCAGTCCGGTGATCTCCTCGATCCGGTGGATGCGGTAGGTGACCGTGTTGGGATGCACGTGCAGCAGCTTCGACGCCCGTTGCGGGCTGTTGTTCTCCCGGAAGTAGCACATCAGCGTGGCGATGAACTCCGAGTGGTGCTTCCTCTCGTGGCGCAGCACCTCGCCGAGGATGTCCGTGGCGAACTCGCGCAGGGTCTCGATGTCGGGCACCTGGAGCAGCAGGCGGCCGATGCCCAGCTTGTCGAAGGCGACCACGGCGCCGCGCTGGCCAAGCCGCCGGATCACCTCGGTGGTCCGGCGCGCCTCCTCGTACGAGCGGGCGATGTGCGCCGGTTCGCGGAACGCGCCGCCGACGCCGATGGACACGCCGACATCGGGGAACAGCGCTCCGAGGCGTTGCACGCACAGGGTGCCGAGCTGCTCGGCCCTGGTGGTCGAGCCCGGGGTGGTGTTCTCGGTCAGCACCACGACCACCTCGTCCGTTCGGACGGAGGTGATCGCGTCAGGGGACTGGGCGACGAACAGGCGCGCGGTCGCGCCCGCGGCGCGTTCGGCGACCAGGGCGCTGCGCTGGGTGTCGCCCGCGGGCGGTTCGAGGATGATCGACAGGACGCGGTGGTCGCGCTCGGTGTCGTAGCCGAGATGCTGCGCCCAGCGGACGACCTCGTCGTTGTCCCGGCCGGACCCGGACAGCAGCCCTTCGACGAGGTCGTCACGGACCTGGCTGGCCGCTGAGAAGATGACGCGCTCGCGGGCCAGGATCACCCCGCAGATCGTCGCGGCATGCTCGGCGATCATCAGGTCGATGTCCTCGCCCTGGTCAGGGGCCGCCCCGACGAGCGAGACGAGATAGGCGGGCACGGTGCCGCCGACCAGGATCGGGGCCACGACGCGGGCCCGGCCGCGCGCCGGGTCCGGCAGCCGGAGCGGGTGGCGGGACTTGCCGGCGTTGGCGAGCATGTGCGCCAGCCGTGGATGGATCAGATGGTCGTGGACGTACTGGATGGCGCTTTCGTAGCTCTCGCCGGGCGAGGCCGCGGCGAGGATGCCCATCTTCTGGCTGATGACGGCCACCGTCACGTCGGTCCGGTGGGCGACGAGATGGGCGACCGTGCCGATGTCGGCGTCCTGGAGAGCCAGGCCGGACAGGTGGCGGTAGATCTCCACCAGGTCGCGGAGCGTCCGGTTTTCCTGGCTGATCGCGGTGGAACCGCTGGTGACACTGGTCAGGCCGGTGAACTGTGACTCTGCGGCCATGAGCGAATCCTAAGGTCGAACGCCGGGGTTGCCATGTGTGTGACGACAAAGAGTACGTGCCCATGCTGTGTTGTGGCCCACAGTGCTACCTCCTCCTGTCGGCTATACGTGATAACTGGCCTGTGCCCGCCGCCATCCGAGCGTGACGGCATTTCGGGTGGTCACCGCCTTGTGACGGTGTCCGGTAACGATCCCGAAACCGCCCATTTACGCAAGGGCTCCCTCTTGACGCCCACGTAGCCGCAGGGCAGCATTGCGTTTACAACTATTGCACATTTTGTCCCATTATCGGACAACGGCGCGGTGAATGCATGTGACAAGAACGGACCCTGCGAGTGTCTCGCCCGGCTCCAGCACAGTCTTCGTTCCGCGCAGTGCTGGACGGAGGTGGCGGTGAGCGCAGGCATGGTAGTGCGCCGGCTCGGCGGCGGTCTGCTGGTCTTGTGGCTGGTTTCGATACTCACCTTCCTGCTGGTGCAGCTGATTCCCGGCGACGTCGCCGAGGTGATCGCGGGTGAGAACGCCACGGTGGCCGAAGTGGCCAGGATCCGCGCCGAGCTCGGCCTGGACAAGCCCGTCCTGGAGCAGTACGTCAGCTGGTTCTCCGGCGTGCTGCAAGGAGATCTCGGCAACTCGCTGTTCAGCAACCGGCCGGTCTCCTCGACGATCATCGAGGCGGCGCCGCCGACCGTGATCATCACCCTGATGGCGATGGCTGTCGCGGTCGTGATCGGCGTGACGGCCGGGATCATCGCGGGCCTGACCCAGGGCAGCTGGATCGACCGGGCCGTGTCGGCCCTGGCCACGCTCGGCATCGCGATGCCCAGCTTCTGGCTGGCGATGGTGCTCGTATCGCTGTTCGCCCTGGCCAACCCCTGGCTACCGGCGACCGGATACGTCGACATCAGGGAGGGCTTCGGGGTGTGGCTCTCCCACGTGATCCTCCCGGCCACGTCACTCGGCCTGGCCACCTCGGCGGAACTCGCCAGACACACCCGCGGCTGCGTCGCCGACGTGCTCACCCGCCCGTACGTACGCACGGCACGGGCCCGGGGCGCGTCGGGACCCTGGCTGGTCCGCAGGCACATCCTGCGCAACGCGGCCATCCCTGTCGTGACAGTACTCGGCCTGCAGACCGGACGACTGCTCGGGGGCGTCATCGTGGTGGAGGCCGTGTTCGGCATCTCCGGCCTCGGCTCCTTGGCCATCAACTCGGTGCTGCAACGGAACTACCCGATGATCCAGGGCTACGTCCTGTTCAGCGCCGTGGTCGTGGTGGCGATCAACCTCATCGTGGACCTGGCCTACGGCTGGATCAACCCGAAGGTGCGCACGGCATGACCACCACGACTCCCACCGCCGCCGCCCCCAAGAGCTCGCGCCCCGCGCGGCACGTCGTCCTGACGATTCTGCGCCGGCCGGCCAGCGCGATCGCCGTCGCCTTCATCGTCCTCCTCGTCTTCCTGGCGATCGCCGGTCCCTTCGTCTCCCCGCATGACCCGGAGGCGCAGAACCTCGGCAACAGGTTCGCCGAGCTCAGCTGGACGCACCTGCTCGGCACCGACGAGTTCGGGCGCGATGTCGCGAGCCGGATCATCCAGGCCTCGCGCATCGCCGTCATCGCCCCGCTCATCTCGGTGGGCGTGGCGCTGCTCATCGGCCTGCCGCTCGGGCTGTGGGCCGGCCTGCGCCGCGGTGTCGTCGACGCCGTCGCGGGCCGGCTGGCCGACACGATCCTCAGCCTCCCGGCGCTGGTCGGGGCGCTGGCCATCGTCGCGGTGCTCGGCCCGGGGCTGGTCAACGCCATGCTCGCGGTCGGCATCATTTTCGCGCCCGGCCTGTTCAGAGTCGTACGCGGCGCGACGCTGGCCGTCGCGGAGGAGACCTTCGTCGACTCGGCGGTGGCCATCGGCTCGTCCACCCGGCGCACCCTGTGGGTGCACATCCTGCCCAACATCGCCGCTCCGCTGCTGGTTCAGGTCACGATCCTGATGGGCGTCGCGCTCCTGGCCGAGGCCAGCCTGAGCTTCATCGGCCTGGGCGTCCAGCCGCCCGACGCCAGCTGGGGCTCGATGCTCAAATCCGCGTACACCAACCAGTTCCACTCGCCCTTCTCGGTGGTGCCGCCCGGAATCGCGATGGTGCTGACCGTGCTCGCGTTCAACACGATCGGTGACTCGATCCGTGACGCCGTCGGAGTCAGGAGGCGGACATGACAGCAGGACCGGGACAGCGAAGCGACGCCGCCGAGCCGTTGCTGTCCGTCGAGGGCCTCACCATCGATCTGCCCGGCGGCGTCGGGCAGCCGGGGCTGGTCGAGGACGTCACCTTCGAGGTACGCAGAGGGCAGGCGGTCGCGCTGATCGGCGAGTCCGGCTGCGGAAAGTCGCTGACCTCCATGGCGATCCTGGGCCTGCTGCCCGCGGCCGTCCGGGTCGCGGCGGGCTCGATCCGCTTCGACGGGGTCGACCTGCTCACCTGCAGGCGGCGGGAGCTCCGCCGGATCCGGGGCGGGCCGGTCGGCATGGTGTTCCAGGAGCCGATGAGCAGCCTCAACCCGACGATGACCGTCGGCGACCAGATCGCCGAGGTGCGCCGGCTGCATCTGGGCGAGCGGCGGTCGGTGGCGCTCAAGCAGGCAGGACAGCTGCTGAGCCGGGTGGGCATCCCGAACGCCGAACGCAGGCTCGGGTCCTACCCGCACGAGATGAGCGGCGGCATGCAGCAACGCGTCATGATCGCGGCCGCCATCGCCTGTGACCCGAAGCTGCTGATCGCCGACGAGCCGACCACCGCCCTGGACGTCACGATCCAGGCCGAGATCCTGGAGCTGCTGCGCGATCTGCGGCGCGACCTCGATCTGGCCGTCCTGCTGGTCACCCACGATCTCGGCGTGGTCGCGGACTTCTGCGACGACGTGGTCGTCATGTACGCCGGTCACATGGCCGAACGGACCCCCGTCGACCGGCTCTTCTACGAGCCGCGGCACCCGTACTCCAGCGCGCTGCTCGCCGCCGTGCCGCAGGCGGGCCGGGCCAGGACCAGCCTGACGGTCATCCCGGGCAGGGTCCCGTCCGCGGGGCAGTTCCCCGGCGGCTGCCGGTTCGAGCCCCGCTGCGAGCACAGCGTCGACGACGTCTGCCGGCGACCACAGGCCGACACGACCATCGGCGACGGTCGCCGCACCCGCTGCGGGCGCGTCGCCTCCGGTGACCTGACTCTGAAGGGGACCGTCCGTGGCTGAGGATCATGTGGTCTTGCGCGTGCGCGGCCTGACCAAGTCGTTCCCGCTGCGCCGCAGCATGCTGGGCCGTACGCTGGAGAGCGTCCGCGCCGTCGACGGAGTCGACCTGGAGGTACGGGCCGGCACCACGGTCGGCATCGTGGGCGAGTCCGGATCGGGCAAGACGACGGTGGGCCGGCTGATGGCCCGGCTGCTCAAGCCCGACCAGGGCACGGTCGAGGTGGAGGGCAAGGACGTCAGCAGGGCACGCGGCAGCGAGCTCAAGGAGATGCGCGGCCGGCTCCAGGTCATCTTCCAGGATCCGTACGGCGCGCTCGACCCGACCAAGACGATCGGCCACGCCGTTGCCGAGCCACTCCTGGTCCACGGCAAGATCGGCCGGGGCGAGATGCGCGAGCGCGCCGCCCAACTGCTCGGCCGGGCCACCCTCGATCCGGCGTTCGTCGACAGGTATCCGGACGAGTTGTCGGGCGGGCAGCGGCAGCGGGTCTGCATCGCCCGCGCGCTGGCGCTCTCCCCGAGCGTCCTCGTCGCCGACGAGCCGACCTCCGCGCTGGACCTGTCCACCCGCTCGGAGATCCTCAACCTGCTGCTGTCGATCCAGCAGGACACCGGGCAGGCGATGGTCCTCGTGTCCCACGACTTCGCCACGGTCAGGCACCTGTCGCACCGGATCGCGGTGATGTACCTGGGCCGGATCGTCGAGGAAGGCACCGCGGAGCAGGTCGCGACCGACCCGCGACACCCGTACACCAAGGCGCTGCTGTCGGCGGTGCCCGTGCCCGACCCGGAGGCGCAGCGGTCGCGGCGCCGCACCGTGCTCAGCGGCGAGCTGCCCGATCCGGCGAACCCCCCGACGGGCTGCCGCTTCCGCACCCGCTGCCCGGTCGCCCAGGACGACTGCGCGCACCAGGATCCGCCGCTGCTGCGGATCGGCGCCCAGCACAGCGCGGCCTGTGTCCTGCACCAGCCGGCCGTCGCGCCGGTCACCGAGCCCCAGGAGACATCGCGATGAGCACCTCCGAGCAACGGCCGGGAACTCTCCAAGGGATCCGCGTCGTCGACTTCGGTCACCACGTCGCCGGGCCGCTGGCCGCGGTCATGCTCGCCGACCAGGGAGCCGACGTCGTGCACGTCGACCGTCCTGGCGTCACACCCCCGGCCAACGACGCGTTCTTCAACCGGGGCAAGCGGCGCATCAGCCTTGACCTGAAGGACGCGGCGGACCTCGGCGTCGCCCGCGAGCTCGTCCGGCGGGCCGACGTCCTCATCGAGAACTTCCGGCCAGGGGTGATGGACCGGCTCGGGCTCGGCTGGGGGGAGCTGCGCGCCGCCAACCCCCGGCTCGTCTACTGCTCGCTGCCGGGTTTCGCGGCCGACGATCCGCGCGCCGGAGTCCCCGGCTGGGAGGGCGTCATCGCGGCCGCCACCGGCAACTGCCGGATCCGGGCCGGTCACGCGCCGGACGGCTGGGACGACACCCGGCCGACCTACACCGCGATTCCCGTGGCGTCCAACTTCGCGGCGTTCTGCGGCGCCTTCGCGATCGTGGCGAGCCTGACCTCCCGGCAGCGCACCGGGCGTGGCGACCGGGTCGAGGTCCCGCTGTTCGACGCGATGTTCGAGGCCATCGGGGGGAGCGGCGCCTACCCGGTCGCGCAGGGGCTGCCGCCGGAGCGGGCGATCAGCTCCAACGGCAGCGGCACGTACCGCTGCGCCGACGGCAGGTACGTGCAGTTCAACCCGATCGGCGCGACGCCCCGCTTCCTCGCCTGGTTCCTCGACGCGGCCGGGGTGACGGCCTGGGTGGGTGAGGGCCTGACCGACCGCGCCAGGCTGGATCGCGACCCGGAGCTGCGCCGGCTGCTGCACGACCGGCTCACCGCGCTGTTCCTGACCCGCCCGGCGGGGGAGTGGGAGGAGCTCGCCGGCGTGGCGGGCGTCCCGCTCGCCGCCGTCCGGACGCTCGCCGAATGGCTGGAGAACGACCACGCGCTCGCCTCCGGACAGGTCGTCGTGGTCGACGATCCTGAGCTGGGCGCGACGGCGATGCCCGGCTCGGCGGTGTGGCTGTCCGCCACCTCCGCGCTGCCCGGCAGGCCCCGGCACCTGCCCGACGCGGACCGTGCCGAGATCCTCGCCGAGCTCGCGTCGCCCGCCGACGTGTCCCCCGCTCGCCCGCCGCGCGTCGAGGCTGATCCGGTCGCGCTGCCCTACGCGGGGCGGCGGGTCGTCGACCTCACCCAGATCCTGGCCGGGCCGAGCGCGGGACGGATCCTGGTCGAGTTCGGGGCCGACGTCGTGAAGATCAACTCGCCGCAGCGGCGCGTCGGCGCGCACGGTTTCGTCAACCGCGGCAAGCGGACGGTCCTCGTGGACGTGAAGTCCAGCCAGGGCCAGCAGGTCCTCTGGCGGCTCATCGACGAAGCCGACGTCCTGACCCACAACTTCCCCGAGCGGACCGCCGAACGCTACGGCCTGGGCTACGAGCACGTACGGGCCCGCCGCCCGGACATCGTCTACGTCTCCGTCAGCTGTTACGGCTACGGCGGGCCATGGGCGGACCGCCGGGGGTACGAGACCCAGGGCCAGGCGGCGACCGGGATCATGACGCGGGCGGGCGGCGACGGCCGACCGGCCGTGCTGGGCCCGTACAACCTTCTGGACTACGGCACCGGCGCCATGGCCGCCTTCGCCGCGGCGGTGGGCATCTATCACCGCGAGCTGACCGGGGCCGGCCAGCAGGTGCGCACCTCACTCACCCAGACGGGCGGCTACCAGCAGGCGAGTTTCGCGGTGCGCCCGCTTCCGGCCGTCACACCAGGCGGGAACGTTCCCAGGGATGATCGCGCGGCCGAGCCGAGCGGGCCGGCGGCTCTCGGGCTCGGCGCGTGGCACCGGTTCTACCAGGCGGCCGATCGATGGTTCTTCCTCGGGGCGGCCCGGCGGTCCCTGCCGGTGCTCCGCGAGGTTCCCGGCCTGGAGGAGGCGCTGTCCGGCCTCGACGGGTCCGATGACGACGCGGTGGCAGCGGCCCTGGAAACCGCCTTCCGTACCGCCACCGCCCGCGAGTGGACCGGCCGCCTCACCGAGGCGGGGCTGGGCGCGCATCCGGTCACGACCCTCGCGGAGTTGATGACCGACCCGTGGGCCCGGTCCAAGGGGCTCACCGTCACCCAGATCTCCGAGGAGGTCGGCGAGGTGGTGATGCCGGGCATCGCCATCCGGGTGCACGGCAACCCGCCACGCCTGGGCCATCCGGTACGCCGGCCCGGCGCCGACGCCTACGAGGTGCTGGACCGGATCGGGCTCGCCGGCTCGGCCGAGACGCTGGAACAGGCCTGGGCCGTGCAGATGTCCGCGTTGCCCGCGGGCTGGGACCACTTCTGACGCAGGACATCTCCACCGTGACGAGCAAGCAACAGCACATCCCCGGCCCGCTGAGCGGGACCCGCCGCGATCAGCGGCACTGACAGGAGGACTGATGAGCGACGACCAGGCCACCCGGTGCGACCTGTTGATCAAGGGCGGCCGGGTCCTGGACCCCGGGCAGGGGCTTGACGGCGTCATGGACATCGCCGTGACCGGCGGCCGGGTCACGGCGGTGCTGGAGGACATCCCAGCGGACTCGGCGCGCCGGGTGATCGACGCGAGCGGCTCCGGGCGCTACGTCGTCCCCGGCCTGATCGACATCCACACCCACGTCGCCCGCGGGGCGATCACCCCCGGCGTGGGCATGGAAGGCTGCGACCCCGACGACATCGGCGTGCGGTCGGGAGTCACCACGCTGGTCGACGCCGGATCCGTCGGTGTCGCCAACATCGGCGTCTTCTCCGCCTACATCCAGCCGAACGCCAGGACGCGGGTCATCCCGTACCTGAACATCGGCAGCTACGCGCACACCATGCCCACCATGATCGACGTCAACGACCTGGCCGAGATCGACACGGTCGCGATCGCCAGGTGCGTCGCCGCCAATCCTGGGCTGGTCCAGGGGATCAAGCTGCGGCTGGTCGGACCGCTGGTCGCCACGCACGGCAAGGACATCGTGTCCGCGACCAAGGCGGTGGCCAGGGAGCACGGGGTCCCGCTGATGGTGCACATCGGCGACCTGTCCGCGCGGCGGCGGCCTGATCCCCACCTGCTCGAACCGGCCACCCGCTTCGCCATCGAACAGCTCGACGCGGGCGACATCCTCACCCATCTGTGCACGCCGAACCACGGTGGCGTGATGGACGCGACGGACCGGATGATGCCCGCCCTGCTCGCCGCCCGGGAGCGCGGCATCACCCTGGACTCGGCGCTGGGCAGGGGGAACTTCGGCTACCGGGTCGCGAGCGAGCAACGCGCGCTCGGTCTCCTCCCCGACACCATCAGCAGTGACCTGACGGCGGCGGGCGAGACCTTTCACTCCCTGCTGGAGTGCATGGCGAAGTTCATGGCCGTGGGCTACACCCTGTCCGAGGTGGTCCGGATGACCACGGCGAACGCGGCGCGGGCGATCCGCGCCGAGCATGAGCTCGGCGCGGTCGCGGTCGGCCGGGAAGCCGACCTGACGGTGCTCGACCTGGTCGAGGGCGACTTCGAGTTCGTCGACACCGAGCAGGAGGTCTTCCACGGCGGCTTCGGCCTGCGGCCGGTGCAGACCGTACGGGCCGGCGCGCTGATCGCGCCCGGCTGGGGGACGCACCCGTGGGGCTGGCTGCCGGCGCCGCGTTCCGGGGCGGCGTCATGACGGCGGTGGTGCGCGGGCGCGGGCGCCGGTTCGAGGTCGACGGTGACTGGGAGCGGCTGCCGGACGGCCTCCACCATGCGGACGTGGCCGCGGTGGACGTCGACGCCGC
Source organism: Nonomuraea longispora (assembly GCF_004348345.1). Taxonomy (GTDB): domain Bacteria; phylum Actinomycetota; class Actinomycetes; order Streptosporangiales; family Streptosporangiaceae; genus Nonomuraea; species Nonomuraea longispora. The sequence goes on from NZ_SMJZ01000012.1 coordinate 42,713, forward strand.
CGACCGCGTCTACCTGTTCACCCGCTTCGACGGCCAGGTCATCGTGTACGAGCGCGACGGCGCCTTCGTCCGCAGCTGGGGAAAAGGCCTGTTCACCACGCCGCACGGGCTGACCGTCGGGCCGGACGGCGGCGTCTACTGCGTCGACGCGGGCGACCACACGGTCCGCAAGTTCACCCCCGAGGGCGACCTGCTCATGACGCTGGGCACGGCCGGCGTGGCGTCGGACACCGGGTTCGCATCCGGCCGTCCGGTGCGCGTGCACAGCGTCGAGGGCGTCCGGTACGCGGGCGGGCCGTTCAACCGGCCCACCAACCTGGCCGTCGCCCCGGACGGCGACCTTTACGTGAGCGACGGGTACGGGAACAGCCGGGTGCACAGGTTCACCGCGTCCGGTGACCTGGTCGGCTCCTGGGGCGAGCCCGGCACCGGCCCCGGGCAGTTCCATCTGCCGCACTGCCTGGACATCGCGGCGGACGGGCGGGTGTTCGTCGGCGACCGGGAGAACGACCGGATCCAGATCTTCGCCCCCGACGGCCGCTTCATCGAGGAGTGGACGGACGTCCGGCGCCCGTGCGACCTCACCATCGCCCCGGACGGCTCGGTGTACGTCGTCGAACTGTGGCGGCCGGAGGGCAAGCGGTCCTTCGTGCACGGCGAGGCGGAGCAGGACCAGCCCGCCCGGCTGACCGTGCTGGACCCGCACGGCCGCGTTTCCGAGCGGTGGGGGGACTCCACGACGGATCGGACGGCGGCCGGAAATTTCATCGCACCGCACGGGATCGCCCTGGACTCCCACGGTGACCTGTACGTCGCGGAGGTGACGTACAGCTTCGCCATCAGGCCCGGCTGGGTCGCGCAGTCGAGCGCCCGGCACCAACTGCAGAAGTTCCTGCGCGTCGGCGCGGGAGAAGACATCGTGGCTAGGAGACTCGCATGAGGCGCGAAAACCGGATCCTCACCTCGCACGGCGGCAACCTGCCGCGTCCCAGGGACCTGGACGAGCTGATCGCCCAGGGCGACCGGGAGGCCGTCGACGCGCGCCTGCCGGGCGCGGTGGCCGAGGTCGTCGCCCGTCAGATCGAGTGCGGCATCGACACGGTCAACGACGGCGAGTACGTCAAGGCCGCGAACATGGCCGGCTACAGCGGCTACATCCACGCCCGGGTGACCGGCTGGGAGACGCTGCCCATCGACCCGAGTGTCCCGCCGAAGCGCGAGTACGTCGCTGCGCGTGACAAGGCGGACTTCCCGGGCACCTACGCCTCCGGCCTGTGGCTGTCGGGATCCGGTGGGCCGGTCAGGCCCGGCTTCGCGACCCCCGGCGCCGTACCGAAGATGCCGACGTCGGCCCGGGTGTGCACCTCGCCGATCACGTACGTCGGCCAGGACGCCATCGCCGCCGACATCGCGGCGATGAAGACGGCCGTCGAGGGCAAGGAGGTGGACGGCTTCATCGCCGCGCTGGGGCCGCTCAGCCTGGGCGCGGGCGCGCGGAACGAGCACTACGCGAGCGAGGGAGAGTACATGTTCGCCGTCGCCGAGGCGCTGCGCGAGGAGTATCGGGCGGTCACCGATGCCGGACTGGTGCTGCAGATCGACGAGCCCGAGTTCGCGACCACCTGGCAGTTCCACCCTTCGTGGACGGTCGAGGAACTGCGCCGCTACCTCGAGTTCGCGGTCGAGGTGATCAACCACAGCATCGACGGGCTGCCCGCCGAGCAGATCCGGATGCACACCTGCTGGGGCAGCGGTCACCGGCCGCACACGCACGACATCGGCCTCGAACACATCGCGGATCTGCTGATCAAGGTCAACACACAGGCTTACGCCATCGAGTCCGGAAATGTTCGGCACGCACATGAGTGGCGGGTGTGGGAGGACGTCAAACTGCCCGAAGGCAAGATCCTGGTGCCCGGCGTGGTCAGCCACGCCACCGACCTGGTCGAGCATCCGGAACTGGTCGCCGAACGGCTGACGAACTTCGCCAGTGTGGTGGGCAAGGAGAACCTGCAGGCGGGGACCGACTGCGGAATCGGATCGCGTGTGGGCCATGAGGAGATCGTGTGGGCGAAGCTCGCCGCGCTGTCCGAAGGCGCCGCGATCGCCGGCAGGCGCTTGTGGGCCGCCTAGCCCGCGGCTCAAAACGGAGGACCTGGTGGGGGCGGGTCACCAGTCAAACCAGCCAAGCTCGCTTCTGAAATATGGAGGCAAAAGCCGTGAAACGAGCAGCAGTCAAATCGGCCAGCGTGGTCCTCGCCACCGGTCTCGCCCTGTCCGGCTGTGGCGCCGGGACGACCGACCAGCCGTCGTCTGCCGGCGCTCCCGACGGTGCGGCCGTCCTGCGCTGGGCCGTGCCGGGCAATCCCACCTCCTTCGACCCCCGTAAGGCCGCCCCGCTTGACCCTGTGTTCCTCGACGTGGTCTACGAGAGCCTGATCGGCCGGAGCATGGCCGGTGAGATCGAGCCAGGTCTGGCGACGGAGTGGACGTTCTCGGACGACAACAAGGTGATCACGCTCCAGCTGCGCGAGGGGGTGAAGTTCCACAACGGTGAGGACTTCAACGCCGAGGCCGCCAAGGCGTCGCTGGAGGCGTTCAGGAAGAGCGGCAACCTCGCGTCGGCGCTGTCGATCCTCGACAAGGTGGAAGCGGTCAGCCCGACCGAGCTGAAACTGACGTTCTCCGAGCCTGCCGGTTACATGATCAGCGTGCTCGCCGGTGAGGCCGGCATCGTGGTCGCGCCCGGTGCGCTCGACGATCCGGGTCTCCCGTCCAAGCCGGTCGGCACCGGAGCGTTCGAGCTCAGCTCGCTGGAGGAGGGAAAGGTCTCCTTCAAGAAGTTCGAGGACTACTGGAACGCCGCCGAGACGGCCATCGGTGGCGTGGAGATGACCGCCTACTCCGACGAGACGACCCGGCTGCGTGCGGTGAAGTCGGGGCAGGCCGACGGCACCTCGATCAAGCCGGACCAGATCGAGGAGTCCGAGGCGGCGGGCATGACGGTGGTCAAGGCCCCCAACACCACCTTCAACGGGATCCTGCTGAACACCAGTAAGCCGGAGCTCAAGAACCCGAAGGTCAGGCAGGCGCTGCTGTACGCCATCGATCGTGAGTCGCTCAACAAGAACCTGTTCGAGAACACCTGTGTCGGCGTGGTGCAGCCGTTCCAGGAGGGCTTCTGGGCGAACGTGCCCGAGCTGAACGACGTGTCCTCCTATTACGACCCGGAGAAGGCCAAGCAGCTCCTGGCCGAGGCCGGCTTCCCGGACGGCATGGGGCTGACGCTGGAGGTCGGCCCCAACACGTCGTACCAGGTGCTGGCCCAGGCGCTGCAGGCACAGCTGAAGGAGGTGGGCATCAAGGCCACGATCAAGGTGCTGGAGTTCCAGCAGATGATCAGCGTCCGCCGGACCGGCAAGTTCACCGCCACAGTGGCGCTGGTGCAGGCCGGGCGGCCCGACCCGACCCAGTTCGTCCAGGACTTCTACATGAAGGGCGGCTCGTACAACCCGGGCGCCTTCTCGCTTGACGGCGTCGGCGAGCTGCTGGCGAAGGCGCGGGCCAGCGAGGACGTCGAGGAACGTAAGGCGCCGATGCAGGAGATCATCAAGAAGGTCGTGGAGGCCGGGCCGCCGGTGATTCCGGTGTGCGGCGTGACCTACGTGGCGGCCTACCGCAAGGGAGTGACCGGACTCGACGTGCCGGTGATCGGCGACTATGACTTCGCCTCGGTGAAGATCAGCAAATAACGCAGAAAGGAAGCCCATGCGGCTCAACGACAAGGTGGCCATCGTCACCGGATCAGGGCGTGGCCTCGGCCGCGCGTACGCCGAGGCGCTGGGCGCGGCCGGTGCCGCCGTGGTGGTCAACGACATCGACGCCGACGTCGCCAAGGAGACCGTCGAGGCGATCACCGCGGCCGGAGGTCGTGCCGTCGCCGAGGTGTGCGCGGTCGGCCCCACGGAGTCGGCCGACGCGCTGGTGCGGCGGGCGGTCTCCGAGTTCGGCCGCCTGGACGTGATGTGCACGAACGCCGGCGCGTTGCGTGACCGGACCCTGGCCAAGGTCACGGACGAGGAGTTCGACCTCGTGGTGGACAGCCACGTACGTGGCACCTTCACCTGCGGTCGCGCCGCGGTGCGCCAGTTCCGGGAGCAGGGCGGCGGTGGCCGGCTGATCCTGGTCGGCTCACCGGCCGGTCAGTACGGCAGCTTCGGGCAGACGGCGTACGCCGCGTCCAAGGCCGCCATCATCAGCATGGTCCGGGTGTGGTCGATCGAGACGGCGAAGCTGGGCGTGACCGTGAACGCGATCGTGCCCACCGCGCTGACCAGGATGGCCGCGACCATCCCGGCGCTGACCGAGGTCGTCGCCTCGGTCGAGGCCGGCGGGCCGGTCCCGGCCGACCTGCGCCGGCGCGGCATCGGCAAGGTCGAGGACGTGGCGCCGCTCGTCGTCTACCTGGCCTCGGACGAGTCGGCCGGCGTCACCGGGCAGTACATCGGGTTCGGTGGCGACCGGTTCGCGATCTGGGCGCATCCCAAGGAGGCGTTCGTCACGCATCGCGACGGTGGGTGGAGCGCGGAGCAACTCGCCGCCGACTTCGCCGGGTTCTCGGAGCATCTGCAGAGCCACACCCCGCCGCCGAAGTGACCGGCGAGGGCCGCCCCGGCCGGTGCTGGGGTGGCTCGGCTCGGTCAGCGCGGACGCCGTACGCGCTCAGCCGAAGTAGAACGCGTGCGCGGCCAGTGAGATCCGGCGGCGCAGTTCGGCGTCGGGCACGAGGTGGGCGAAGGAGTCCACGGCGTCGCGGTAGGTGACCTGGCGGCGGGCGCCGACGAACGGGGCGTCGCTGCCCCAGAAGACGTGCTCCGGCCCGGCGGCCTCGATCAGGGTCGCCGCGTGGCCGGCCAGGGTGTCCGGGCCGACGCCGAAGCGGTAGCCCGCGGACAGCTTCACCCACACCCTGCCGGTGCCGAGGGCCCGCAGCAGCGCCGCGCCGCCGGCTCCGGCGTAGCCGGATTCCCGGTCCGGATCGCCGAAGTGGTCGACGACGACCTTCACCCCGGAGGCGGTCAGCCGGTCGAGCACCGGCGGCAACCGGTCGCCCTCGATGTTCACCTCGACGTGCCAGTCGAGGTCCGCGATCCGGAACAGCAGCCGCCGGTACGCCGGGTCGGTGAGATCCGGCAGGTCCGCGAGCCGCCGCCACTGGAACCGGACGCCCACCACGCCGTCCGCCTTCATCCGTTCCAGGACGTACCGATCGGTGGTGGGGTCGACGATGACGGTCCCGCGCAGCCGCCCGTGCTCGCGCAACGCGTCGATCGTGTAGTCGTTCAGGTCCCCGAGCAGGCTCATCGCGGAGACCACGCCGTAGCCGACGCCGTGCTCATCCATCATCGACAGGAACGTCTCCGCCGCCAGCTCGCCCTCGGGCCGGGTCCACGCCCGCGCCGCGAGAGGCAGCGCGCGGGTGAACAGGTGGACGTGAGTGTCCACGAGAGGCACGCGGCCGCCTGTCATGGTGTTCCGACGCGGTAGAGCGAGGCCGACGTGCCGCCCAGGACCAGGGCGGCGTCCCGGTCGGACAGGCCGGAGACCGACTCGCGGGCCATCCGGACCATGTCCGCGTACGCGCCGGGGGTCTGGGTGACGTCCGACCCCCACAGCACCCGCTCGGCGCCGAACCGGGAGACCAGCCATTCGACCACGACCGACGGCTTGATCCCCGCCGTGACGATCCGGGCGAAGTTGAGCGTCGTCACCTTGACCAGGACCTGCGGCCGGTCGGCCAGCGCGAGCAGCCCGTCGGCCCCCGGGTAGGGGGCGGCGCGGTCCGTCTCGACGCTCGCGATGTGATCGACGACGACCGGCGTGCCGGGGAACTCGCGGGTCACCGCGGCGAGCGCCCGCAGGCTCTCGTCGCGGTTCCAGCGGTAGATGTGCAGGCACATCGACAGCCCGAGCTCGCTCGCCTGCCGCCACACCCGGCGGGCCTCCGCGCCGGCGAACCACTCGGTGCCGGGCGTGCCGCCGTGCTGGTTCCCGCCCGGCGAGGTGAGGCGGACGGCCACGGCACCGCGCCTCGCCCAGTGGCGCACTCTCTCCGCCGCGTCCGGCGCCCGCGCGTCGAGCACGCACATGGCGGCGAGCCGGTCAGGGTACCGAGCCGCCGAGTCCACCACGTAGCTGTTGTCGTAGCCGTACACGTGCGCGCGCTGGACGGCGATCGCGCCCGACAGCCCGTGCTCCCGCAGCGCGGCGAGCAGCCGCTCCGCGGTCATCGGGTCGTTCCGTACGGCCTCGCTGACCGTGCCGCCGGGCGGGTCGAACGGGTAGGCCGGGTCGTCGGTCACCAGGTGCGCGTGGGCGTCGATCAGGGTCATCGGATGCGTTCCCAGGTGAGGATGGGGGTGGGCGGCCGGCCGGGGGTTCGCTCGGCGCGCAGGATCAGCCGGTCCCCGTCCACGACGGCGAGGCGGACCAGCTCGGCGCCGATCCAGTTGGGGTAGATGGCGGCCTCCACCTGGTGGGTGACGCGGTCGCCGGCCCATTCGTAGCGTCCGGCGTACGCGCCGTAGGTCCGTACGGCGGCGAGCTTCTCCGCGTCGGTGGCCCAGCGCCAGTTGTCCGACCTCAGGGGCGGACGGTCGCCGGCCATGTACTGCACCGACATGTGGCCGTCGGGCCCGTAGATGAGCAGGCCGAGCGGCTTGTCCCCGAGGGGGCGCGCGCCGTCGTCGGGCTCCCCCTCCATCACGTAGTCGACCAGCCGCCAGCTACCGACGATCATGAATTGCCGCCGATCTGGTCCCGGAACGCCTGCGCCATCGAATGGGCCGTGCGGGCGAGCATGGTGGCGTCGTTGCCCATGATGAGGAACTGGTGGCCGAGGGCCGCGGTCCGGACGGCCGAAGGAGCGTCCACGCAGGCCGCGCCGCAGGGCTTGCCCGCAGCCGCGGCGGCGGTCCGCGCCCGGTCGAGCGACTCCTTGACCACGAAGTCGTTCACGCGGACCCCGAGGGAGACGGACAGGTCGCCGGCGCCCAGGAACACCGCGTCGATCCCCGGCACCGCGAGGATGCCGGCGGCGGCGTCTATGGCGTCCGGGCTCTCCAACTGGGGGATGCAGACGACGTCCTCGTTGCCGACCCGGACGTACTCGTCCCGGGGCGTCAGCCCCCATCGGCCCGCGCGGCTGGTTCCGCCCGCGCCCCGCCGGCCGAGGGGCGGGAAGCGGGTGGCCGCGACCACCCGTTCGGCGTCGGCCACCGAGTCGACGTGGGGGACCAGGATGCCCCGCGCGCCGGCGTCGAGGACCCGCTGGATGGTCGAGCCCTGGTGATCGGGCACGCGGACCAGGGGGTCGACGCCGTAGGCCGTGGCGAGGCTGATCATCCGGGCCGCGAGGGTGAGATCGAGCGGGGAGTGTTCGAGATCGATGACCACGAAGTCGAATCCGGCGCCGGCCATGATGTCGACGCTCTCGGTGGTCGCCAGCTTGATCCAGGTGCCCAGCCGTGGCGCCCGCGCGGAGGCGTTCGCGAAGAAGGTCATGCCGTCGTGATGTGCTCGGGGGCGGGGTACTCATCGGCGTTGAGCACCCATCCGGCCTTGGCGGAGAAGTCCGCGCGCGGTGGGCTGAAGATGTCGATGAGCAGGTGGTCGCCCTCGCCGACCGCCTGACTGGTGTGCACGGTGGGCGGTGGGATGATCGCGACGGCGGGGCTGCCGACGGCCGCGTGCTCGTCGGCGTGCCACTGCGAGCGCTTCGACGTCCAGGGCGTCCGGACGTGATGGATGTAGTCGCCGGCGACGGTCAGCGAGCACTGCTCGAAGTCGTCGTGGTGATGGGGGGAGAGCCGGTCGGGATTGCGAGGGCCGTTCCTGGGGTCGCCGAAGTTGACCATGAACGCGCTGGACCGGAAGATACGGCCGAACCGGCCGCGCTCCAGCGGGAAGTCGGCGTTCCGGTAGACGCGCAGGCGGTGTCCGGCGGGCGGGTCGGGCCACGGCTCCAGCAGGGCCACGCGCGGATGGGGCTCTGCGTACGCCGAGGCGTTGCCGCAGCGCGCGAGGAGGTCGGTGGTCCTGACGTCGAACAGGCGGACCAGGTCGGCGTCGCCGTGGGCGCTGAGGTGGCTGTCGCCGGGCGGCACGATGACCACGCCGCGCCCGGTCACCTCCTGGCTCTCGTTGCCGGCCGTCACGTCGATCGTGGTGTCGTCGTGGGGCAGGACGATGACGTACTCCTCCCGCTGCGCGCTCGCGTCGCGGCGCAGCGTGTCACCGGCGACCAGGCGGGTGAAGGCGAGCACGAAGTTCTGGGCGCGCACGTACCAGGTCCTGCTGCCGAGGTCCGTGACCTCGTCCGGCGGCAGCGTCAGGAACTCGTAGGTGGCGAGCGCCGCGATGGGGGCGTTCGGATCCGTCGTGGTCGTGGTCGTGGTCGTCGTCGTGGTCGTCGTCGTGGTCGCGGTCGTGCTGAGGGCCGCACGAGGATCGTCGGGGCTGTACATGTGATTCGTCCTTACGGTCAGTCGTCCAGGCCGAGCAGGTACGACGGGTTGACGCGGACCATCTGCCGCAGGTCCTTCTCGGGTAGCCCGAGATCCAGCAGGGCGGACCCGACCCGGACGAAGGAGTCGACGGGCATCGGGCGGCCGACCTGGCCCAGGTCGGAGGCGAGCACGGTGTGCTCAGGCCCGATCCGTTCGATCCAGTCCATCAGCATTTCCGGGCCGCCGCGCGCCTGGGCGACCTCGGAGTCGTACATGCTGGTCTCGTGCTCGATGTAGGCGCCGAGTTCGATGAAGTCCCTGCACTGTGCGGGGTCGGAGCCGATCACGAAGTTCGGATGGCTGACCACCAGTCTCCGGACTCCCGTGTCGCGCGCGGCGGTGAAGACCTCCCGGATGTCGTCGGGGGCCATGTGCCCGGCGGAGAGCAGCGCCCCCGACTCGGCGATGACCTCGATGACCTGGCCGACCTCGGGGATGAGCGCGCCGTCCGGGCCGCGGACGTCGACCTGGGTCGTGGTCAGCGGGATCGTCGGCTTGGGGAAGCCACCGCCGGACTTGTGGTGTGCGACGTGCGCGCTGGAAGAGATGGTGGGGAACCAGACGCATCGTCCGCCCATCCGCAGGCACATCTCCACCGCGTGCGGGTTGATGCCGCCGACCTGGTTGTTCAGCGCGATGCCGCCGTAGACGGCGGTGCTCACGCCGGCCAGGCGGTCGCCCATCGCGAGGAGGTCCATCACCGTGTTGTGGTGATGCGACTTCGCCAGGAAGGCGCGCATGCCCAGCCGCTCGCCGTCCTTGGCGGCCTGGACGTGGTCGAACGCGCGTGGCAGCGGGTTGGGCCCGGAGTGGCAGTGCAGGTCGACGAGGCCGTGCAGGACTCGCTCGACAGCGGGTCGGGTCATCGTTGTTCCTCCTGCGCGGTAGCCACCGGCCAGGGCGCGATGACCCTTGACAGAAACACCGCCACGATAGCATTGTTACAAATTACGGACTTACTGTACGATAAATGCGACTCGCTGCTCTGACAAGTACTTGTCGCGGCGAGATGTCCAGAGCGACGAGCTGCGCTGTCGCTCGAACCCGATTGGGGGCCACGTGCCGGAGGCGACCTACACCTGGGCGGAGATGATGGCGATCTCCATCTCGCACGAGATGGCCGACGGTGCCTTCGGCTCCGTGGGCGCCGCATCGCACATTCCCGCCGCCGGGCTGCGCCTGGCGCAGCTCACGCACGCGCCCAACCTGTCCTTCTTCTGTGGGGGCAGCGGCGCGATGAACCCGAAGATCCAGAGGTTGACCGAGTCCTCGGCCGACTACCGCAACCTCGTGACCAGCGAATACCACTTCAGCCTCGACGACGTCGTGGACTTCGAGACCGCGATGCGCTTCGACTTCGCGTTCCTCGGCGGCATGCAGATCGACAAGCACGGCAACCTGAACATGGCCATGATCGGCGACTGGCACAAGCCGAAGGTGCGCGGCCCTGGCACCATCGGCCTGATCTTCCTCGGCGGCTTCAGGACCAGCTACATCTACACCCAGCACCACACACCGAAGATCTTCGTCGACAAGGTCGACTTCGTCAGTGGCGGCGGCTGGCTCGACGGCGGCGACGCCCGCTCCAAGGTCTTCCGCCCCGAGTCCGACGGCCCCCGGCGGGTGTTCACCCCCTTGGGCGTGTTCGACTTCGAGCCGGAGAGCAAGCGGATGCGCCTGATCAAGGTCCACCCGTGGAGCAGCGTCGAGAAGATCCAGGCGGCGACCGGATTCGAGCTGCTGGTCGCCGACGACGTGCAGACCGTCGGCGCCCCCGGCGACGAGGAGCTCACCCTGCTCCGGACCCAGGTCGATCGGGATGGTGTGCTGCGCCGCTACCCCGCCGTGGTTTGAGCGCTCATGAGCTTTCACGATCGGTTCGTCGTCGCCGACGGCTGCACCACCCACTATCTGGAAGCCGGGGACGGTCCTCCGCTGATCCTCCTGCACGGCGGCGAGTACGGCGCCTCCGCCCGGCTCGCCTGGGAGAACTGCGTCCCGGCGCTGGCCGAGCACCATCGCGTGCTGGCGCTCGACTTCGTCGGCTTCGGGCACAGCGACAAGCTCCGCGACTTCGGCGGCCAGCGCCGGCTCATGCTGCGGCAGGTCGCCGGCGTGCTGCGCACCCTGCGCATCGACTCGGCCGACTTCATCGGCACCTCGCTCAGCGGGCGGATGCTGCTCGACGTCGCCAACCGGCCGTCACCCCAGTGGCCGATCCGCTCGATGGTCGTGGTGGGCACCGGACTGGCCGCCCCGGTGGCGGAGGCCCGCGCCGTACTGGAGGACTTCGACGGCACACTCGACGGCCTGCGCCCGTCGATGGACGTGCTCTTCCACGACCCGCGCTGGAAGCACAGCGAGGACTACCTGCGCCGCCGCCATGAGTACTGCATGGTCCCGGGCGCGTGGGAGACCGCCGCGGCGGGCAGCCTGCGCGCGCCGGGACGTGACAGCGGCGAACGACGGCCGCATGTGCGCCCGCCCGCCCGCGACTACGGGCGCGTCGCCGTGCCCACCCTCCTCGTCCGCGGCCGGTACGACCGGCTGGTGCCGCCGCTGACCTGGCAGGAACTGGCGGCACAGATCCCTGACGTGCGGACCGAGACGATCGACGGCAGCGGTCACTATCCGCAGATCGAGCGCTCGGCCGAGTTCGTCGAGGTGGCGCTCGGGTTCCTCGCGCGAACGAAGAAGGCGGAGGCGTGATGGGCGACGTATACCTGGAGTCCGGCGGCGAGGACGGCCCCGCGGTGCTCTTCCTGCACGGCTCCGGCGCGTCCGGAGCCGTCTGGAGACCGGCGCTGGACCGGCTCCGCGAGCGCGGCACCCGATGCCGGTGGCTGGTCACCGACCTGCCGGGGCACGGCCGCTCCGGCCATCGTCAGGACTACTCGCCCGAGGGCTACGCCGACCCGGTGGCCGACGCGGTGGCCGCCGCACTGACCGGCGTCCAGGGCCCGGTGACCGTCGTGGGCCACTCGCTCGGCGGGATGATCGGGATGACCCTCGCGGACCGGACTCGCGGCATCACGGTCGGCTCCCTGGCGGTGGTCGCGATGAAGGTCGCCTGGACGGGGGAGGAGCTGGCCCGGCGGGCCGCGACGGCCGAGCGGCCGGTCCGGGTCTTCCCCGGCGAGGAGCAGGCGCGCGAGCTGTTCGGGCGGGTGTCCGGGATGACCGGGCCCGCGTTCACCGACGAGGATCGCGCCACCGGGGTCACGGCCCGCGACGGCGGCTACGGGCTCTCCGGCGATCCGGGCATCGCCAAGGCCGGCCCGGCCACCGGTCCTGAGCTGGCCGCCCGCATGGGCCGGGTGACCTGCCCGGTCGAGCTGGCCTGCGGTGACCGCGATCCCGGCATCGACCCGGCGGACATGGCCGAGGTGCTCGGGCACCCGGTGACAGTGCTGCCCGGCGTGGGGCACAACGTCCACATCGAGCGCCCCGACCTCATCGCCGACCTGGTCGAGCGGGCACTCGGCCGCTGACGACCGACGAACGGACACGCATGCGAATCGAGAACCTGCTGCGGCAGAACGCGGTACGACGAGGCCCGCTGCCCGCAGTCATCTGCGACCAGGCCCAGCTGTCCTGGGCCGAGCTGGACATCGAGACCAACCGGCTGGCCAACGCGCTGATCGGGCTCGGATACCGCGCGCAGGAGAGGATCGCGCTGGTGATGTCCAACTGCCATCACATCGTGACGGCCTTCCACGGCGCGTGGAAGGCCAACCTCGTCACCGTGGGGATCAACACCCGGCTGACCGCCCCCGAGATCGCCCGTATCCTCACCCACTCGGGCGCGTCCGCGATCATCTGTGACACCCCCGCCGCGGTCGAGGCGGCCAGGCAGGTGCCGGGCATCCGCGGCATCCACACCGTCGGCCTGGGCGACGACGAGCAAGGATCGTTCACGCACCTGGTCGCCTCCGGTGACCCGGGCGAGGTGCCGGAGAAGGGCACGGGCGACGAGCTGCGCTCGCTGCGCTACACCAGCGGCACCACCGGCGCGTCCAAGGGCTGCATGGCCACGCACGACCAGCAGCTCGCCAGCACGGCCAACTACCTGTGCGAGGTCAACGTGCCGCGCGGCGGCCCGACCTGGATCTCGGTGCCGCTGACGCTGGGGGTCGGCGCGTCCTTCGTGACGACCACCGCCTACCTCGGCGTCCCGCTGCTGCTGCGCAGGCGCTTCGACCCGGCCGCGTTCGTCGACGACATCGACAGGTTCGGGGTCGAGCACGCCTTCCTGGTGCCGACCATGCTGGTCGACCTGGTGCGGGCGCTGCCCGAGCTCGACCTCACGCGCGCGAGCGCGCTCGAACTGGTCGGGTACGGCGGCGCGTCGGTGTCGTGGAGCCTGATCCGGTCCCTGGCCGAGGCGCTGGACCTGGAGTTCTACCACGCGTTCGGGGCGACGGAGGCGGGGGGTTTCGTGGCGTTGCTCACCCCGGACGACCACCGTAACTTCCTGCGCACCGATGCCACCTCCATCGTCCCGGTGGGCCGGCCGGCCGCGTTCGCCGAGGTCAAGATCTTCGACGCCGAGGATCGCGAGGTGGCCGTACGGGAGACCGGGGAGATGCGGATCCGGGCGGCCAGCGTGTTCTCCGGCTACTGGAGCCAGCCGGAGGTGACCCGAGCGGTGCTCAAGGACGGCTGGCTCCGGCTCGGCGACATGGCCTGGCGGGACGAGCGCGGCTACATCTACCTGGCCGACCGGGCGCAGGGCGTCATCCGGTCGGGGGCGCAGAACGTGTATGCCGGTGAGGTCGAGGCGGTGCTGCAGGCCTGCCCCGGCGTGGCCCGCGCCGCGGTGATCGGCGTGCCGCACGAGCGGTTCGGCGAGTCGGTCAAGGCGCTGGTGCGGCGGGCGCCGGATGCGGCGCTGACGGAGCAGCAGGTCCTCGACTACTGCGCCGAACGGCTGGCCGGATACAAGCGGCCACGCGAGGTGGAGTTCGTGACCGACCTGCCGGTCGACGAGGGCGGCAAGATCAGGAGGGCCGAGCTGAAGCGCGTCACCGGGACGCGGCTGCTCGGCGAGGTGACGACCGGCGGCGACGCCGCGGCGAAGGAGTTCAGGCGATGAGCGCGAACAAGGTGACGACCCCCGAGGAGGCGGTCGCCGGCATCCCCGACGGAGCCACGATCGCGCTGGGCGGCGTGCACTCCCACAACGGCCCGATGGCGCTGGTGAACGCGCTGATCCGGCGCGGGGTCAGGGACCTGGAGCTGATCCCGACGCCGAGCGCGGGTGCGCCCGTGGACATGCTCATCGCCGCCGGCTGTGTCAAACGGCTGCACGTGTCCTATGTCGGGCTGGAGTTCCTCGGCATGGCGCCGAACTACCGCCGGGCCGCGGAGAGCCAGTCGATCGAGATCGTCGAGGGGGATGAGGCGTACATCGTCTACGGCTTCCGCGCCGGCGCCAGCATGCTGCCGTTCCTGCCGCTTCCCCCGCTGTACGAGGGCACCGACCTGCCCAAGGTCAACAAGAACGTCCGGACGACGACCGATCCGTACACCGGACGTACCGTGACCACGATTCCCGCGCTGCGGGCGGACTACGGGCTGTTCCACGCGCAGGTCACCGACCGGAAGGGCAACGCGCAGATCTTCGGCCAGCGGCGGTTCGAGGACGTGATGGCGAAGGCGAGCGACCACGTCATCATCAGCTCGGACGAGATCCTGGACGAGTACGCTCCGGCCCCCGACCCGCGCCTGGTGTCCATCCCCGGCGCGATCGTGGACATCGTCGCCCACGCGCCCTACGGTTCCCATCCGCTGTCCTCCCCGGGACACTACGCCTACGACCGGCAGCGGCTGGTGGAGTACCGGGATCTCGCCGCCCAGGACCGGACCAAGGAGTACCTGGACGAGCACGTGTTCGGGGTCGAGGACCACCAGGAATATCTGGACAAAGTGGGCGCCCGGCGTCTGCTGGGTCTCCAGCAGACGTTCCGCTGAGCGGGGCCGGCGCGGGTCCCGGGCCCGGGGCCTACCAGGAGTAGGCCTCCGGCGCGGGGCCCGGGCCGGGGAAGATGGCGTCGAGGCGGTCGAGCGTCTTGTCGTCCAGGGTCACCTCGAAGGCGTGGGTGGAGGCGTCGAGCTGGGCCAGGGTGCGCGGCCCGATGATCGGCGCGGTCACGCCGGGACGGCCCAGCAGCCAGGCCATCGCGACGTCGGCGGGGCTTTCGCCGAGCTCGTCGCACAGGTCCTCGAAGGCCTGGACGGCGGCGCGGTGCCGGTCCAGCTTGACCAGTCGCTTGCCTCGGTGGGTGGCCACGTTGGCGCCGGGCAGCGGGGCGCCCATCCGGTTCTCCCGCTCCTTGCGCAGGATCCCGCCGAGCAGGCCGGCGTCGAGCGGCGACCACGGCATCATGCCGACGCCGTAGTGCGCGCAGGCGGGCAGGACTTCCAGCTCGGCGGTGCGTTCGAGCAGGTTGTAGATGGTCTGCTCGCTGACGAGGCCCGGGTGACCGCGCCGGGCGGCGGCTTCCTGCCCGGCGGCGATGTGCCAGCCGGCGTGGTTCGAGGACCCGACGTAGACGATCTTGCCCTGGGTCTTGAGGACGTCCATCGCCTCCCAGATCTCCTCCCACGGGGTCGATCGGTCGATGTGGTGCATCTGGTAGATGTCGATGTAGTCCGTGTTCAGCCGCCGTAGCGACGCCTCGCAGGCACGCCTGATGTGCAGCGCGGACAGGCCGGCGTCGTTCGGCCAGGCGGACATGCGGCCGTACAGCTTGGTGCTGAGCACCGTGCGTTCGCGGCGGCCCCCGCCGGTGGACAGCCACCGGCCGATGATCTGCTCGGTCAGTCCTTCGCCGAACTGCCAGCCGTACACGTCGGACGTGTCGATCAGGTTGATCCCCAGCTCGTGGGCGCGATCCATGATCTGGAACGCGTCCTCCTCAGTGGTCTGGGTGCCGAAGTTGTCCGTGCCGAGCACCAGACGGCTGACGGTGAGACCGCTGCGACCGAGATGGGTGAACTCCACGAGATCTCCAAATTCCATTTATCGGACGATGAGTCCTATATTTGAATTTATGATGGTAGCGTTCCGGTGCAGACGAGGTAAAGAGCGCTGGTCCGGCAGGCAGTCACGGTTCTGGCCGCATGTGTACCGGGGCCATGGCACAGATCTGCCCAAGGAGATTCCTCGATGAGCACCAACCTGTCCGAGCACATCGCCGTCGCGGAGTTGCCGGCGGAGCACAGCTTCGCCGGAGGGGCGCTCCGCGGTGGCGGAGGAGCGGTCTTCCCGACCTGTCATCCGGGTGACGGCTCGCTGATCGCACAGGTCGAGGCGGCCACGGCCGGGTTCGTCGACGAAGCCGTCGCGGGCGCGGTCGCGGCTCAGCCTGCCTGGGCGCGCACCTCTCCGCACGAACGCGGGCGGATCCTGCGCACGGCCGCCGACCTGATCGAGGCGCGGGCCGCACGACTCGTCCACCTGATCGCGCTGGACAACGGCAAGACGCCGGCGGAGGCGCGTGGCGACGTCTTCGTGGCGGCGGCCCACCTGCGTGCCGCGGCGGGGTGGGCCGCCACCCTTGAAGGCGGCACCCTGCCGGCGGACGGCTCCACGCTGCGGATGACCTTCCGGGAGCCGGTGGGGGTGGTGGCGGCGGTCATCCCGTTCAACACCACGTTCATGTTCGCGGCGCAGAAGGCCGGCCCGGCGCTGGCGGCGGGCAACGCGATCGTGATCAAGTCCCCTGAGCTCAGCCCGCTGGCGGCGCCCGTGTTCGCCGAGATCCTCTCGGCTGCCGGACTCCCCGGCGGCCTCGTTCAGGTGCTCCAGGGCGCGGGAGAGGTCGGCCGTCGGCTGGTCGAGCATCCCGGGGTGAACATGGTGTCGTTCACCGGCAGCACCGCGGTCGGCCGGCAGGTGATGGCCTCGGCGGCGGACGGGATGAAACGCGTGCTGCTGGAACTCGGCGGCAAGTCCGCGAACATCGTCTACGCCGACGCGGACCTGGACGCCGCCCTGCACGCCACGGTCGGCGGCATCTTCCGCAACGCCGGGCAGCGATGTTTCTCCGGCTCCCGGCTCCTGGTCGAGGAGCCGATCGCGGACGCGTTCGTCGAGCAGGTCGCCGACGTGGCGCGCTCGATCAGGGTCGGCGACCCGTTCGCGCCGGACACCCAGCTGGGCGCGCTGATCTCGGTCGGCGAGGCCGACAGGGTCCGCGCGATGATCGACACGGCGGTGGAGCAGGGAGCGCGCGTCCTGGCGGGCGGCGGTCGGCCGCCCGGCGTCCATCCCGGCGGCGCGTTCGTCGCGCCGACCGTGCTGGAGATCCCCTCCGGGCTGTCGCGCGTGCCCGCCATCGTGTACGACGAGGTCTTCGGGCCGGTGCTCACGGTCCAGCGGTTCAGCGGCGCGGAGCAGGCCGTCACGCTCGCCAACGACTCGCCCTTCGGCCTGGTGGGCGGCTGCTGGACCCGTGAACTGGACCGGGCGCTGACGACCGCCAGAGCGGTGCGATCGGGCTGTTTCTGGATCAACTCGTACGGGGCACTGGCGCTGGACGCCCCCATCGGCGGCGTCGGCCTGTCAGGTGTCGGCCGCGAGCTCGGCCGGGTGGGGCACGAGGCCTACACGGAGCTCAAGACGGTGATCGTGGACACCGCCGCGGCCGACGCGCCCCGCTGGTACTGACCTTCAGCCCGACCCCAGGAGTGATCCATGCACGAGCACTACCGAGGCGCCGTCGTACGGGAGGCGCACGGGCCACTGAGCTTCGAGGACATCCCGCTGCGGGACCTGACCGGTGACGAGGCGCTGATCAGGGTGACCGCCTGCGGGCTGTGCCACAGCGACGTGCACTTCATGCACGGCACGTCGGGAACGGACTTCCCCTACCTGGTCGGCCATGAGGTGGCCGGCGTCGTCGAGGCTCTGGGGCCGGACGCGACGGGCGTCGCGCCGGGTGAGAGCGTCGTCGTCGCGCCGATGGTGGCCTGCCGGGACTGCAAGCACTGCCGTTCGGGACGGCCGGAGGCGTGCGCGTCGAAGCTGCCGCGCCGGCCGGAGGTCACCCTCGGCGACGGCGCCGCCGCGACTCCGGTGCTCGGCGTCGGCGGCCTGGCCGAACGGGTCATCGTCCCCGCCCGGCAGGCGATCGCGATCGACCCGCGGGTGCCGCCGCCCATCGCCGCGCTGCTCGGCTGCGGCGTGCCCAGCGGCTTCGGCGCGGCCGTCAACACCGCGGAGACCGGGCCGGTCGACGACGTGGTGGTCATCGGCTGCGGTGGCGTGGGGATCGCGGCCATCGCCGGGGCCGCGTACGCGCGGGCGCGGCGGATCATCGCGATCGACACCAATCCCGGCAAACTCGCCGTCGCCGAACGGTTCGGCGCCACCCACCTCATCGACGCGTCCCAGGAGGGCCCCGGCGACCGCGTCCGCGGGTTGACCGACGGCCTGGGCGCGGACGTCGTCCTGGACGCGGTCGGCGGGCCCGCGACCTTCGCGACGGCCGACGGCCTGCGGGCCCCCGGCTCGCGCCTGGTGATCGTCGGCGCCCCCGAGCAGGGGGACGTGGCCGAGGTGCCGCTGCGACGGCTGTTCCTGACGGGAGGGTCGATCAGGGTCTCCATCTGGGGAGACTGCGTCGCGGCACGGGACCTGCCGCTGCTCGCGAACCTTTATCTGGAGGGCCGGCTGCCGCTGGACGAGTACGTCTCGGGGACGTTCGAGCTCGCCGACGCGCAGAAGGGTTACGACCGGCTGCTGGCAGGAGAGGCGCTGCGCAGCGTGGTCGTTCCCTGAGGTCGTGGTTGACAAGTTGACATCCACGGCCGGACAATCAATTCAAATTCCGGACTACTTGTCCGATAATTGACACACACTGAGGATCAGATGATGGCGACAGCCGATCTCCGCGCACCGCGCTCGCTCAACCACATCGCCTATCCGACGTGGGACTCCCAAGCCACGCACGACTTCTACACCGAGGTCCTCAAGTGCGAGCTGCTCACCGCGATCCAGCTGGACGAGGTGCCTTCCAACGGAGCCCGCACGCCCTACCTGCACACCTTCTTCGGGCTCGGCGACGGCAGCGCCATCGCCTTCTTCGAGGTCGACGACATGCCCAACCCCGGACCCGACTCGGTGCCCTCATGGGTGCGGCACATCGCGCTCAACGTCGACTCCATGGAGGAGCTCCACGAGTGGAAGGCGCACTTCGCGGCCAAGGGCGTGGAGACGGTGGGCATCGTCGACCATGACGGGGTCTGGGAGTCGCTGTACCTCTTCGACCCGAACGGGATCCGGGTCGAGCTGACGTTCCAGACCCGCCCTCTCGACGACGCCGACGCGCGCGCGGGCGCCGAGACGCTGCGGAAGTGGACCGCGCGCGGGTAGCGCACGGCCCGCCGATCCCACCCCTGCCTCATCCGCGCTGATCAGGAGCCGCCCCGTGCTGTCCCGCGAACTACTCCCCATACCGATGACGCCTGGTGGACGCCTGGACATCAACTCCGGCGTCGCCCGGATGAGCGGGAAGATCTGGGCCACCCTCTGGAAGAACGATCTGCGGTCGCCGTCGACCGCCGTGCTGATCGTGCACCCGGCGTCCAACTTCATCGGTCACTACGCCCTGGAAGAGCTCGCAGCACGGGGGGTGGCCGCGGTCGGGCTCGCCACGCGTTACGTCGGCAACGACTCCGCGCTCATCATGGAGAACTGCCTCCTGGACATCGGCGCGGCGATCCGCCACCTTCGCGAGCTGGGCTATCAGCGGGTCGTCCTGGTCGGAAACTCCGGCGGCGGCGGGCTCGCCGCGCTCTATCAGGCGCAGGCGGAGAACCCCACCATCACCCACACCCCGGCCGGCGACCCCGTCGACCTGGCCGGGACCGGGCTCATCCCGGCTGACAAGATCGTCATGGCCATGGCGCACCCCGGCCGTGCGGTCGTCTACACCGAAGGGCTCGACCCGGCCATCACCGACGAGCAGCGGCCCTTCGACCGGGACGCCTCGCTCGACATGTTCGATCCTGCCAACGGCCCGGCCTACGGCGAGGAGTTCGTCGAGCGTTACCGCCTCGCCCAGATCGACCGCAACCGCCGGATCACCGCCTGGGCGAGCGAGCAGATAGAAGCGCTGCGCGGGTACGTCCGCGAGTCGGCGGGGGAGAAGGTGGCCCCCGACGACCTCCCCTTCGTCGTGCACGGCACGGCAGCCGACCCGCGCTTCCTGGACCTGACCCTCGACCCGTCCGACCGGCGGGCCGGCACCCTGTGGGGCAGCCCCTGGGCGGCCAACTTCCGGCCGGCGTCGCTGGGCCACCTCACCAGCCTGCGGTCCTGGCTGAGCCAGTGGAGCTACGACCACAGCCGGGCCAACGCCTACGTCGCCCTCCCAGAGGTGCAGGCGCCGGTCATGGTCATCTACGGATCAGCCGACTGCGCGGCCTTCCCCAGCCACGCCCGCACCATGTACGAGGCCGTCGCGCACGACAGGCGCGAGCTGGTCGAGATCAAGGGCGCGGACCACTACTTCCAGGGCCGCCCCGATCTGGCCAGGATCATGTGCGACCACATCGCCGAGTGGAGCAAGTGATGGGCATCCTCGACGTTGCCGTGGTCGGCGCAGGCCCGGTCGGGCTCACCGCGGCCCTCGCCCTGGCCAGGCGCGGCGCGTCCGTCACCGTCTTCGAGCAGGCCGACCGGCTCAGCACCGAGTGGCGGGCCTCGACCTTCCACCCGCCGACGATCGAGATCGCCCGCGACCTCGGCGTCGTCTCCACGATGCTGGAGGCCGGCATCGTCGCGCGGAAGTACCAGGTGCACGATCGCCGCGACGGCCTGATCGCGGAGTTCGACTTCGGCATGCTCGCCGACGAGACCGCCTATCCCTTCAGATTGCAGCTCGAACAGTACAAGTACACACAAATCATCAAGGATGCGATCAACGCATGCCCCGCCCCTGTCGACGTACGGCTGGCCACGGGTGTGACGGACGTGAGCCAGGACGAGGACGGCGCGGTGCTGAGCACCGCCTCGGGAGAGCGGGTCGCGGCCCGCTGGGTCCTCGCCGCCGACGGCGCGCGCAGCACCGTCCGCAAGGCGCTCGGAAGCTCGTTCGAGGGGCTCACCTACGAGCACCGCTACCTGGTGCTGAGCATCGACTATCCGGTGGAGACACTGCTGCCGGGCATCTGTGACGTCAACTACATCGCCGACCCGGTGGAACACCTGCTGATCCTCCGGGTGCCGGACGTCTGGCGGATCGTCGTCTCGGTGCCGCCGCACGTCACCACCGATGAGGCCCTCTCCGACCGGTACGTCGCGGACCGGCTGCGGGGCGTCTTCGGCGACCATCCCGAGTTGCCGCTGCGCGAACGGAAGATCTACTCCGTGCACCAGCGGGTGGCCGACACCTTTCGCAAGGACAGGGTGCTGCTGCTCGGCGACGCGGCGCATGTCAACAGCCCGATGGGCGGCATGGGCCTCAACGGCGGCATTCACGACGCCTTCGACCTGTCCATCCAGCTCAGCGCGGTGCTCCGCGGCGAGGCCGGCGCCGACGTGCTGGACGCCTGGGCGCACCGCAGGCGCAAGGCCGCCGTCGAGGCGGTGCAGGAGCTCACGCACCGCACGACCACGGCCATGGCGGAGCAGGACGAGTCGGAGCGGCGCAAGTTCCAGCTGCGGATGTCGGAGATCGTGGCCGATCCGCTGCGGGCGCACGACTGGATGATGGACGCCGCGATGATCTCCAACGTACGCGCCCACGACCTGCCGCCGCGGGCCGGATGACCGGCGTGCCGAAGGAGGGCCGATGGACTTCGAGCTGAGTGACGAGCAGCGGGACATCCGCGACACCGTGCGCGCCTTCGTCACCAAGGAGATCCTCCCGTTGGAGGAGGACTTCCTCCGGCTGGTGCGCGACGGCGGCGCGCGGCTGCCCCGGGACGAGGAGCGCCGGCTGCGCGCCAAGGCACGCCAGTTCGGCTTCTGGGGGCTCAGCACACCCGAGGAGTACGGCGGGATGGCGCTTCCGGCGGTCACCCAATCGCTGATCCACGCCGAGCTGGCGAAGTCCTGCGTGCCCTTCCGCTTCGGCGGGGAGGCCGACAACATCCTGTACGGCGCGGACGCGGCCCAGCAGGAGGAGTACCTGAAGCCGACGATCGAGGGCGAGCGCCTCGGCTGTTTCGCGCTGACCGAGCCGGGCGCGGGGTCCGACGCCGGGGCGATCAGCACCTACGCGCGGCGGGACGGCGACGACTGGCTGATCAACGGCGAGAAGACCTTCATCAGCAACGGCCACGAGGCCGACTACGCGATCGTCATCGCGCTCACCGACAGGGACAAGGGCGCCCACCACGGCGCGACCGCGTTCCTCGTCGACCGGGAGGCCGGCTGGACCTCCTCGCCGATCAGCACGATGGGCAGCTGGCACCTGCCCGCGTCGCTCACCTTCGACGACGTACGGGTGCCGGCCGACAAGGTCCTCGGCGAGGTCGGCGGCGGGTTCCAGCTGGCCATGCGGTGGGTCGGCAAGGGCCGCTACGTGATCTCCGCGCAGTGTGTCGGCATCGCCGAGCGCTGTCTGCGGATGGCGGTGGACTACGCCGGCCTGCGCGAGACATTCGGCCGCAAGATCGGCCAGAACCAGGCGATCCAATGGATGATCGCCGACTCCGAGACCGAGCTCGAAGCGGCCCGCTGGCTGGCCCTCCGGGCCGCCTGGGACGTTGACCGGGGGGCCGACGCCAGACACGCGTCGGCCATGGCGAAGCTCTTCTGCACCGCGATGGTCGGCCGAGTCGTGGATCGGGCACTCCAGATCCACGGCGGGATGGGCTATACCAAGGAGCTTCCCCTTGAAGGCTGGTATCGCGCCATCCGGGCGATGCGCATCTTCGAAGGCACCGATGAGGTGCAGCGGCTCATCCTTTCGCGCGACCTGTTGCGCGGCCATACCCGAATCGGAGGCCACCTTGCCTGACTCCACCGACCGCGCAATGGGCGTTGCCACGGCCCTGCGCGCCGCTGCCGAAGTGGTGGGCGACCGGCCCGCGGTGATCCAGGGTGACCGGTCCGTCGGCTACGCCGAACTGGACGCCCGCTCCTCGCGGCTCGCCGGGGCGCTGGCGGAGCGCGGGGTCGGCCCCGGCTCGACCGTCGCGATCTCCCTGTACAACTCGTTCGCGTACCTGGAGATCATGTACGCCGTGTTCAAGCTGGGCGCGCAGCCGGTCAACATCAATTACCGCTATCTCGCCCCAGAGCTGCACTACGTGCTCAACTACACCGATGCGGGCGCTTTCGTCTATGACACCAGCCTGGCCGCCCAGGTCCGGCAGATAGACGGCGACCTTCCCAAGCTGGGCCTGTTCCTGGAAGCCGGATCGGCCACCGAGCCGCTCGCGCCGGCGGTGTCCTTCGAGTGGGCGGCCGAGCACGGCCCCGTCCACGAGGAGATCGACACCGACTCGCCGCACGGCATCATCCTGCTCACCGGCGGCACGACCGGCCGGCCGAAGGGCGTCGTCTGGGACCGTGACGGGCTGCTGGGCATCATCGCCTCGGTCTTCCGCCAGCACGGTCTCCCGGCGCCGCAGACGCCGAGCGACGTGCGGGCGCAGGTCCGCGGGCTGCACGAGAGGGGCCTCGCCCCCACCGTGCTGCCGATGTCGCCGCTCATCCACGGCACCGGCCTGCTGCAGACGCTGCGCAGCCTGTACGGCGGTGGCACGATCTGCTTCTGCACCTCCAAGTCCCTCAACGCGGACGAGGTGTGGCAGACCGTCCAGCAGCACGCGGTCACCGACATGGTCATCGTCGGCGACGCGTTCGGCCGCCCCCTGGTGGACTCCCTGGCCGCCGCCGAGAGCTCCGGGCAGCCGTACGACATCCGCAGCCTGCGTACCATGACCAGCTCCGGCGTCATCTGGAGCGCCGACGTCAAGCGCCGGCTGCTGCGGTACGGCGCCGACCTGACCCTGATCGACAACATCTCCGCCTCCGAAGGAGGCCCGTTCGGGATGGCCGTGGCACGCTCGGAGTCCGACCTGGCGGACGGGCGGTTCACGCTGGCCCCCGTGGCCCGGATCCTCGACGAGAACGACCAGGACGTCAAGCCGGGCACCGGTCAGATCGGCATCCTGGCCAGCGCCGGACCGCAGCCGGTCGGGTACCTCAAGGACCCGGAGCGGACGGCCAGGGTCTGGCGGGTCGTCGACGGCGTCCGCTACTCGGTGCCGGGGGACCTCGCCTCGCTGGACGCGGACGGCAAGCTGATCCTGCTCGGCCGGGGCGACGGCGTGATCAACACCGGGGGCGAGAAGGTCTTCCCCGAGGAGGTCGAAGAGGCGCTGCTGACGCACCCGAAGGTCACCGACGCGGTCGTCGTCGGCGTCCCGGACCCGCGCTGGGGCCAGATCGTGGTGGCCGTCGTCGCCCCGGCGAGCGCCCTCGCCGACGTCGGGGACGAGACGCTGAGCGGCCTCGTGGCCGAGCGGCTCGCCGGATACAAGCGCCCGCGCCGGGTCGTCCGGGTCGACTCGCTCCCCCGGAGCCCGGCCGGCAAGATCAACCGCGTGTCGGCCCGTGAAGTGGCCACCCGCTACCTGCAAGCAGAGGAGACAGCGTCGTGACCGGCATACCGTTCCCGATCGAGCAGGGCCACGTGCGGACCTTCGCTCGCGCCCTGGGCGAGGACGCCGACGTGGTCCCCCCCACCTTCCCGATCGCCTTCGCCCAGTTCGACCCGGACTGGGGGCTGCGGATGCGCCCCGGCGCGCCCTGGAACGGCTCCGGGGGCGGGCCCGGCGTGTCATCGGGCGGAGGCGGCGGCCTGCACGCCGAGCAGGAGTTCGAGTACTTCCGCCCGATCCGGGTCGGCGAGACGCTGACGGCCCGCAAGCGCGAGGGCCGGACGTGGAGCAAGACCGGAGGGCGCGGCGTCCTCAACTTCGCCGAGCGGCACGTCGACTTCTTCGACGCCGACGAAGAGCTGGTCGCCCGCTCGACCACGGTCTCGGTTACGGTCACCCCCAAGACCGGCGACACCCCGGAGGCGGGCCGATGACCGTGACAGCCGACCAGGAAGTACGTCAGGTCGTCGTGACCGACCTCAAACGCACGCAGATCGTGATGTACGCCGGCGCCGGCGGAGACTTCAACCCGCTGCACACCGACGAGCCGTTCGCCACCCGGATCGCCGGCCACCCGACCGTCATGGCCCACGGGATGCTCACCATGGGCCTGGCCGGCCGCGTGCTGACCGACTGGTTCGGGCACGAGAACATCCGGCGTTACCGGGCGCGGTTCAAGGCGCCCGTCTGGCCCGGCGACACCATCACCGCGACGGCGACCGTCACCTCGGTGGACACGGTCGACGGGCAGCGGCGCGCCGAGCTCACCCTCTCGGCGGTGAACGCGGCGGGCGTGGAGGTGCTGTCCGGCAGCGCCACCGCGATCGTCGCCGACCAGGGGGAGCAGGCGTGATGGACATCACCGCGCTCGACGCGATCGACGTGCACACCCACGTGCAGATCTCCGTCCACGACACTCCGGGATCCGGTGACGACACGTTCTCGGCGATGGCCGACTACTTCAAGGCCGGTGCGGTCCGGAAGTTCACCGTGCCCATGATCGCCGAGTACTACCGCGAGCGGAACATGGCGGCGATCGTGTTCGGCGTCGACTCCATGCACGTCAGCGGCAAGGAGCAGTCTCCCGGCAACGAGGAGATCGCCGAGCAGGCGGCACTGCACAGCGACGTGCTCATCCCGTTCGCGAGCGTCGATCCGCATCGCGGCGCGGCGGGCGTGCGGGCGGCGCGGCGGCTGATCGAGGAGTACGGCGTCCGCGGCTTCAAGTTCCACCCCACCTCGCAGGGCTTCTTCCCGAACGACCGGATGGCCTATCCGCTCTATGAGGTCATCGCCGGGCACGGGCTGACCGCGCTCTTCCACACGGGCCAGACCGGCGCGGGCGCGGGCACCCCGGGCGGCGGCGGGCTGCGGTTGAAGTACTCCAACCCGATGCACATCGACGACGTGGCCGTCGACTTCCCCGACCTGCAGATCATCCTCGCGCACCCGTCGTTCCCCTGGCAGGACGAGGCGCTGTCGGTCGCCATGCACAAGCCGAAGGTGTACATCGACCTGTCCGGGTGGTCGCCGAAGTACTTCCCGCCACAGCTGGTGCAGTACGCGAACACGCTGCTCAAGGACAAGGTGCTCTTCGGCTCGGACTTCCCGATGATCACCCCGGAGCGCTGGCTGGCCGACTTCGCCAAGATCGCCATCCGGGGCGAGATCCGCCCGAAGATCCTCAAGGGGAACGCGGCCAGACTGTTCGGGCTCGGTTAGGGAGGTCGCGATGCACTGCACAGGTCCCTTCGACAGGACCGTCGACGTGGTCGTGCTCGGTCTGGGTGACGCGGGCGCGGTCGCCGCGGTGACCGCGCACGACGAGGGCGCCGAGGTGCTCGTCATCGAGAAGCAGCGGGCCGACGACCACCGGCCCAACAGCCGCTACGCCGCCGGCTACTTCCTCGTGCCGCAGGACGTGGACGGCGCGGTGGAGTACCTGTCCGCGATGTACGCGGTCAACGGCGAGCTGCCCCTGATCGATCCCGGCCTGATCCGCACCTGGGCGGAGGAGACGGCGGCCAACCCGACCTGGCTCGACGCGCACGGCGGCGCGTACCAGAAGATGAACATCCGTGGCGAGCACCCCTCTCTGCCCGGTCACGAGTCGATCAGGGTCTACAAGGCGCAGCCCGCCAGCGCCCCCGACGGCTACACCGGCTGCCCGATGCACGGCTTCCTCCGGAGCCTGGTGGCCGAGCGCGGGATCGAGGTCCGGTACGCCACGGCGGCCAAGAGACTGCTCACCGACGACCGCGGCGCGGTCGTCGGGGTGGAGACCGAAGGCGCGGACGGAGCCCAGCGGATCCGCGTGCGTCGCGGCGTCGTACTGGCGGTCGGCGGTTACGAGGCCAGCGAACGGCTCAAGAAGCACTACCTGCCGGTCACTCCAGTGCATTTCTACGGCACCGAGCACAACACCGGGGACGGCATCACCATGGCGGCCGATATCGGCGCGGAGCTGTGGCACATGAATGTCTGGCCAGGTCATTTCGTGGCGAGATTCCCTGGTGCCGGATACACCGGGGGAACGGCCGTCGACCTGTGGGGATCAGGCCGGTTCGGACCGGCCGAGGGCGTCACGCCCCCCGGTTCCATCTTCGTCGACGGGTCGGGCCGGCGATTCATCCGCGAGCCGGGCAAGCAGCACACCGCCCATCTGTCGCTTTTGGCAATGGACGCTGATCAGCTGACTTACCCCCGGATCCCGACGTGGTGGATATTCGATCAGGCCCGTTTCGAGCGGGCGACGCTGGTCCCCACCTACTCGGGCCCCGCCGGACCGGTCCAGGACTACACCTGGAGCGCGGACAACGTGGCCGAACTGCGGCGCGGCTGGATCCAGTCGGCCGAGTCGATCCCCGTGCTGGCCCGTGCCTGCGGGCTCGACCCGGAGACGCTGGAGCGGACGGTCTCCCGCTACAGCGAGCACTGCGCGGCGGGCGTCGACGCCGACTTCGGCCGCGACCCCGGCACGCTCACGCCGATCAGCGGTGATCGCTATTTCGCGGTTCCGCTGTGGCCGGGCGGCTCGCATACCGCGGGCGGGCCGCGCCGTGACGCGAAAGCGCGGGTGGCCTCGATTCACGGAGGTTGGATAGACAATCTGTACTCCGCAGGTGAGCTAGGATCAATGTACGGCCTGCTTTATCCGACGGGTGGCGGCAGTATCGCCGAATGTCTCGCGTTCGGCCGGATCGCTGGGCGTAATGCCGCAGCAAACCGGACCGTCGGAAGCTGACCCTCATGCGAGTGATAACAGGCCTGATCAAAATCAGCATAATGCGCGTTGTAAAAACTGACAGCGGTAGGGATGGCTTGACGTGAGCACTGGTGATCGCGCCGGGGACAGCGGGAGTCAGGGCAACGGGTCCCAGACCTTGGATCGGGGTCTGAAACTGTTGGAGCTGCTCGCCGTGGAGGACCGTGACATGACCGTCGCGGAGCTGGCCACGTCGTTGGGCATGCACCGTCAGGCGGTCTATCGGCTGCTCACCACGCTCCGCAGCCACCGCCTCGCCGCCGAGGGCAGCTCGGGCCGCTACCGGCTCGGGCTGGGCGTGATCCAGCTGGCCAGACAGGCCAACCCGCAGCTGCGGCGCGCGGTCGTCCCCTACCTGCGGACGCTGGCCGAGGAGCTCGGCGTCACCACGCAGTGCGTCGTGTCGGAGGGCGCCGACGCCGTGGTGCTGGCGGTGGTCGAGCCGTCCGACGCGGTCTTCCACCTGTCCCAGCGCAGCGGCGCCCGCCATCCGCTCGACCAGGGGGCCAGCGGTCTGGCCATCATGCTGGCCAGACCGCCCGAGGCCGACGACCCGGCCGGGGTGGTCGAAGCGCGGGAGCGCGGATACGCGGTGTCACGCGGAAACCTGACACCGGGCGCGGTCGGCATAGCGGTGCCGCTCTACGACCGTGACGGGCAGTCGCTGGAGGCAAGTCTCGGCATAGTGTCGATGGTCGACCTGGACGTCGAGCGCACCGCCAAACGCCTGCTCGCCACCGCGGAGCAGATCACCGCCCGCGTGTAGCGGTGCGAGCCGGACCCGCGGGCGAACGGCACGACTGTGCTCTGTCAGGAGACAGCACGGGAGTGCTCCTGCGGAGACGCTCCCGCCGCCGGATGCTTCCGAGCGGTGTCCGGGTCGGGTTCCACAACGATCTCAAATGGCTGCTGCCCGCCTGCGGGTCGGCCGCACTACGGGTCCCGTCCGCCGGTGACGCCCGCCATCAGCGCGCGTGCCCAGGCATCACGGGCGGTTCGGGCAAGGTGAGGGCCGAGTGGGCCGGTCGCCCCGCTGAGGAGGGGATGGCGGTGAGCTTGCGCAGCCTGTCGTTGCGCTGCTCCAAGGCCTCGGCGGTGGTGGGGAAGAGCGTTGCGCCGCCCTCGCCGACCAGCCCTTGGTTCAGGGTGACGAACTCGCGGGTTCCTTGTTCGTAGGTGGCGAAGCCCGCGGTGTGGTCCCGGCCGGCCAGGGAGTGGGCGAGCATGTACGCGCCGACGAGCGCGAGGCTGGTGCCCTGTCCGGTGAGGAAGGAGGGCGCGTGCGCGGCGTCGCCCACCAGTGCGACCCTGCCGCTGGACCAGCGGGGCATGCGGATCTGGGCGACGGCGTCGAAGAACACGTCGTCCGCGTCGCGCATGGCGGCCAGCATGCCCGGAACCTCCCATCCCGCGTCGGCGAAGACCTCGGCGAGCAGTTTGTGCTGGGCCTCCCGGTTCGGGAAGGCGTCGAACGGCGGTTCCGGCCGGGCGAAGTTCAGGAAGGCGTGCACCTTGTCGTCGTCCCTCGTGGCGTACAGAGCCGCGGCCCGGCCCGGGGTGTTCCACATCACGGTCTCATGGGAGAGCCCGAACGTGTTGCGCATCGTGAACACGGCGAAGCAGTAGCCGAGGTACCGGTGGAACTGCTCCTCGCGGCCGAACAGCATCTCCCGCGTACGGGAGTGCATGCCCTCCGCGCTGAGCACCATGTCGAACCTGCGGCTGCCGCCCCCGTGGAAGGTGACGTCGACCCCGTCGCCGGATTCGTCGAGGGTCTCGATGGAGTCGTTGAACAGGAACTCCGCGTCGTCACGGACCGCGGCGTAGAGCGCTTCGCTCAGATCGCCGCGCCACACCTCCAAATCCCGCCCCGCGACGCCGCCGGTGACGTTGTTCGGGTGGATCGAGGCCACCTCGCTGCCGTCCTCGTTCAGGAAGGTGAGCCGCCGCAGGTCGATGTGCGCGTCCTGTAGCCGCGGCAGGATTCCCATCCTCCGGATGACCTCCAGCGCGGTGCCGCGCACGTCGATGGGGTAGCCGCCGGCACGAACCGTGCCCGCTCTCTCCACCACCGTGACGTCGTATCCATAGCGGTTCAGCCAGAACGCGAGGGTGGGGCCCGCGATGCTGGCGCCCGACACCAGGACCTTGCACCTCGATGCCGTACGGTTGTACGTCATTCTTTGACTCCTTTGTCCAGCTTTCGGACGGTCAACAGGGACAGCACCGCGATGGCGCCGCCGATGACGAAGCCGGTGACGAAGGCCGATTCGGTGGGGATGTCCGACCCGGCAGGGATCCCGGCGGTCAGGAAGGCGCCGCCGATCTGCGCGCCCGCGGCGAAGGCGACCACGCGAATCACCAGAAGCAGGCTGGTGGCGGTGCCGGTGTCGCCGTGGCTCACCGCGGTGGCGGTCTTGACGACCACCGCCGTGACGCAGACGCCGCTGGCCAGGGCGACCAGCACCTTGCCGACGACGAGGTGCCAGATCTCGCCGTGGAGGAATACCAGGGCGAGCAGCGCGGTGATCATGCAGATGACTCCGACGGTGACCGCGGGACGCGAGCCGAAACGCCGCACCGCGACCCCGGCGACCGGCCCGGCGACCGCCGCCGCCACGGCCCCGGGCAACAGGTAGAAGCCGATGTCGGTGGCGCTGGCGCCGAAGCCGTACCCGTCGCCGGTCACCGCGAGCAGCTGCGGAACGAGATACATCGACAGCGAGGTGCCCAGGCAGACGGCGAATGTGATCGCGTACGAACTCCAGATCGCCGGCTGCGCGAGCAGGCGCAGATCGACCATCGGCGCCCGGGACCGGCGTTCGACGGCGACCCATCCGGCCACGAGGACGCCCAGGAACACGATGAGGGCGCCGAGCGCGATCGGCTGGCTGCCGGCCTCGGGCACGATCGCGAGCACCAGCATGAGCGTCAGCAGGATGCCGCTCATGAGAAGCAGGCCGGGCCAGTCGATCCTGGAGTCCGGCCGGCCCGGCGGGTCGTCCGGCATCAGCCTGTGGAGGAGCAGGGTCGTCACGGCGATCCCGATCGTCGGGATCGCGAACATCCAGTGCCGGGACAGCCCCTCCGCGATCGGCCCGGCGATCAGCGTGCCCAGCATGCCGCCGGCCAGGAACGACCCGCTGACCACTCCGATGGCCACCGAGGACTCTCCTTCGGAGAGGTACTTGCGCACCAGGATGAACGAGAGCGGCATCGCGCCCAGCATCGCGCCCTGCAGTACCTGACCGAGCAGCAGCACCGGCAGGCTCGGCGCGAGCGAGGACACCAGGCCACCGGCCACCACCACCCCCATCAGCCGGATCATGACCCGTTTCCCGCCGAAGCGGTCACCGAGGTTGCCCGTGATGGGCAGGAGAAGGGCACCGGTGATGAGCATCGCGATGCTGAGCAGCGCCCCTTCGGCAGGTGTGAGCGACAGTTCGCGCTGCAACAGCGGCAGCGTCGGCGACACCGCCGACTCAAGGGCGCCGGTGGAGGTGGCCAGCATGCCGAGAGCCGCGACGGCGGCCTTCCCGATGCGGAGCGGGGAAGCTTCAGTGGTGCTCATGAACGTCCTCTCCTCGTTGCCGGGCGTCCAGGTCGTCGGCGTGCGTGGCACTGCCGCTTGCCGGGGAGCTCGCGCCGGGTGCGTGAAGGTCGAGTGCATGAAGTACGCGAGGCGTCCATCCGGCCGTGTACGACGTGCCGAACGTGGCCGACGGGCCGACGCGGTCGCGGTGACGGACACGATCCGGCGGCGCGCAGCACCCGGCAGCCCGTCACGAAGGTGAGAGCGAGCATCAGACCAAGTGGGGTCACGTGCCGTCCCACAGCGGGTCGCTCAGCCGAGAGCCGGAGCGGCCACCGGACGATCGCCGCGTCCGGGGCACGTCGTGTGGAGAGGATCGTCGGTCGGTGACGGCTGTCGACCGGCCATGTCTTTCACATCCCGTTCTATGGCGCGTGGTGGGTGGCGTGGTGAGCGGCGAGGACGTCGCCGCCGAAGTCGGTCTCCGGGTCCCGCCATACGGCGTGGGCGTGGTTGGCGCCGCGGTGGACGTTGGTCCACTCGACGAGCAGCCGTGGTCCCTGCAGGCGGTAGTAGTGCGGCTCGCCCGCCGTGGTGGAACCGGCCCAGGCGAGGTGCACGGAGTCGAGCGCCGCCGGGTCGTCGTAGCGGGGGAGTGGGGACACCCCGTCCGGGACGCGGCCGAGGTAGGTGCCGAGCAGGGCGCGCAGCAGTTCCCGCTGCGCGGTGTCGAGCTCCGAGCCCGGCACGCCCTTGGGTGTCGGAGTGAGGGCCAGCGCCCGCCGGTCCGCACCGTACAGGCCGGTGGCCGGCTGATCGGCGCGGTCCGGGGTGTGCCGGCCGCGGCGCCAGAGTTCACGGCGGGTCAGTACGCGGTCGTCGATCCGGGCGCTGTTGCCCGCCACGACGTCGTTCGGGGGGCGCGCCAGCAGCACCGCGCGGGCGGCGAGCTCGGGGTGCAAGGAGCGGACCAGTTCGCGGGCGAGGTCCTCGGCCGCCCCCAGCGGGCGCAGCGCCGCCCCGCCCAGCAGCGGCGACGCGGCAGGGTCGGCGCCCAGGAAGCACGGCGTGGTGGCGGTGACGCTCCCGTCCACCACGAGGTGGTTGAGCGAGACGTGGTGGCCGCCGAACCGCCATCCCCAGGGCCGGGGCCCGCCGGGCTCGCCGAAGACGCGCAGGTAGTACATGCCGGGGTCGCGGGTACGTTCCCGCCCCCAGTTCACCGAGAAGCCCTCGACGCGGTCGAGTACGTTCTCCAGGCCGAGCACGGTGGCGACGGTGGTGTACCCGGCTTCGGACAGTCCGCTCGCGACCAGCCGCATCACCAGCCGGTGCTGGGCGGGGCGCTGCTGGTGGAAGGTGAGGCCGCCGTGGTCGGTGGGCGTGTAGAACCAGTGGGTGCGTTCGTCCTCCGCGCCGGTGCCCGGTGGCGGCGCGACCGCCATCTCCCGCTGGTCGGCGTCGAGGCTGTCCAGCCAGGCCAGGGCCGCTTCGGCCATCCGCTTCGCGACCTCGCGGCGAGGGTCGATCATCGCTGTCGCCCGGCGGACCGCGTACGGCTCGAACACCGCCACGGACACGAGGGCGAAGAGCGAACCGACGCGCGCAGCGTCTGCCGGCGGCGGGCGTGCGTCGCGTCGCTCACGTTGCCGGCACTCCGAGGAACTCGCCGATGTAACCGGCGATCGGTTTCGCGAACTCCATCGCGATCGCGTGGCGCCCGTCCTCGATCGAACGCAGCCGGGCGTTCGGAATCCGCTCGCGCATCAGGAGCGCGGCGGAGTAGGGCGCCAGCAGGTCCGCCGTGCCGTGCACGATCAGCGTGGGTGCGGTGATCTCCCCCAGGCGGTCGCGGACCTCGTGCGGCCGGGCGGCGTCGTGGCGGCGGTCGGCCTTGTCGGGGTCACGGTAGGTGAGCGTCTGGGCGGCCCGGTTGTGGAGCTCGGCCTGGCCTTCGGGCGTGACGAAGAAGTCCCTGACCGCCTTCTGCCGGTCGTCGTGGGACATGTCGAACAGTTCCCCGACGTTCGGCGGGCACAGCGCGAAGCTCGGCGTGGTGGCGATCAGGACGAGGGAGGCGACCCGCTCGGGATGCCGGAGCGCGGTGTGCTGTACGACCGCGCCGCCGAAGGAGGTGCCGAGCAGGTGCGCACGCTGGAGCCCCAGCGCATCCAACAAGGCGGCGAGGTCATCGGCGAGGTCGCCCATCGTGTACGGGACCGGCGGGTTCACGGTGATCCCCGAGTCGCGTTGATCGTAGGAGATCGCCCGTATGCCCGGGTCGAGGTGCGAGCGGAGCGTGGCGTACTGCGTACGGTCGCTCTCGCCGCCATGGACGAGCACCAGCGGCACGCCACTGCCACCATCGTCGATGATTCCGACTTCGAGATCGCCGGCCCGAATGGTCGTGGCCGGCTCGGCCGGCTCGTCCGCTACCTGATGCATGGCCATTGCTGGCCTCCTTTGTCGAAGCCTATATAGACAGCCATCTGAATTGAGAGAACTGTATCAGTTCATTCCTCGCTTTGGGAGACCCGCATCACACACGATCCGATGTCGAGGCAGGCACCTCGCCGAACTGCCGGACGTACACCACGCACGCCTGCCCGAACGGTACATCCTTGCTGTTCATCGCCGTTATGGTGCGAACCGCCGCGGCCATGCCGACGGCGTCCCCGTCTGGGGCGGACGCCGAGGAGGAACCTGACGCGCGCCTGCTCCAGCCGGCCGCTCATCGCCGCAGGCCAGGGGAAGCACTCGGGAGCGAGGCGCCGAGCTCGCCCGGGCCGGGCCGGTCGCGCCTGATTTTGCCGGTGAGGAGCAGCAGCGTTTGTTGGTCAGGTTGGACAGCGCTCGGGGCTAAGGCGGGCCCAGAATGTCGGCTTGGCCGCGCCTCAGCCCGGCAGCCCGAGAGCACGGCGGCGGGTGTCGATGCCATCAAGTAGGCGCTGCAACCCGTACTCGAAGACCGTGTCCAGGTCGAAATCGAACCGCTCCCTCACGACGTAGCCGAATCCGGGATTACCGGCGGACGACGCCCACCGCTGCAGGCCGTCCTGGAGGTGCATCCAGTCGTCCGCCGACATCCCAGTGTCCTCTTCTGCCTGCGCCTCCGCGAGACGGACCAGCGCCATGCTGCGCACGTGCCCGAACAGGTTGATGTGCGCGCACAGCATGTCGTGCGTATCAAAGCCCATCGCACGCAGTGTGCTGAACGACCACTCGGCCAGCGGCATCACGTTGGGCATGAGTCGCGGACGGCTCAGCGAGAACACCTCGGCGGCCCACGGGTGGCGGCTGAAGACGGTCCAGAATAGGTGCGCGGCCGCTTCGAGGCGTCGCCGCCAAGCTACCATCGGGATTTCGGGCAGCCGGGCACCGCCGAACACGCTGTCGGCCATCCGCAGCGTCAGGTCGCTCCTGTTCGGGACGTGGCGGTAGAGCGCCATCGTGGAGACGCCCAGGCAGACGGCCACCCGCCGCATTGTGACGTGCGGCAGTCCGTCAGCGTCGGCGATCCGCACGGCGGCCTCGACGATCCCGCGCTGGGTCAGCCCGGTGAGCCGTGCCCGTTTGCCGGTAGCCGAGCGGGCCGTCCCGGCTGTCCGCTTGTCCCGTCGCCGCACGGTGGTCCCGCGGCCGGGGATTGTCTCGACCAGGCCCGCCTCGCGCAGGGCGCCGATCGCCTTGGTGGCTGTGGCCATCGCGACCCCCCAGTCCCGGACGATCCGCCTGGTGGACGGCACCGGCTGGCCTTCCGCCAGTTGTCCGCTCCTGATGTCGCCAGCGATCTCATCGGCGATGCGTAGGTAGAGCGCTCGGTCTGTCATGACTCTCACTGTACTAGTGCGGTCGCGAGCCAACGGCTCGCCGTACTACTCCTCTGTTCTGCGACGACGTGCGAAGTGCACCACCTTGCGGGTGCGCTGCATGGCCTTGATCCGACACTGCTGCGTACCTTGTATGCATCGCGCGGGCGGGTCCGGGCGACGAGAGAGAGGAGAGCACTATGTCTGATCTGGCTGCCCACGTGGTGACATCGGCGGATGGCACGCCCATCGAGTACCTCAGCGTGGGGCGAGGGCCCGATGTCATCGTGGTCCCTGGAGCGCTCGCGGTGGCGTCCGACCTCACCGCCTTCGCCGGACTCCTAGCCCTGCACACCGTGCACACCATGCACACCGTGCACGTCGTGCAGCGGCGCGGCCGTGGCGGCAGCGGGTCACAGGGCGATCGGTACGGCATTGCGCGGGAGTGTGAGGACATCGAGGCGGTACGCGCCCGAACCGGCGCGCGGCTGATCTTCGGGCACAGCTTCGGCGGACTGGTGGCCCTGCGAGCCGCGTGTGGCAACCCAGCGTTCGACGCGGTCGCCGTCTACGAGCCGGGAGTGTCGGTCGGCGCGTCGATCCCGGTCGACTGGATCGACCGAGCACGCCGCGAGATCTCCGAGGGTGCGGACTTCGAGGCATTCATCACCTTCGTCCGCGGGATCAACCCGGAACAGACGGGACGACTTCCGCGCAGGCTTCTCCGGATCATCCTGCGGTACGCGATCCCCCGTGCCGAGATGCGGCAGAATCTCGCGCTCATGCCCCAGGCGATCAGCGAGCACGTCGAGGTGGGGCGGTTCGACGGCCGGCTGGCCGACTACCGCGAGATCGCCGCAGCCACCCTGGTCATGCGCGGCAAGGGGCGTGACACCGGCCGGCAGGCCGTCGCCCTCTCCCGGCTGGCCGAGACGATCCCGCGCTCCGAGACCGCGACATTCCGTACGCTCGACCACTTCGCTCCAGAGAAGAAGCCCGGCGAGATCGCGGATGTCGTCCTGCGGTTCTTCGCCGCGCATGCCCGGCCGTGCGTCCAGATCGAGGGCTGACCGGTGGCGCAGGATGCGGTCCAGGCGGGCGGCGGTGCCGTCCTGTCCGCGCTTCCAATTCGCGGTTCTCAGCGTAAGAACGGCAGCACTGCGGCGTGTCCCGACGAG
This sequence comes from Nonomuraea longispora, assembly GCF_004348345.1. Lineage (GTDB taxonomy): Bacteria > Actinomycetota > Actinomycetes > Streptosporangiales > Streptosporangiaceae > Nonomuraea > Nonomuraea longispora. The sequence continues at coordinate 78,691 of NZ_SMJZ01000012.1, forward strand.
TCGTTGTTGAAGCCCTGGCCCTGCTCATCCCGCGGAGCACATCAATGCTCCCGACCGCAAGCCTCTGGGCGCTGTTACTTCTCAGCGATATCACCTTCAAGCACAAACGACCGCTGTCGCAGCAGACCGACAAACGCTGTCACATGTCACCGACAGAACCACGCGCCGGCGTCAGGAGGTGATCAGCCC
>NZ_SMJZ01000130.1 GCF_004348345.1 Nonomuraea longispora
GGTGAGGCCTCGGAGGTCGAGGCCGGGCGGGCGAGGGCGTGGTGTCAGGGGGTCAGGTGGGCGACGTCGTTGAAGCGTACGAGCTCGAAACGTTCGCCGCCGGTGCGCCAGACCGACACGGAGGCGTTGAGCACCGGCGCGAACTCCAGCACGGCCGCGAGCCGCGCGTCGGGGTCGCCGGCGATGACATGGCGCAGCCCCAGCACCACGGAGTCGTGGGCGACGATCAGCACCCGCCGCCCGGCGGCCCGCCGCCGCAGGTCGGCGAGGAGGTCACGGAGCCGGCCGACGACGTCGGCCAGTGACTCTCCCCCGGGCGGGCGGTAGGCCCAGGCGCCTTCGGCCTCTCGTCGCGCCCGCTCCCCGGGGAAACGTTCCTCGGCCGCGACCGGGTTGTAGCGGGCGAACTCGCCCATCTCCTGGTCCCTGAGCCGTTCGTCCACGGTGACGGGGAGCGGGCGGACGCCCCAGACGTCCTGGGCGATCCGCCACGTGTCGAGGGCGCGCAGGTAGGGCGAGCACCACACCAGTTCGGGCGCCTCGCCGCCGGGCAGGGCGGCGAGCAGGCGCCCGAGCGCCGCGGCCTGCGCCCTGCCCTGCTCGGTCAACGTCACCTCGTCGTCGCCCCGCTCGTAGACCAGCGGCGTGTCGCCGGCCAGCCGGTAGGCGAGGTTGGCCTCGCTCTCCCCGTGCCGGACGGCGATGACCACTGATGGGCTCACGCCGCCATCCTGCCACGGAGCCATGGGCAAATCACGGTCAAGACCGTTAGGCGCGAACGGGGAGGCCGTACGTGCGCCTCGTCACCTTGCCCCGCAGGAAACCCGCGTGGGACGCGAGATCGGTGTCCGGCCGTACCTGGGTGACGGTGTCCCAGGGGTAGGTCCTGGTGCTTGACGGCCCTGGCTGTCCGCCCGGTGGCCGGGTCCACCCAGAGCAGCGTGTACGGGGTCGACCAGGGCAAGGCGTACCGGATTGATCCGGGACGATGGCGTCCACGCTCATCGCCCGCCCGATCTCGAACCTCCTCCTCGGCCCTGACGGGCACCTCCGCCTGTCGCGCTTCGAGACCTTCCCCACCTATCGCATCCGCTGATCCGTGAGCCGGAACAGGCGCGGCCCTTCGGCGAAGTAGACGTCTCCCGACCCGTGCACCGCGAGCTGGTGCACGGGTCCCTCCTTCAGCACGGCGTGCCGGCCGGTGCGCGGGTCGAGGGAGAAGACGTACTGGCCGGCGTGGGCGCCGTACAGTGTGCGGTCACGCCGGTTGAAGGCGAGCTGCCCGCTCGCGCTCTCGCTGTCCGACAGCGTGACCCGTTCGACCACCTTGCGGGCGGCCGGGTTGACGGCGAACACCTCGCCGCCGGCGATCCCCCACAGCCGGCCCCGGTCGTCGAACGTCAGCGCGGGGACCGCCGGCTTGCCCGGCGCGGGGACGATCTCCCACAGCACCCGGTCGTCCTTCACCGACCAGGCGAACAGCTTGGCCTCGGGCTGGGTCGGCGGCGTGGCCGACTGGCCGCTGTAGATGGAGGTGCCGCCGTAGAGCACGCCGTCGCGGTAGGCGAGCGAGACGATGCTCTGATCCTTGATCACGTTGCGCCCGGAGTGCTTGAGCTCGCCGGTCTCCGGGTCCCAGATCGCCAGCACTCCGCCCAGGTGGCCGAGGTCGGGCATGGTGCCCGCGGCGAGGTAGCGGCCCGCCGACGTCAGCGCCCGCGGCCTGATCTGCTTCTCCGCGGCCAGGTCGAACAGGCGGGCCGGGTTGTCGGCCGGGCCGGGCTCGGGGCTCGGGGAGTATTCCGGGCTGTTCCACGGCAGTTCCGGGTCGTAGGCGTAGACCCGGGCCTCGGGGTAGGCGCCGACGTACAGCCTGCCGTCGTGCGTGGTCATGTCCTCGCTCTGCGAGAACGTGTGGAACTCGGCCCGTTTTCCCGTCTTGGGGTCGAGAGCGGCGAAACCGCCGTTGAGGAAGCCGCCGGCGTACATGCGGCCGTCGGGGCCTTCCGAGAGCGCCGTCACGTCGATCGGCTCGCCCTGGACCTCCGTCTGCGCGAACGACGTCGCGCCGGTCTGCGGGTTGTAACGGAACATCAGGCCGCGCCAGAGGAGACCCACGACGCTCTTGCCCGGATAGTCCGGCAGGCCCAGCTCGGCCCAGCCGATGCCGCGGGTGTTGGCGACGCGGCCCGTGATGGGCATGCCCGTGCCCGTCGTCTCCTTCGTCCTGGGGTCGTAGCGGACGAGTTCGCCGTCCTTGACGAGGTAGACCGCGCCGTCGTCGTCGGGCGGCGAGACGTCCAGGCCGTGGGCGGGGTCCAGGGTGTCGCTCCAGCGGCCGGCGGCGATGTCCCACACGTGGAGCGGGCCGGGGCTCGCACCGCCGAAGCGCACGTACAGGTGGCCGGCGGCGACGTTCACGTCGTAGGCCCACTTGCCCGCCGGGTCGAGGCCGTCGGGCAGGGGGAGCTGCCTGGACGTGCCGGAGGCGGCGTCGACCTCGAAGATCGCGGCGGGGTCCTCGGTGCCCGCGTAGATCTTCCCGTCGGCGTAGGAGACGCTGCGGACGTAGGAGTGGGCGGCCGAGAGCCTGCCGTAGTCGCGTACGCCGGTCGCGGGATCGTAGGCGAACAGGCGGCCTCCCGGGGAGGTGCCGCCGTAGACGGTGGCGCCCTCGCCGGCCGCGACGGTCCAGACGAAGTTCTCCGAGGGCAGGGGGCGGCCGAGGTCCTGCACACCACCCTGGTCAGTCCAGCGGTAGAGCCGTCCGTCGCCGTACGTGCCGACGTAGACGCTGCCGTCCTGGGCGGCGTCCACGGCCCAGGAGCCTTCCGCGCCCGGCAGGTCGTACCTGGCCACCTCGGCCCCGGTGGCCGGGTCGACGGCGTTGAGATGGGCGGGGCTGCCGGAGGACGCGCCCCACAGGACGGTCCTGCCGCCGGGGCCGGGCGCCACCACGCCGCCGATCAGCAGCACGTCCTCCAGGGGCACGCCGAGGTCCTCGGTACGGCGCTGCGCCGCGCCGGCGGGGGCGGCGGCCAGCGTCACGAGGACGGCCGCCACCGCGGCGGCCAGCATTCTCCTCATTAAGGTCATGACCGAAACCTAGAGATTGCGCTCGTATAGCGTCAATACCTTGATTACGGTTAAGGTCCTAATTCGCGATTCCGGTGTGCCGCAGCACCTTGGCGAAGGCCTGCGCGATGTCGGCCGCGGCGGCCGGGTCCTCCATGAGCATCGACTGGCGCACCCACACCACGGTGCCGGCCGCCTCGGCCGTGACGGGACACGACTCGACGCGGGCGCCCTCCCCGATGAGCGCGGACATGGTGCCGAGCGGCGGGTAGCCGGCGTCCAGCGGCACACCTTCGGCGGCCATGGCCTCCAGCAGGAACGCGCGGTCCACGCCGGCGTCGAGGCGCAGCATGAGGAGGTGACGCGAGTCGCGGGTGGTGCCCTCCGTCGCGGGCACCACGGCGACCTCGGGGACGGCGGCCAGCTCGTGTCCGAGAGCGGCGCAGAAGGTGTTCCTGCGGTCGATCTCGTCGTCGAGCCGGTCCAGCCAGGGCAGCAGCACTGCCGCCTGGAGCTCGGTGAGGCGCAGGTTCCAGCCGACGGACGGGTGGCCGTACCACTGCCCGCCCAACGCGCGGCCGAGGTTGCAGACCGACCAGACGCGCTCGTACGCGGACTCGTCGCGGCAGACGATCAGGCCGCCCTCCCCCGCGGTCATCGCCTTGCTCGCCTGGAAGCTGTAGACGCCCGCGTCGCCCAGGCCGCCGACCGGGCGGTCCTTGTACGTCGCGCCGTGCGCCTGGGCGGCGTCCTCGACGACCGCGAGGCCGTGGCGGGTGGCCAGGTCGTTCAGCGCGTCCATGGCCGCGGGGCTGCCCGCCAGGTGCACGGGCATGAGCGCGGCCGTCCTGCCGGTCAGCGCGGCCCGCACCGCATCCGGCGACAGGTGCAGGTCCACGGGGTCGACGTCGGCGATCACGGGGGTCGCGCCGGCCAGCAGCACCGCGGTGGCCGAGGCCACGAACGTGTACGCCGGCACGATCACCTCGTCCCCCTTGCCGACGCCCAGGCCGCGCAGCGCCGCGAACAGCCCCAGCGTGGCGTTGGCGACGGCGACGCCGTGCCGGACGCCGGAGCGGCGGGCGAACGCGGCGGTCAGGTCCGCGACCACGGAGCCGCCCTGCGTGGCGCCCCAGAGGCCGCTCTCCAGCACCTCGGTCACCAGTTCGCGCTGGGCGGGGTCGACGGGCGGCGGCCAGGCCGGCCAGGGCGCCGTCCTGACGGGGGCGCCACCGTGAATGGCGAGTGTCACGCTGGGTGTCCCTTCTCCGGAGGGCCGGGCAGATCGGGGAGGCGCAGATCGGGGAGGGGAAGGCCGAGGAGGCGGGCCAGGTTGCCGCCCTGGATGAGAGCGCGGTCGGCGTCGGTGAGCGGGGCCAGCGCGACGCGGCCGTAGCCCGTACGCAGGTCGAGGAAACACGCGTCCGAGCCGAACAGCACCCGCTCCGCCCCCGCGAGCGCGGCCAGCCTGGCGATCCAGCGGCCGGTCATCTTAGAGCCGCACGTCTCCAGGAACACACTGGGATGATCGGCCACGAGCCGGGCCGCGCGGCCGAACCCGTACGGCCAGAGCCCGGTGTGTCCCATGATCAGCGGCACGTGCGGATGCCGCGCGGCGACGGCGGCGAACTGGGCCGGGTCGCTCCACGGCGAGTCCGTCTGGCCGTGCGCCAGGACCGGCAGGCCGCAGCGCCAGACCGGCTCGTACGAGGGGTCGTCGAGGCGGCACTGGTGCACGTCGGGGTGGAGTTTGACGCCCCACACGCCGGGCGTGCCCACGCTGGGCAGCTGCGTGCGGTGGTGCGGGTTGTAGACCTGCCAGACCCCGAACCTGCCGGAGAAACGCGCGGCGATCTCCATGGCCGCCGCGTTGCCGCGCACCGCGTCGGGGCCGACGGCGAGCAGATGGCTGATGCCCATCGCGGCGACGCCGATCCGGTCCATCGCGGCCAGGAGGTGCTCGGCGGCGGGATGCGGGATGAGGAAGTCCGGCCAGGTCCCCACGTGGCCGTGGGCGTCGAGGATCACACCATCGCCTCCAGTGACCCGGCGGCGATCCGTTCGACGTCCTCGGCGGGCAGGTCGAGGTGGTCGAGCAGGAAGCGCGGGCCGCAGTCGTCGGCGACGGGCGCGCCGGTGCCGAACACCAGCCTCCCCGCCCCGTACCGCGCGGACAGCCATTCGACGCCGCCCTGGGTGTTGACGGTGCCGATCTCGGCCCACACGTTCGGCGCCTCGTCCATCAGCTCGGCCAGCGCGCGCAGCCGGCGGTAACCGGGGTTGAGCACGAGGAGGCGCTGAGCGGGCAGGCGCTCGGCGAGGTGGCGGAGCTGGGCGGGCGAGGTCTCCTCCAGGTCGACCGCGGCGGGCAGGCCGAGCGCGGACAGACTGCGCAGCGTGGCCGGGCCCGTGAGGTCGAACCGGTGGCGTTCCGGGCACAACCTGACCATCCGCACACCGGGCAGCTCCTCCCCCGTCTCCCCCGGCACCACGACGGGCACGGGGACGAGCCGGGGGTCGTCGAGCGCGAGCAGGGCCTCGTTGCCCGCGGCGGCGTCGGAGTAGAGGCTGAGCGTGTGGGTGACGAAGGCCCGGTCGATGCCGAGCCGGTCCATCTCGCCTGTGGGGTCCTCGGGGAGGTCGTCGAACGGCACGGGACCGATGAGCCGGTGTGCATCAATCACAAATTTCGGCACAGACCGAAACTAGCCCGGCCGGGAAGTGACGGTCAAGGGCCCACTGTGCGACCCACGCCCGGCCAAGGGGTTTCACCTCTTGCTCATCCCGACCGAACGTACCTTTCTGCCTCGATTCCGGCAATGCCATAATGACCGGCATGCCGATTGAGGACGGGCCCGAAAAGCAAGGGTGCGCCACGCCCTTCGACGCGTGGCGGCTGGTGGGCGAGCTCGAGGTGACGCTCGACGTGGACGCGCTGCTCGGCGCGTACCCGGACCGCGACGGGCCGCCCGGCACGAGCCAGGCCGTGCTGGAGACGCTGGCCGCGCACCGCGTTCGAGCGGCGGCGGTGGCGCACCTGCGGGCGGCGCTGTTCGACACGCGCACGGGCAACGACGAGATGCTGGCCCTGGCCGCGTGCCCCGGGATCGTCCCCGTCGGCGCCGTGGACCTGCGCGACCCGATCGGCGCGGCCCGCGAGCTGGAGCGGCTGGCGTCGGCGGGGGCGCGGGCCGTCCGGCTCTTCCCCGACGAGCAGGGCGTCGACGCGGCCTTCCCGTCCGTCCGGCACGTCGCCCTCCGGGCGGCACGGCTCGGCCTGGTGGTGCTCACCGGCGGTGACGTGCGCAGGTTCTGGCAGCCCTTCACCGGGATCGAGGCCAGGGTGGTTTTCCTCGACACGCACTTCTACCACCTGGGCGACTTCCTGGTCGCCGCCGCGGACGAGCCCGGCTTCCACACCTCCACCCGCCTGCTCAACTCCCCCGACGCGCTGGAGACGGTCGCCGCGGAGCTCGGCGCCGACCGCCTGCTGTACGGCTCACGCGCACCCCACTACGAGCCCCTCGTCCCCCTCCTCCGCCTGGCGACCAGCGGCCTGGGACCCGCGGAGATCGCCGCGGTGGCCGGCGGCAACGCGACGAGGCTGCTCGCCGCAACGCCGAGGAGGTCCGCGCGGTGATCATCGATGTACACGCCCACTGGGGCCCGTGGTTCTTCACCATGGACGTCGCCGGCTCGACCCTGGCCACCATGGACCGCTACGGCATCGACCGGGCGATCGTCTCCGCCACCGAGGCCGTGACCTACGACGCCCCCGCGGGCAACCGCGTCCTGGCCGCCTACCTGGAGACGCAGGACCGCCTGCTCGGCTACGTCACGGTCAACCCGCGGCGGCTGCGCGAGGCGGAGGCGGACCTGCGCGCGTACCTGCCGGGAGGAAGGTTCGTCGGCGTCAAGATCCACACCGACTACACGGGCTCGCCGGCCGGCTCGGCGCGGTTGCGTGAGGCGCTGACGCTGGTCGCCGGGACAGGCCGCCCGGCGCTCGTGCACACGTGGGGCGCCTCGGTGCTCGACCTGGCCGAGGTCTGCCTGGACATCCCCGGCCTGCGGGTGATCGCCGGGCACATGGGGGCCGACGGGTTCCGGCACGCCATCGAGGCCGCGGACGCCTGCGACCGCCTCTACCTGGAGCCCTGCTGGTCGCACGCCCCGGCGGGCCGCATCGCGGAGGTGGTGGCCGGGGTGGACCCGGCCCGGCTCCTGTTCGGCACCGACGCGACCCTGATCGACCCGGCGTCGGCCTTCGGGGCGGTGGCCGCCGCCGGCCTGCCCAGGGAGACGGCCGAGCGGATCGCCTGGCGCAACGCCACCGCCCTCTTCCGGCTCTGACCGTACGAGCCCGGCGGGCTCACCCGGCGACCGCCCCGGCCCGCTCCTCCGCCGGGCCGAAGTCCTGGGCCAGCAGGTCGCGGCGTTCCCCCTCCGGCAGGCCGGGACCGTAGGGGTCGCAGGCATGGAGGGCAGGGATACGGCCCTCGGCGGCGGCCAGCCAGAGCATGCGCTGCACGTACCCCTCCATGGGCTCGGTGAAGGTGGCGGCGGCCAGCCGGTCGAGACGGCCCGAGGCCCGCTCGAACGCGCGCAGGTCCGGCTCGCCGAAGGCGCGCATCACCTCGGCCGTCACCCCGACGGCGGCGGCCGCGACGCCCACCAGCGCGGCCTCGGCCCCCCACAGCAGCGAGGGGCCGAACATGCGGTCCTCCCCCGTGATCGCCAGCCGGCCGGACTCGCGGGCGAGCGCGATCGCCCGCTGGCAGCCCATGGCGTCGGACAGCAGCGCGGTCTTGAGCCCGGCCACGCCGGGGTGCCGCAGGACCTCCCGCATGACGTCCGTCGGGCAGGGCCGCGTGTAGAGGTCGAAGGCGACCATCGGCAGGCGGGCGGCCCGCCACACCTGCTCGTGCAGCACGGCTCTGTCGCCTTCCGACGGGAACACGAGCACGCCGTCCGCCCCGAGGTCCGCGGCCGCCCGCGCCTGCTCGGCCGCGTCGCAGGGCCCGCCGCCCACGCCGACCAGCACGGGGACGTCCAGGGCCGCGGCGCACTCGACGACGGCGGCGCGCTCGGCGGAAGCGAGGAACGGCCCGCGGCCGGTGTGGGCGAGCACGGCCAGGCCGGTGGCGCCGTCGGCCACCAGGCCGGAGAGATACCGCGCCACCACGTCGAGGTCGATCTCGCCCGGCCCGGTCATCGGGGTCGCGGCGGCGGCGATCAGGGTGCCGCGCAGCCGGTCGCGCAACTCGGCCGCGCGGGGGTCGATATCAACCATTCGCACAGCTTAGACCCTCTCTTCCAGGGTGCTAGGCGGTCCAACGCAGCTGTTCGCGGGTGACCTCGTGCTGGAGCGGCTCACCGGCGAGGAACCTCGCGATCTCGCCGACCGTCAGCGTTCCCATCCGGTGCCTGGCCTCCTCGGTGCCCGCCGCCTGGTGCGGGGTCAGCAGCACGTTCGGCAGGCGGCGCAGCGGGCTGTCCTCCGAGAGCGGCTCCTCGTCGAAGACGTCGAGCGCCGCGTCGATCCTGCCGCCGCGCAGCTCGTCGAGGAGCGCGGCCGAGTCGACCAGCCACGACCTGGCGGTGTTCACCAGCGCCGCGCCGTCGGGCATGAGCGCCAGCTCCCTGCGGCCGATCAGGTGCCGGGTCGCCGGGATGGCGGGGGCGTGCAGGGCCACGACGTCGCTGCGCGTCAGCAGGTCGTCCAGCTCCACCAGCGTGGCGCCCAGCCCGGCCGCGTCATCCGCGCAGACGGTCGGGTCGGCGAGCAGCAGCTCGGCGCCGAGCGCCCGGACCAGCCCCGCGTACGCCCGCCCGGTGCGGGAGGCGCCCACGACGCCGACCACGCTGCCGCGCAGCTCGCGCCTCGGCCGGGCCGCCGCCCTGGTCTGCGCCCAGCCCGACCCTGACCGCAGGTCGTGGTCGAAGCGGTGCACCTGGTGCAGCAGGCACAACGTGAACGTCAGCGCCACCTCGCCCACCGCGGGCGCCATCGCGGCTCCGGTCTGGGTCACCCGGATGCCCCGCTCCCAGAGCGCGTCGGAGACCAGGAACCCGACCGCGGCGCCGGTGTGCGCCACGAGCCGCAACTCCGGCGCGCGGGCCAGCGTCTCCGCGTCCACGCGCGGCGTGTCCCATCCGGTGACCAGCACCCGCGCCCGCTCCAGCGGGCCGATCGGGGCCAGCCGTTCGAGCCGCGCGAACAGGGGCGGTGGGAGGAACATCTCGCGCAGCCCGGGAGCCAGGGAGAGCGCGATCACTTCAGGCCCGTCATCGCGATGCTGTTGACCAGGTAGCGCTGCAGCAGGAAGAACACCAGCAGGCACGGCACCACGGACACGGCCGCCGACGCCATGAGCAGCGACAGCTGCATCTCCTCGGTCCGCAGCGTGGTCAGGCCGACCGTGAGCGTACGGGTGGCGTCGCTCTGCCCGACGACCAGCGGCCACAGGAAGTCGTTCCAGTGCCACAGGAACACGAACACGCCCAGCGTGGCCAGGATCGGCTTGGTCAGCGGGAGCACGATCGTCCAGTAAACCCGCCACTCGGAGGCGCCGTCCACCTTCGCGGCGTCGAACAGCTCGTCGGGCAGGCCCAGGATGAACTGCCGCATCAGGAAGACGGCCTGCGAGTTGGCCAGCGTCGGGACGATCAGCCCCCAGAACGTGTCCACTCCGTCCAGGCTGTTGACGAGCACGAACGTCGGGATGAGGGTGGCCTGGAACGGGACCATCATGGTCGCGAGGAACGTCCAGAACATCGCCTCGCGGCCGGGGAAGCGTTTCTTGGCGAAGGCGTAGCCCGCCATCGACGAGGTGAGCAGGATGATCACCACGGAGACGAAGGCGTAGATCAGCGAGTTGAACGTCCAGGTGACGAATCCCGACGACGACAACACCATCGTGATGTTGTCCAGCGTGAGCGACTCCGGCCACCGCGCGGGCACGGTCGGGCGGCCCGCCGGCGACAGGGCCACGATGAACATCGCCACGAAGGGGCTGACGGTCAGCACAGACAGCAGCGCGAGCAGGGCGGCCAGCGGCCACCTGCCCCGCCACCACGGCCTGCGCGCCGCGCGGGAGGGCTCGGCCCGGACGGAGGGCGGACGGGACGCCGTGGTGATCGTCATGTGTTCCCCCGGTCCAGGAAACGGCGCTGGATCAGCGACACGACCAGCACGACCGCGAACAGCACCATGCCCCAGGTGGCGGCGTAGCCGAAGTCGAACGACCGGAAGCCGTGGTCGTAGATGCCGTAGATGAGGGTGTACGTCGCCCTGGCCGGGCCGCCGCCGGTCATCACGTACACCGTGTCGAAGGTCTGGAAGGCGCTGATCGTCTCGATCACGAGGACGAAGAAGATCGTGGGCTTGAGCAGCGGCAGCGTGATCCTGCGGAAACGTTGCCAGGCGTTGGCCCCGTCGACCGTGGCCGCCTCCAGGTAGGAGGACGGGATCGCCTTCAGCCCCGCCAGCAGGATCAGCATCGAGTAGCCGAACCCCTTCCACACCGACACGACGGCCAGCGCGGGCAGGACCACCCCCGACTCCTCCAGGAACGCGACCGGGCCGAGGTCGACCTTGGCAAGCAGGCCGTTGATCAGGCCGTTGTACTCGTAGATCCAGCGCCAGACGATGCCCGCGAGCACGAAGCTGGTCACGTACGGGAGGAAGAGCATGCCGCGGAACAGGCCGCGCATGAACACCACCTGGTTGAGCAGCAACGCCGTGCCGAGCGCCACGAGCATGGTGAGCGGCACGTAGACGACGGAGTACACGAGGGTGACCCGCAGGCTCAGCCAGAAGTTCACGTCGTCGAGCAGCCGGGCGTAGTTGTCCACGCCGATGATGTCCCACTCGCCGCCGATGTTCCAGTTCGTCAGGCTCATGCCCGCCGCGCCCAGCGACGGGAAGATCCGGAAGATCAGGAAGAGCACGAGTACGGGCAGCACGAACAGCAGGCCGGTGACCGGGTCGCGCAGGCGATGACGCACCAGGTGGTCCCTTCCCTCTCAGCCGCCGCTGCCGAGCAGTTGGTTCGCCTCTTGCGCCGCCGCGTCGAGCGCGGTCTTCGCGTCCTCCTTGCCGAGCAGCGCCGCCTGGATGTGCGGGGCGAGCACGCCCATCACCTGCCGGGCCTTCGGGTGGGTGTCGCCGGGGAAGGCGTACTGCAGGGACTTGGCGAACTCCTCGGACGCCTCCGACTGGTCGGGCACGGTCACGTCGGTGCGCGCGGGGAAGAAGCCCGACTCCTTGGCCAGCGCGGCGGAGACCTCGGGGGAGGCCAGGTAGGTGACGAACTTCTTTGCCGCGTCCTTGTTCTCGGAGTGCTTGGCCAGCATGAGACCTCCGGGGATGCCGAACGCGACGCGCTTCGTACCTTCGAGTGGCGGGCCGATGCCGACGTTCCCGGCGCCGATGGCGGTGGCGAGCTGGTCGACCTGGCCCGCGGTGGCCGCGTGGTACATGGCGGTCTTGCCGGCGGCCAGCGTGCCGCCCTCGATGTCGTTGCCCTTGCTCGCGGCGTTCGGCGGCAGGCCGCCCGCGGCCTTCAGGTCGAGCAGCAACTGCAGGCTCGCCACGCCCTCGGGGCCGTTGAACACGACGCTCTTGCCGTCGGCGGCGAAGACGGTGCCGCCGTTGGCCCACAGGATCGGATAGAAGCTCTGGTTGAGGGTCACCTCGGGCTTGCCCGGGTAGTCGAGGATGGCGACCTTCTTGGCGGCCAGCTTGGGCGCGGCCTCCTTCAGCTCGTCGAGCGTCTCCGGCACCTTGTCCACGCCGGCCTCGGAGAACAACTTCTTGTTGTAGATCGGCACGGTGATGGTCTGGTAGATGGGGACGCCGTAGAGCTTGCCGTCGACGGTGAGGGCGCTGAGCGAGTTCGGGAGGTAGGAGGCCTTGTCCGGCGCGACGATGTCGTCGACCGGCTCGATCGTGCCCTGCTGGGCGTACTGCGGGATCTGGTCGGGGCCGAGCACGACCAGGTCGAAGCCCTTCTTCGAGACCAGCGCCGTGGTGACCTTCTCCTGACGGCCCTCCCAGGGCTGCAGGTCGATCGTGATGTCGGTCGTGGGGTTGGCCGCTTCGAAGTCCTTCTCGACCTTGCCCCAGAACGCCTGGCTCTTGGCCTGGTCCCCGATGACGGGATACATCCACAGGGTCACGGCGCTCTTGTCCGAGCCGCCGCTGGATCCGCACCCGGCGACCGCCAGGCTCAGGACGGCCGCGAGGCCGACTGCCGCTGCCTTTTTCATCGGCGGCTTCCTTTCGCTTAATACCGGTCCTGACCGAAACCTAGTGAGCGTGACTTGGCCCGGTCAATGCCTGAGATGTGAACGTGACTACGCCCGGCCCCGGTACCGCGCCATCTCCTGGGCGATCGCCTCGACGTGCCCCGACGTGTAGTTCTCGTTCCAGTCGATGACGAGCAGCGTACGGTCCACCATGCGCTCGGCCCGCGGGCAGGGGTTGGGGGTGTAACCGTCGAGCGGGTAACGAGCGGTCCCGTAGATGCGCGCCTCCCACACCGGCGCCCTGTTCAGTGGCTGGGCGAGATATCCGGCGCGGGCGGGGACGCCGGCCGTCGCCAGGTGCGCCGCCAGTTCGGGCGCGTCGCCGCCCGGGCACACGATCGGGAAGAGCCACCAGGCGTGGCCCTGCGGGCGCGGCAGGCGTATCCCCGGCTGGTCCTTGAGCGCGTCCATGAGCTGCAGGGCCGTGCGGCGGCGCGCGGCGAGCACGCCGGGCAGCTTGGCGAGCTGGGCGCGGGCCACGGCGGCCTGGAGCTCGCTCATGCGGTAGTTGAGCCCGAAGGCGGCGTGCGAGCGCCCGGCCGCGCGGTCCCAGCCCTTGTCGGAGAAGAGCCGCATCCGCCTGGCCAGCTCCTCGTCGCGGGTGATCGCCACGCCGCCGTCGCCGCAGGTGATGTGCTTCCACTGCTGCAGGCTGAGGCAGGCCACGTGACCCGTCGTCCCCGCGAGCCCGCCGCCGGGCAGCTCGGCCAGCCAGGCCTGCGCGCAGTCCTCGATCAGCGTCAGACCGTTCTCGTCGGCCAGCGCGCGCAGCTCGTGGATCCTGGCCGGCGCCCCGAACAGGTGCACCGCCATGATCGCTCTGGTCCGCGGGCCGATGAGCGCTGCCACGGCGCCGGGATCGAGATTCCCGTCGGACGGATCCACGTCGGCGAAGACAGGAACGGCGTTCTGCGCCAGGATGGGGGCCACGGTCCCGAAGTCCGTGATCGGTGTCGTGATGATCTCGTCCCCTGGATCCGGAGCGGCCGCCACGACCGACAGATGGAGGGCCGCGGTGCCGGAGCTGCACGCGATCGCGTGGCGGGAGCCGTACATACGCGCGACCTCGCGTTCCAGCTCGCGCGCCTCGGTCCCCCAGACGGAGTTGAGCATGCCCGAGCGGATCACCCGCTCGACGGCGGCCACCTCCTCGTCTCCGAGGGTACGGCCGTCGGCCTCTGCCATGGACGGGAACTTCACCGGGCACCTCACCAGTTATGATTGCGGTCCTGACCGAAATAAGCGAGAGGGAGGCGTGCGTGGGAATCGTCATCGGAGTCGTCGGCCCGCACGATCTGGTCGACGACGTCGCGGCCGTCTGCGAGGAGCAGCCGGGCGTGAGCACCCTGCGCCTCGACTACGACCACGAGTCGCAGGCGCCCGCGATCGTCGAGGCCCACGCCGCCTCCGTCGAGGGCTGGCTGTTCACCGGCATCGTGCCCTACATGCTCTGCCGCGACGCCGAGGCCCTCATCCGTCCCGCCGCGTTCGTCGACTACTCGGGCGCGACGCTGCTCAACGCCCTCGTACGCCTCCAGCACCGGGGCGAGGACGTCACCAGGCTGTCGATCGACACGTTGCCCGCCGCCGACGTCGACGCCACGTTCGGCGAGGCCGGCCTGCCGACCGGAGAGCTGCGCACGCACCCGTACCGGCCGGGCATGACCTCCCAGAAGGCGATCGCCTTCCACCGCAGGAGCCCCGCGCACACCGTGATCACCTGCCTGAGCTCCGTGTACGAGGCGCTGCGCGACGAGCGGCACGTGCTGCGCCTGGTGCCCTCCGTGCACTCGGTACGGGTGGCGCTGCGCCAGCTCGTGCTCACCGCCGAAGGGCAGGTGCAGGAGGACGCCCAGATCGCGCTCGGGCTCGTCGAGGTGGCCGACGAGGAGGGGCTGCTGCGCGAGGCCACGGCGCTGGGCGGCACGCTGGCGGCCTTCCGCGGCGGCACCCACCTGCTGGTCACGACCCGCGGCCCGCTGCACGACGCCACGGGCGGCTTCACCGGGCTTCCCATGCTGGCCCGGCTGGCCGAGCAGAACGACGCCGTCCGCGTCGGGTTCGGGCTGGGACGCAGCGCCGCGGAGGCGGAGAGCCTGGCGCGGCGGGCGCTGGCCAAGGCACGCAGGCTCGGCCCGGTGGCCGCGGTGCTGTCGCTGCGGGCGGACGCCGACATCGTGCTGGAGTCGGTGACCGCCGAGCCCGCCGGCGGGCAGAGCCTGTCGGTCATCGCCCGCCGGGTCGGGCTGTCGGTGCCGACGCTGGAGAAGCTCCTCCAGGCGCGGGCCGCCACGGGCGGCGAGCCCCTGACGACGCGCGAGATCGCCGACCGGCTGGCCGTCCAGCAGCGCACGGCCCGGCGCATGCTGCACCGCCTGGAGCTGGCCGGGCTCGCCGAACGCACCGGCAACCTCACCAGCGGATCCAGCGGCCGCCCGCTGACCCTCTATCGCCTGACTCTCCAGCACCCCGGCCCCGGACATCGGTCAGGCGAGCCAGCGTGAGAGGTTCTCGGCGACGAAGTCGTCGTCGCGCAGCGCCGGGTAGGCGGCCAGCACCCGGTCGATCTCTGCCAGCTGGCCGGTCGACAGTTCCTCGGCCGGGTCCAGGCACCAGCGGCCCTCCAGCAGGCCCTGCCGGCGCAGCACCTCGTGGATGCCGGGGATGCAGCCGCGGAAGGCGTTGGCCGAGTCGAAGATGGCGGCGTTGGCGTCGGTCAGGTGACCGTCGAGGGTGAGCAGCCGGCGTACGGCCGCGTCGTCGCCCGAACGCGCCGCCCTGGCCTGCTCCAGCAGTTCCACGGCCCGGCGCACCCACACCGCCCACTGGCCGAGCAGCCCGCCGACGAACTCGATGTCCACCTCGCGCCCGTCCACGACCACCCGGTGCGGGGTGATCAGGTCGGTCAGGATGTGGTCGTCGTTGCCGGTGTAGAGGGCCACCTCGGCCTGCCGGCCCGCGCGCACCACGCCGTGCAGCACGTCGAGGGTCCGGTAGCGGTCGAAAGGCGCCGCCTTGATGCCGACCACGGCCTCGATCGCCGCGAGCCGCGTCCAGAACTCCCTGGACAGGTGCCGGCCGCCGACCGCGGGCTGCAGGTAGAAGCCGATCACCGGCAGCACCTCGCTCACCGCCCGAGCCCGCTCGATCAGGCCGTCCTCGTCCAGCTCGCGGTACGGGCTGAGCAGCACCATGTGGTAGCCGAGCGACCTGGCCAGCTCGGCCTCCGCCACCGCCCGCGCGGTCGGCCCGGTGGCGCCGGCCACGAGCACCACGTCGTGCTCGTACTCGCCCGCCACCGTGGCCGCCAGTTCGAGCACCGGGGCCAGCAGGCCGGTGCCGTGGATGGCGAACTGCGTGGTGTGCACGCCCACCGCCAGCCCGCCCGCGCCCGCCTCGACGTAGTAGCGAGTGAGCGCCCGCTGGCGGCGCTCGTCCAGCTTCCTGTCGGAGGTCAGCGCCAGCGGGTGCGCCGGGATCACCAGGCCGCGCCTGAACAGGTCGCGCACGGACGCGTGCGCCTCCGGAGCCGTGCCGAGCACGTGAGGACCCCCAAGTGAGTAGGTGCGGTGATGTGGCACGGATCAGAAACGCCCGTCGCGGCGCTCGAACTTGGTGGGCTTGCCGAGCAGCGGCCCGCCGTCCGCGACCCAGCGCGCCGTGTGCTCGATGAGCTCGGCGGGGGTCAGCTCCGGGTAGCCGAACAGCCGGTGGCAGCGGCCCGCGTTCGACAGCAGCGCGGTGGGGGCCTCCTCGCCGGTGAAGACCGGCTCCTTGCCGAGCGCCTGGCCGAGCGCCAGCGCGGCCTGCCGCACCGAGATCAGCTCGGGTCCGGTCACGTTCAGCACGTACGGCGGCGTGCCGGCCAGCAGCAGCGACCGCAGCGTCACCTCGTTGGCGTAGCCCTGCCAGACCACGTTCACCTGACCGGTCGTGAGGTCGACGGGCTCGCCCGCCAGGACCTTCTGCGCCAGGTCGACCAGCACGCCGTAGCGCAGCTCGACGGCGTAGTTGAGCCGCAGCAGCGCCACGCGTGTGCCGTACGTCTCGGAGAAGTGCGTCAGGACCCGTTCCCTGCCCAGGCAGCTCATCGCGTAGTCGCCGACGGGCCCGGTCGGGGAGTCCTCGGTGCTGCCGCCGCCCACCGGGACGAGCGGGTAGACGTTGCCGGTGGACAGGGCGGCGATCCTGCTGTCCCTGAACCGGTCGGCCACCCGGCCGGGCAGGTAGGTGTTGGTGAACCAGGCGGCGTGGGCGCGCCCCTGCGTGCCGAACTTGGCGCCGACCAGAAACACCACGTTGGGCGCGTCGGGCAGGTCGCGCAGCGCCCGTTCGTCGGACACGTCGGCGGGCACCACCGTCGCGCCGTCCTCCCGGAGTGCGTCCGCCAGACCCGGCTCGCCGAAGCGGGACACCGCGATGATCCGCCGGTCCCCACGGGTGGCGTTGAGCGCCAGCCGCACCAGGCTCGGGCCCAGCTTGCCGCCCGCGCCCAGGATCATGATGTCGCCGGGCAGCCTGCCCAGGTCGTCGACGAGCCCGTCGCCGGGCCGCGCCAGCCGCTCATCGAGTTCCGCCGTCGTCCGCACGCACGTCCTCCCGTTCGCTATTTACGGTCCAGACCGTAACTGTGGGAGACTCGTGCTGTCAACGCGGGGCCCGTCTCCCTAAGCGCGCTCCCTCGCGGAGACGAGCACGTCGAGCACGGCTCTCGTCTGCTC
Source organism: Nonomuraea longispora (assembly GCF_004348345.1). GTDB lineage: Bacteria > Actinomycetota > Actinomycetes > Streptosporangiales > Streptosporangiaceae > Nonomuraea > Nonomuraea longispora. The sequence continues at coordinate 17,109 of NZ_SMJZ01000130.1, forward strand.
CCACGGCACCGGGCTGGGGGCGCCGCCCACCATCGCCAGGAACGCGTCGATGGTGCCCTCGTAGCCGAGGCCCCTGATCGGATCGTCGCCGCCCTCGATGGAGAAGGTCTCGGTGGACTCGCGCCGGTGCAGCGTGACCGTGTAGGACTCCCTCTCGGAGACGCCCAGCACCTCGACCGTGCCGAGCACGCCGCCGCCCCACCGCAGGGCCATGACACCGGTGTCTTCGGAACGGAGCGGACCGTAATGCCGCGTGGACCGCGCGGCCCCGGCCAGGCGCACGTCGGGGCCCAGCAGGGCGACCAGCAGCTCCACCCCGTGCACCCCCATGGTCACCAATGTGCCGCCGCCCTCGGCGGGCGCGTCCTGCCACGGGTTGTAGCCGGTCGCCCAGAGGCCCACGTCGTGGCGTACGGTGGCGCGCACCGCGAGCAGGTCGTCCGGGGCGGCCCGCACCCCGGCGAACGCGGGCGCGAACCGCAACACCGACGTCGACATCACCCGGTCGTGGACCGGCAGCCGGTCGAGCGCGTCGAGCTGGGCCCGGGTCGCGGCGCCCGGCTTGTTCACGAAGCACGCCGCCCCTGTCTCCAGCACCCGGGCCAGCGCCGCGGGCACCTCGGGGTTGGGCACGGTAAGCACCACGCCGTCCGGGTCGTGCCCCAGCGCACCCGCCAGGCTCTGCGCGACCTTCGCGGACGGATGCTCATCGGTGAAACGCCGCAACCTCTCGGCGTCGGGCTCCCACACCACCAGCTCGGCATGCCTGGCCAGGGTGCGGGCATCGGTGTACGGGTGACTCGTGGCGAGCCCGGCAAGCACGATCCGCACGCGCGTACCTTCCTTTCTCTCAATGGTCACACCAGTCTCCCCCGCGCTGGAGACGCCACACCCCTGTGATGTCATGGTCACAGCCGAAACATATGATGATCCCATGGTCAAGGTTGCAGTTCTGGGAACCGGGCTGATGGGCGCCCCCATGGCGCGCAACATCGCCACGTCCGGCATGCAGGTGCACGTGTGGAACCGTACGGCGGGCAAGGCCCAGCCCCTGGCGGCCCATGGAGCGGTCGTGGCCGGCTCGCCCGCCGAGGCCGTCGACGGGGCCGACGTGATCGTCACGATGCTGAGCGACGGCGACGCCGCGCACGCCGCGATGACGGCCGCCGCCCCCGGGCTCCGCCCCGGGCAGGTGTGGGCGCAGATGAGCACGGTCGGCGTGGCGGCCACCGAGCGGCTGGCCGCGCTGGCGGCCGAGCACGGGCTGACGTTCGCCGACGCGCCCGTGCAGGGCACCCGCCAGCCCGCCGAGCAGGGAAAGCTCATCGTGCTGGCGGCCGGGCCGCCGTCCGCCAGGCAGGCGCTCACCCCCGTCTTCGACGCTGTCGGGCAGCGTACGCTCTGGGTGGGCGACGACGGGGCCGGCGGCGCGGGCACCCGGCTCAAGATGGCCACGGTGAGCTACGGCATCTCGCTCACCGCCGTCGTGGCCGAGGCTCTCGCGCTGGCCCAGGGGCTCGGCGTCGACCCCGTCCTGGTCCGTGAAGTGATCACCGGCGGCCCGATGGACAGCCCCTACTTCCAGGCCAAGTCGGTGTCCATTCTGGAGGGCGACTTCACGCCCAGCTTCGCCGTCACCAACGCCGTCAAGGACACCCGGCTGATCACTCAGGCGGGAGAGGCCGCCGGGGTGCGGCTCGACGTGGTGGCGGCCGCGGGCGAACGACTGCGCCGCGCCGAGGCCCAGGGCCACGGCGACCAGGACATGTCGGCCACCTATTTCGCCAGCTTCGACACCCCCTGATCGCAGCCCTCCCCTCGGGCCCCGCAGCTTCGCCGCGTGGACGTCGAGGGGTCGCCGCGCACGTGCCGGTGCTTGCGGCGCGGGTCCCGGCTCGCCGTACGCGTGTGTCCGGCCCGGCCACCCGGGTCAAGGCTCTTCGATCGGGCCCTCGCCGGGCGGGCCACCGTCGGCCGGATGGTCGACCGGGGCGGGACCACCGGAGGGAGCGCCACGGGACGGCCCGGACGGGCCGCCCTGAGGCAGGCCCTCCCCAGGCGGGACGTGAGGAGCCGGGTCGTTCTCCGGCGGACCGCCAGGAGACGGGCCGTTGTCCGAAGGGCGAGGGCGGGGTGAGCCTTCCAACTCGTCGACGTCGGCGAAGGGCCGGCCGGCGAGTTTCGCGTACCCGGGCCCCCGGTCGAAGAACCGCCCTGCCGGCGGCCGTAGCCGGGCCCGCAGTTCGGCGGTGCCCTGCTCGTCGATGCGATCGCCGTCGAGCACCACCCCGTAGTCGCCCAGCGCGCCCGCGATCGACACCTTCCCGTCGCGCACGTCGGCGGCCACCGCCCGGGGGTCGCGGTCATAGGGCGAGCCCCAGCCACCGCCGCCGGTGGTGCGGATCCTGACCAGCTCCCCCGCCTGCACCGGATGGTCGTCGACCAGTCCCTCCATCTCCTTGCCCGCGATCTCGACGCGGAACGGCCGCCCGGCGAGGCCGCCGTTGACACCCCAGCAGGACAGGATGGAGCGGTCGGCGATCGACATGTACGAGGCGTCCCTGAGCATCCGGATGTGCTTGTCGTAGCCGAGCCCGCCCCTGAACATGCCCGGCCCGCCCGAGTCGCAGGCCAGCGCCAGGCGTTCCACCCGGAACGGCCAGCGGGCCTCGGCGAACTCCACGGGGATGTTGCGCGAGTCGGGCACGACGTGGATGGTGTCCTCGCCGTCGGCGTACCAGCGGCCGCCTGAGCCGCCGCCCAGCACCTCCCGCATCAGGTACGGCTCGCCGTCGGCGCCGATGCCGTGGACGCCGGTGTAGCGGATGGTCTCCTGGTCGGCCGGCATGCGCCCGCCCGTCGCCTTGGCCAGCACGCCGGCCAGCACGCCGAGCAGGCGCAGGATGACGAACGTGCGGGCGTTGGTGGGCGCGGGGAAGATCGGGGTGAGCAGGCTGCCCTTCTCCGGGAAGATCATCTTGATGAGGGGGACGACGCCTTCGTTGACGTCGAGCTCGGCCATGCGCTCCGGCGTGTCGGCCAGGTTGCGCAGCACCGGAGCCAGCCACTTCTTCAGGAACACACCGTCGGCGTAGTCGCCCGCGTGGTTGATCGGCCCCTTGGCCTGCGGTGACGTGCCGGTGAAGTCGATGGTCAGCGGCGCCCGGTCGCCGTCGTCCCCTCCCTGTTCGAGGGCGGAATGGTCGACGGTGAGGGTGATGCGCTGGGCGTGCAGGCGCGGCTCGTCCACGCCGTCGTGCTCGGCGTAGTCCTCCCACACGTACGTGCCCTCGGGGATCCTGGCCAGCAGTTCCCTGCGGAAGGTCTCGGTGGTCTTGTCGATGATCGCGTCGAAGCTCGCCTCGACGGCCCGCCTGCCGTACCGGTCGAACAGCTCCGCCAGCCGCCGCGCCCCCATCAGGCAGGCCAAGCACTCGGCGTCGAGGTCGCCGGCGAGCGAGTCGGGCATGCGGGAGTTGCGGGTCATGATGCGCAGCGCGGCCTCATTGGGCACTCCCTCGTCCCACAACTTGATCGGCGGCACCATCAGGCCCTCTTCGTACACGGACCGCGCGTGCGAGGGCATGGACCCGGGGACCGACCCGCCGATGTCGTCGTGGTGGCCGAACGCCTGCACGAACGCCACCACCTCCCCTTCGTGGAACACCGGGACGGTGACGCAGAGGTCGGGCAGGTGGCCGATGCCGCCTTCGGACAGGTAGACGTCGTTGTGGAAGTAGACGTCGCCGGGTCTCATCGCTTCTACGGGGAAGTCGCGCACGACCGGCTGGACCAGCGCGCTGTAGGAGCGGCCGGTCAGCTTGCGCATGCGCACGTCGTGGATGCCGGCGCGGAAGTCGTGCGCGTCGCGGATCATCGGCGAGCGGGCCGTACGCGCGATGGCCGTCTCGACCTCCTTCTCGACCGACGCGAGTGTCCCCTCGACGATCTCCACCAGGACGGGGTCGGTCGTGCTCATCGCTCGCCCACCGTTCCTCGGTCGGCGGCGGCTATCTCCACGTTGCCGAAGTCGTCCACCGCCGCCGCGAAGCCCGGGTGGATGGGTATCGTCGAGCCGTACTCCTCGATCACCGCCGGGCCCGTGACCGTGGCGCCGGGGCCGAGCGCCGAGCGCTGGTGGACGGGAGTGTCGCGGGTCTCGTCGAAGTGCACGAGACGTACGGAGGTGGCGCCCTCGCCCGGCCTGTCCAGGCGGGGGATGACCGGACGGCTGATGGGGCCGATGCCGGACACGCGCAGGTTGACCCATTCGACGCCGTGGCGGGGATCGTCGCGATAGGCGTAGCCGTACAACTTCTCGTGAGCCGTGTGGAAACGGTCGACGACCTCGGCCTGCCAGGCTTCGTCGATCTCGCCGGCGGGGGCGGCCACCCGCACTTCGTACGCCTGCCCGTAATAGCGCAGGTCGGCGCTGCGCACGTAGACGGGGTCGTCGAAGCCCTCGCGGTCCAGCTCCTCTCCCGCCTGATGCTCCAGGTCGTGGAAGATCTCGACCGCCTTGCCCAGTTCGAGGTCGCGGGTGACGTACGTACGGACGTAGTCGTTCTTGACGTCCACCGTGAGCAGCCCGAACGCCGACACGTTGCCCGGGTCGCGCGGGACGACGACGGACGGCAGGCCGAGGATGTCGATCAGCCGGCAGGCCAGCAGCGGCCCCGACCCGCCGAACGTCACCAGCGGGAAGTCCCGCACGTCCAGCCCTCGCTTGACGGTGAGCTGCCGGATCGCGTTGCTCTGGTTGAACGCGCTGATCTCCAGGATCCCCGTCGCCGTACGCTCGGGGGTCAGGCCCAGCTTGCCGGCCAGCGCCTGGATGCCCGCGCGGGCCGCGTCGGCGTCCAGCGGGATCTCCCCGCCCAGCAGGTGCGGCGGGATGCGCCCGAGGAACACGTGCGCGTCGGTGACCGTCACTTCGGTGCCGCCCCTGCCGTAGCAGAGCGGGCCCGGGTCGGCGCCGGCGGACTTCGGCCCGACCTTGAGCGTGCCCTCGGGCGAGATCCACGCGATCGAGCCGCCGCCCGCCCCGACCGTCACGATGTCGATCATCGGGATCTTGCACGGGTAGCTGCCGACGGTCCCCTCCGTGGTGATGGACGGCTCGCCGTCGATCACCACGGCCACGTCGGTGGAGGTGCCGCCGCCGTCCAGGGTGATCACCGACCGGTGACCCGCCGTGGACGCGACGAGCGCCGCGCCGAGCGCGCCCGCCGCCGGCCCCGACAACACGGTGGTGATCGGCTGGTTGACGACCTCGCGCGCCGACAGGATGCCGCCGTTCGACTTCATCACGGAGAACGACTTGCCGAGCCGGTTGGACAGGCCGGCGATGTAGCCGCGCATCGCCGGTTTGACGGCGGCGTCCACGAGCGTGGTCACCGAGCGTTCGTACTCGCGGTATTCGCGCAGCACGTCACTCGACACGGAGATCACCGCCTCCGGGTGCTCGCGCCGCAACACCTCGCGCATGCGCCGCTCGTGCTCGGGGTTGGCGTACGAGTGCAGGAAGCAGACCCCGATCGCGGTGATGCCTCTGGCCTTGAACCAGCGGGCCGCCTCGACGGCCTGCTCCTCGGAGAACGGCCACACCTCCTCGCCCCGGTGGTCGAGCCGCCCGCCGACGGTCTTGACCAGGTGCACGGGGACGATCCTCGGCGGTTTGACCCAGAAGTAGGAGTTGCCGTAGCCGTCCGGGACGCTCTGCCTGGCGATCTCCAGGATGAACTCGAACCCCTCGGTCGTGATGAACCCGAGGTCGGCGATGCGGTCTTCGAGCAGCTGGTTCGTCGCCACCGTGGTGCCGTGGACGATCGCGCCGACGTACTCCATGGCCGTTTCCCCGTCGCGAGCTCCTGAGCCGCGGATGAACTCACCCAGCTTCTCGATACCCGTGACGAACCCGTCCGCCGGGTTCGCCGGGGTCGAGGGGGTCTTGGTGGTGAGGATCTCACCGGTCTGCTCGTCCACCGCTACGACGTCGGTGAACGTGCCTCCGGTGTCCACTCCGATACGGACGCTACGCATGGCTCCTCTAGCTTCGGCGACGGCCGAGAACTTCGTCGATGACCCGGGGCGCGTTGTCGGTGCCGACGTACGCGGCCAGCCTCACCACCATCTCCTGGGAGCGGGAGAGCTCCGCCTCCACCCTGGCCTTGCCGGACTGACCGGCCTGCACCCCAAAATACGCTCCGATGATGGTGCCGATCACCCCGGCCACGCCCGCGAACAGCACGGCGAACTCCTGGGTGGCGAACACGGCGGCGCCGAAGGCGACCAGGATCGCGATGATCCCGGTGACCACGACCAGGAAGCCGTAGCGCCATCGGGTGGCCTCTGCCTGGGCGGCCGTGATGTCGTCCTGCGACATCATCGCGTCGAGCGCCGGAGGGCCGGCCGGCGCATTGGACGGCCCGCTGGACGGCCCGCTGGACGGCCCGCTGGACGGCTCACTGGACGGCTCACTGGACGGCCCGCCGGGCGGCGGGGTAGAGGTCGGCTTGGACGGCGGATTGTCGGTGACCACACTTCCTCCTGTAACTCCAGGGGAGAAATGTCCCACGAGGTCATGGAACAAGCCAAGCCACTAAGCTGGCGGCCTGTGACTGAAGTGTCTGCCTTGTCTGCCGTGCCGTCTGGTGCCAGGGACGCTGTGCTGAAGTTCTACTTCGGCCCCATGGACTGCGGGAAGTCCACGCTCGCCCTCCAGATGAACTACAACCACGGCCGGCAGGGCCGGCGCGGCCTCGTGCTGACCAAGCACGACCGCTCCGGCGGCGCCAAGGTCACCAGCCGGATCGGGCTCGGTCTCGAGGCGATCGAGGTGGATGACGATCTCGACCTCGTACGGCTGGTCGCCGCGCACGACGGGATCGACTACCTGATCTGCGACGAGGCCTGCTTCTACACGGTCGGACAGATCGAGCAGCTCGCCGACCTGGTGGACGAGCACGGCGTCGACGTCTACGCGTTCGGGCTGGCCTCCGACTTCCGTTCGGTGATGTTCCCGGCCGCCCAGCGGCTGTTCGAGCTGGCGGACGAGGTGTGCCGGCTGCAGGTCGAGGTGTTGTGCTGGTGCGGGCGGCCGGGCCGGCTGAACGCCAGGATCGTGGGCGGGACGATGGCGCGTACGGGCGAGCAGGTCGTGATCGGCGACACCGACGCCGCACACGTGCGCTACCAGGTGCTCTGCCGCAGGCACCACCGCTCGGGCCGGCTCGGCGAGGGCACGATGGAGCCGCGGACCCAGGCGATCTGACGGCGGCCGGCCGCCCCGCTCCTGAGACCCGAGGTTTTCGCCACGTCATGCGGCGACGCCGAGCGGGTGCCCGCCGTATGCCGGCGGCGTGAGCTTCAAGTACGTGCTGAACAGCCGCTCGGCCATCTCCGTGCCGAGCCCCTGCCGGGTGGCGACCTCGATCAGCCGGTGCGCCTCGAACGTGTTGGCGGAGACGGCCAGCCCGGCGCGGGGTTGTGTCAGCCGGCGGCGAGTTCCTCCAGCCGGTACGGCAGGTAGGCCGAGTCGTCCACCAGCGCCGACGCGCCACGCCACCACCCGAACCACTCGCCGCTGCGCCACATCCAGTCGACCCGCTCGATGGCGGCCACGACGTCGCCCACGGTGTTCCACCGCTCGCCCAACTGCTCGCGGGTGGCGCCGTGGCGCACGGCCCAGGCGCGCAGGATTTCCGAGGCTTCCGCAGGCACCCCGCGCGCGTACGGGTCGGGGGTTTCCCCGGGCAGCCGGTGCGGCCCGAGCCCGGCGGCCACCCCCCAGCTCCACTGCGCCTCGGCGGGCCGGGAGTAACGCAGCGAGTGGAAGTCCAGGTTGGAGCCGAGGTCGTCGTCGGCCCGGCGGGTGACGACCGCGTCGAGCCGGCCGCCGGCGTCGAAGTGGACCACGAGCCGCTGCCCCGGTCTGACCCCCGGCGGCAGGTGGAAACGGTCCTCCGCCTGCCACGAGTTGAGATCCACCTGGGCGACCGGCCGGCCCCACAACTGGTCGGCGGCGTCGTCGGAGATCCAGGCGGCCAGCATCTCCAGCGCGGTCAGGTCGGTCCACGGCTCGATCGCGACGGCCGTGCGCACCACCTCGTCGGGAGGGGGCAGCTTGCCGCCCCTGGGCCGCGTCCACCACTCCACGCCCAGCTCACGGGTGCCGACCAGCAGCGCGGCGATGGCGGCCAGTTCGGCCGAGCGTCGCGTCAGCGAGGCCCCGAGCGCCAGCTCCAGCGTGCGGTCCGTCCGTTCGTCCCCGAACACGGGGCGTACGCCGTCGATGAGGGTCGGGGCCGTCGGGTGGTCCTCGCCGAGCAGGTTGCGTACGACTCGTCTGGCCTCGGTCCTTGCGTCTTCAGCGTGTGCCTGCCGCATAAAGCCACGCTACGCCGGGAGATCCTTTTCCGCGAGAGCTCCGGCCATGCCGTCACCCCCTCCGACCACCCGTTTCCGACCGGCGAGCCACGCCCCGGGCGCGACCGCCGCCCCGGGAGCGCCACCGGCACGAGCGTGCCCACCACGCCCCAGAGC
>NZ_SMJZ01000131.1 GCF_004348345.1 Nonomuraea longispora
GGGTGGGCGGTGCCGTGATCACGCTCGGGGTGAGCGACCTCGACGACATCCTGGCCCGCCTGGCTGCCCGCGGCATCACCCACGAACCGGTGGAAACCTACAGCAACGGCGTACGTCACGTGGCCGTCCTGGACCCGGATGGAAACAGCCTCTCACTCGCCGAGGCACCCACTCAGTGAAGCCGTGCCTGCTTCGTCTTCGGCTTCTTCGACCCGGGAGCATCAGTACCCGATGTCAACCTCCTACCACGTCCGCTTCGCCGTTCCTGATCTACAAGCAGCGATGAGCGGCCTGTCCGCCGCCGCGGTCACCTGGCGCCGGCCCCGCGACGGGCGCATCGGGGACTGGGACCACCGCATCGCCTTCTCCGCCGATGGTCCCGCCTTCATCGAGCTCATCCAGGCCACGCCTGGCGGGCCATGGGACGACACCGGCGCGTCTCCCGACCCGCCCCTCCGGGCCCGACGAGGCGAACCCCGACGGCGCAGCCGAGCATGCCCTCTCACGGCGCCGTCGCCCATGCCCGGCCAGGCAGCGGAGGCAGCGGTTCGGCCAGGACGAAGCCGTCGGAGAGTACATGCTCCTCGCCACGTACCGAATGAGGCGTCAGCGCACGCGGAAGGCTCGCTCCACGGTCTGCCTGACCGTGTTGCCCGCCGTGTCGCGCGCCGTGAGGCGGAGCGACGCGAACTCTCCCTGGCGGGGAAGGATCGGAACGATCGCCTTCCAGGTGTCCTTGCCGGTGGGCACGACTATGGCCTTGCGCCAGGAGGAACCGTCACGCGACACCTCGACACCGATGCGGGACAGTGGCCGCGTCGCCCCGGTCATGCGCTCCAGCCGCAGGGGCAGCACGAGGACCCCGGGCCTGGCCGCGTTGTGCAGGTCGAGCTCGGGGGAGGCACGCAGCACGAACAGCGGCACAGGACCGGCACCCGAAGAGGTGAACGACCACTCCGTCCTGACCTTGGTGGACAGCTCGCTGGCACTGGGGCTGACCGTGCCGTCCAGCACCAGCTGGAAACGCCCGGGACCGGACTCGACGGGGAAGGCCACCGTGCCGGGTAGCTTGTCGGCCGTTCCCACGACCTGGCCGTCACGCAGGAGCGTCGTGGTGCCGCCGCCGTAGTTGCTGCTCATGAGAGAGCGGCCGGGAAGAGGCGGGTGCCACAGCGGTACGCGCGCGATGGTGACGGCCTTGTCGTTCCTGGTCACGGTGGCGTTGCCCGGCAGGGCCGGGCCGACGACGCCCGTGTTCCACCGCTCCTTCTCGGTACGGCCGGCCCGGTAGGAGTCGGCCTCGGCGTGTTCGTCGGTCTGGTGGAGTCGCCCGGACGGCATCGTCTCGATGGAGCGCCGCCACGGCACGCCTGGCGTGAAGTACCAGGTCGGCGTGGCCGGCAGCGACACGACCGCCTGGCTCCACGAGGTGTAGGAACCGACGGGGCCGTCGGTGACGGGTCCCGCGCCGAACGCCCCCGTGGCGTCGGCCCGGAGGGTGGCCAGGTGTGCTCGTACGGTGCCCAGCTCGCGATCACGCACCCGCAACGCGCCCGGCACGGATCCCTCCCTGCGCAGCAGCAGGTTGTACTGGTAGGGCGTGTCGGTGAACGTGCCGTCCGGGCGCAGGGCCGCAAGCTGGCTGAACATCTCGAAGCGGAACCCGCGCGCCTTCCCCTTGGTGGGCGACACGCGGAAACGCAGCGGATCGGGCGGGACGTTCCGCGGCAGCGAGAAGCGGTCGAGGGAGAACCTTGCCCCCCACTGCCGGCCGTCCTGGCGGTCCTGGATGAAGGTGAAGGTCTCTCCGGCCGTCCTGGCATCGTCGTGGTCGGTTTCCACGTTCTGGAGCCTCGCGTCGCGGGCGTCGAAGACGAGCTCCCGGTCCGCCTTGACCTCCAGTCCGGGGACCGGCACCACGCTCAGCTCCTGGTGACCGTCGGGGAACCTGGTGCGCAGCACGGCATAGGCCAGGTAACGGCCCGCGGGCACGCGGACGGGTCCCTCGCTGTCGCCGTGGTTGACGCCGATGCTGATGAGAGGGCCGCCGTCTTCCGGCATGAGCGTCATCGGCATGAAGTCGTCCGGACGGTCGGGGACCGTACCGAGCTGGTCGATCATCTTCACGTGCAGGTCGTAGCTCTCCACCTCGGTGGAGAGGTTGACCAGGGTGGAGACGGTGACGCCGCCGCCCGTCGCGGTGATGCGCCCGGGGAAGGCACCAGGACGGGACGACTTCACCTGCGCGGTGACGGTGACCGCCGCGGTGTCGTTCGCGGGGACGGTCACCTGCGTCGCGCCCAGCTCGTACACGCCCTCGGGCGCTTCCAGAGCAAGGTCGAGTGTGACCGGCGCGGTGCCGGAGTTGCGGTAGGTGAGGGTGCGTTCGATGGGTTCGTCGTCATACGGCCAGCGCAGGTGCCCGAAGGACAACGTGCCCGTGTCGGCGGCGACGGTCTGCTTGACGGCCTTGGCGATGTCCACCCGCCCGGCGCCGTTGTCGGTGAGTGGCCCACCCGGCTTGACCGAGCCGACCATGCTCGCCTTGAGCTGCTGCCACGTCCAGTCGGGGTGCTGCTGGGCCAGGATGGCGGCGGCGCCGGCGACGTGCGGGGCGGCCATCGAGGTGCCGGAGTACGCGATGTGGCCGGTCGTACCGGCCTGGGCGGCGGTGATGTCCACGCCGGGGGCGGTCAGGTCAGGCTTGATCGCGAAGTCCGCCACGCGAGGGCCGCGGCTGGAGAATCCGGCGAGCTCGTCCTCGGAGTCCACCGCGCCCACCGTGAGCGCCGAGTCGGCGCTGCCCGGGCTGCCGAGCGTGCTCGCGCCCGGCCCGTCGTTCCCCGCGGCGATCACGAAGAGCACGCCGCTGTCGGCGGAGATGTGTTCGACGGCCTGCTCCAGCGGGTCGAGTCCGGGTTCGTCCGGGTGGCCGAGGCTCAGGTTGACGATCTTGGCGCCCTGCCGGGCGGCCCATTCCATGCCGGCGATGATGCCGGAGGCGTTGCCGCTGCCGCGGTCGTCCAGCACCTTGCCGCTGAGCAGCCGGGCTCCAGGCGCGACGCCCTTGCGCGCGGGCGTCCCCGCGGCCCCCTGGCCGGCGATCGTGGCGGCGACATGGGTGCCGTGGCCGTTCCGGTCGACGGCGTCCTCGCTGTCGGTGAAGTTCTGGGCGGCCTCCACCCGGCCGGCGAGGTCAGGGTGCTTGTCATCGACGCCGGTGTCCAGAACGGCCACCTTGACGCCCTCACCGGTGAACCCGGTCTGCCAGGCCTCGGGCGCGCCGATCCGCGGAACGCTGCGGTCGAGCGAGGCCTTGACGGGCGCGTCCAGCCACACCTTCGCCACCGAGCTGTCCTGCCCGAGCTGTGCCCACACGGCCCGCTCGCGCGGAGCCGTGGCCGCCACGGCGTTGATCGAGGTCAGCGTACGGGCGCCCGCCAAGGACGTCTTGGGCGCGGCCCCGTCCCGGTACTGCACGATCAGCGGCAGTCCCTTGACCGAGCCGTCATCCAGCCCGGCCGCGATCAGGCGGGGAACCTGGAAGAGGCTGCGGTCCAGCACGCCCCTGGCCACGTCGCCGGCGACGTCCAGCGGGATGAGCGTCCAGTCGTCCTTGGTGCCCTCCGTGACGTACCGGACGTCCTTCCTGCCGGGACCCGCCTCGAAGCCGACCCGGTCACCGTCCACGGTCACGCGGTCTCCGGTGATCAGCGTCACGCTCTTGGCGGCGGCCGGGTCGGTCGGTGGAGTGTCCGCGACGGCCGGGGGGACCACGGCCAGGGGGATCGCCAGCGCGACCACCGCAAGGAGCGTTCTGGCTAACATAGTCGTTTCCTCCTCATAGGGCATGAGGAGTCAAGCAGGGGAGCGCTTGCACGATCAAGCAGCTCGGGTGGCGTCATCAGTCATGGCGCATGTACGACACCACGCCCGGACCCCACAGCCGGTGAGTGGGCGGTTGCGGACCGCGGCGCGAGCAAGTAGCGCGCCGACCTCACCGGCAAGGCCCACCGACACAACCTGGTGTCCCTGCTCTCGGGCCGAGAAGTCGCCGGCATGCGGCTGGAGACCTCATCCGAGCCGATCCAACATGATCACCCGCTTCAGGCAATGGACAGGCTGCATGACCAGAGTCGCTCTAGGCAACCGCCACGAGGCGGTAGCAACGAAAGCACGTGTGTTCGTCCGGCCTGACCTCCCCACAATCCACCCGATACCGGCCCGGCACGATCTCCACGCTGATCGCTTCCGCGTCCATGGCGCCCCGTACCTGGTCGATCTGGATCTCGGCTCCCGGTACGGCGGCATCGAGCAGCACCATCGACCCACCGAAGTCCATGGCCGGACCCTGCTCCCAAGCGACATCGCCCAGGTCCGACACCGCCTGCTCCACGTCGCAGTCGGGATCGCCGTAGACCCACTGCACGAACATTCTCAGCCGCTGGAAGTACGTGATACTCGTGGGCTCGTCCCAGAAGACCAAGGCCGGCTCGCCTGCGCCGAACCGGATCACTCCACAGTCGTCGACCGCACATGCCAACTCGTAGTCGTCACCCCTCGCACCGGTCCACTCGTTCAGCGCCTTCTCCGCCACGAGTACCAACGGCCCACCCGACGACTCCGCCCAGATCTGCACAACCTCCTCTTGCCCGGATGACTGCGGCGATGAGATCACACACCACCACCGCCCTCAAGCCGACGCAGGGGGAATGCGGCCTTGACGTGCGCGGTCGCCGTCAAGCGATCATGGCGTATGACCAGGGTCCTGTCGACACCGCCCGTCATTCCCTCCGGCTCCCTCGCTGACTCCCCGCAACCCGTGCTACCCGCCTCCGGCGGCGTGCTGCTCCGTCCCTGGGAACGGGCCGACGCACCGGCGTTCCTCGCCGCCTACCGGGACGACGAGATCAGGCGCTGGCACACGCGCCGCCCCTCGGGCGAGACCCAGGTCCTGCAGTGGTTCGACACCTATCAGCAGGACTGGGAGCGGGAGAAGGGCGGTCACTGGGCGGTCACGCGCGACGGCGGCGAGGTGCTCGGCCGGATCGCCCTACGCGGCCCGGACTTCGACGACGGCACAGCCGGCGTCGCGTACTGGGTGCTCCCGGCCGCCCGCGGTGCCGGCGTGGCCTCCCGTGCCCTCACGACGCTCACTGCCTGGGCCCTGGAGGAGATCGGCTTCCACCGCCTGGAGTTGGACCACTCGACGCGCAACGCCGCCTCCTGCCGGGTGGCCACAAAGTCCGGCTACCTTCTGGAAGGCACCAAGCGAAGCGCCGCCGTGCATGACGACGGCCGACACGACATGCACCTGCACGCCTGCATCCGAGGCGTTTGAGTGAGGAGCTACGGAGATTCCGGACAGCCCGTCACCATGCGCGCCGCGAGCCCGGAGAGCGGCACCGGCGAGTCACGTTACTCGGTGAGCCATCGGTCCGCGCGGCGATGATTCATCAGCACAGCACCGCAGAGGCCGACCGCAGGATCGCCGACGCCATGAACGTGAAGATCCAACAGAGCTAATGGCCCGCTAATGACACGAAGCCCCGTTTCCATGATCGGCAACGGGGCTGTTCCACGAGGTGGGCGGTACTGGGTTCGAACCAGTGACCCCTCGCTTGTAAGGCTCGCCACGAGAAGGTGGGACCTCGGGTGATTCGGGGTCCCACCTCGGCGAACGTTCCCCCCTGGTCCTCGACCGTCCGCGCTCGTCCTGGGCCGTTGTCACTCGGATAGTCACTCAGTGGGAACGGCCTGGCCGTGCTCCAGATAGACGGTCTTGCCAAGCTCGCGTGCAGCGGCGGCGGCTTTGAGGCGACGAGCAAGCCGCTCGATCAACAGCCCGTCCAGTTCCTCGATGGTATGAAACTCGTAGGCGCTCAGCTCGTTGTCCATGAACCTGATCTGCTTGATCAACTCGCCGTCCAAGGTGCCGCCGTCAAACACGAACAGGACCTTGTCGCCCTCCTTCGGGAGAGGCGCCCAATCGACCACGAGGAGGCGACCGACGGCCGGCTGAATGCCCAGTTCCTCTTGCACCTCTCGAATGCACGCCTCGTACGGGGTCTCCCCCGGCTCGACGTACCCGCCTGGGATGTCCATGGAGGGCTTGTATGTAGGACGGACGAGAAGCACACGACCGCTGTCATCGAAGAACAGCGCACCGGCGGCAGCACGAGCCTGGGCGAACGGCGGAGCTTCCTGATCGTTCACAGCCCCGACCATACGCCACAGGGACTGCCTTCAAACGATGTGCAGTCGCCGGGCGAGAGCTGTGAGTTGGAAACTGGGTTTGCCCTTCTGCCTTCTGATCCACGACATCGTGAGCTGGCGGCTGAGGTAGTGATGGCGCACCTGCTCGGGAGCGATGGTCTCGGCCTCCAACAGCGCGGCCATCGCGTCATCGGTACGGTTCCACAGACTCAAGGCATGCGCCACGGCCAGGCCATGACGAGCGCGACGTTCGATCGGAAGCCCGCTGGTATCCAGCTTCGGTCCGAGTTCCACAGCCACCTGGATGTCTCCCAGCTCGATCGCCGTGGCCACCTGATGGATACGGACGTTCGTCGGCCCGAACGCGGTCCAGACATGGTTGGCGTCACTGCCGAGCCGCACCGCCGCTTCCTGTGCCTCGGCGAGGAACGCGCGTGTCGTGCTGCGGTCGTCGTCTCGCGCCGCCGCCATCGACCCAGCGAGGTACAGCGTGCCGTACACCGAAAGCAGCTCAGCCGTGGCGTGCGGGAGGTCAGGAGACAGCAGGTTGGCGGCGTCCATCGTGAGCTGCTTGGCTGCCTCGTAACGGCCGTTGGACAGAAGGGCGTGGGTCACAGAGCGAAGCAATGAGGCTGTCACGAGCTGATCACCGGATTGCCGTGCGAAGGACAGTCCCCGCTCAGCGGCGATCCACGCGAGATCAGCCTCACCCACCTTGGTCAGGATGCTGGCAGCGGCGTGGTAGACCTGCCCGAGCACTCCCAATGCGGCCATGCGCGCGTCACCGTTCGCTGCGCGCGCAGCATGATGCGCCTCCCCCAGGAGTCCAGGCAGAGTCCGTATCACGTAGCTGTATCGGGCTCCCTGGTACGCCCGCCATACCTCGGCAACAGCACGTCGCAGGTCGGCCTGACTGGAAGGTTCCGTGTTCTCCACGAGCCCGGCCATCGGCGAGAGCTGCCGATAGTCCGTGATTGCGGCGCGTAGTGCGGGGATGGTCTGTTCGCCGCTTCCGTCCGTCCACTCGAACAGGTGTGGCTCAGCCAGCAGATCACCGAGGGACACATCCAAAACGCTCGCCAGGGACTTGATGACGGACAGACGATCCAAGGTGATGCGGTCGTTCTCCACCTTGCTCAGCCAATCGGTGGTCCGTCCCACCAGCCCGGCCAGTACGTCTTGAGACATCCCACGCCGTCGCCGGTACCAGGCCACGCGCTGGCCGATGGACAGATTGCTGGTCATTCCTCGCATGCACCTCATCCTCATCGGATGCCTACGACGGACCCCTGAATTTCTTTCCGGCCTCACAGCTCAGCCGACACATACCGTCACGCTACGTCACTGCCGTACGTGATGGGAGGCCACTAATGCAACCGCCGAACCGACACCCCACGCCAGAGAAGCACGCTGCCCGCGCCCTGGCCGACGCCCTTGCCGCTCACGGCGTATCCGCAGACGTGCATGACGGCTACGGTCTGAGCCTGGTGTCGGTGTGGGTCGGGCTCGTCATCTGGTGCGATGGCGATTGGTACTGGTGGCGGGCAGGCTGGGACGACTACTGCAAACGGGTGCTGTACGCCCGTCATCCGGCTATCGAACCGTCGAGAGCCGCGCGACGGGTCGCCTTCCGCTACGCGGACCTCCAGCGAAGACACCCCCTCTCGGAGAGGATCCGCGATCTACGCCGGGAGACCAGGGAGGCGAGCCCTCAGTGAAAGAAGCTCGCGAGAAGTTGGGATGTCGAGTCGAAATCGTGGGCATGCTCCACAGTCCCGCCCGCACTCGGGCCGTTGGAGATTTGTTGATCGGGCAGCGCGGAACGGTGGCGGAGGTCCTGCGTAGTGGGACGTTGGCGCTCGTAGAACTGGAAGCCAACTGGGCCGACCTTCCAAACGGAGTGCGGCGCTGGCCAGTCCAGTGGGACGACCTGCTCATCTGCTCCGTGCAGACCGAATCAGACACCGTTTACGCCGACTATCGCCTCGGTCTGTCGGGATCAGGCCGTGAGGCGATACCGCACGCAGTTCGTGCGGACACCAAGGACAGTCTGTGCGGGCAGGAGGTATACCCTTTGCCCATCTGCGGTTGGTCTATCCCGTTCACGCCCACGACGAAGCGGGCTTGTGCGATATGCGTTAAAGCTGTACAGAAACAGTCCACTTCGGACGGAGAATTTCTCCCAGCGAAAGACGTCAGGTCGTCCGTCCAAGGCCCTGACGCTGGCCCAAGCGCTCGCCGTTCTCGCGCAGGCGGAGAAGAGCGGCGAGCGCATGCGGGCCTACATCGTCTTGTCCCTGCTGATCGGCGCTCGTACGAAGGAGCTGCGGGCGCTACTCTGGTCGCACGTCGTGGCGTACGACCAGAGTCGTGCCGCCTGGCTGCCGGTGGCCCAGGCAGGCTGGGAGCACAGCGACTTCGCGGTTTACGTCTGGCGGTCCGTCCGGCAGAAGGGCGACACCAAGACGGTGAAGTCCCGCCGGTCGCTCAGGCGCTGCGTGGACGCGTTGCGCCTCCTCAAGGACGCCCAGGACGTCGCGCGGGAGAAGGCAGGAGACCGATGGCAGGACACGGACCTGGTGTTCTGCACGCGGACGGGAACGCCCGTCACGGCCCACAACGTACGGCGCGACTTCCGCAAGGTCGTCGAGGCGGCAGGGCTCACTGGACGGGAGTGGTCACCTCGCGAGCTACGGCACAGCTTTGTGTCCGTGCTGTCAGACTCCGGCGTCCCCGTCGAGGACATCTCGCGCCTGGTCGGCCACTCCAACACGGTGGTCACCGAGACGGTCTACTGACACCAGATCAGGCCCGTGATCATGCAAGGAGCTGCGGCGATGGACAAGATCTTCGGGAGTTAGTCACTCACTTAGTCACTCACTTAGTCACTCAGTCGCCGTTTTCAAGATCAAAGATCCAGTGTCTTCGCAGGTGGGCGGTACTGGGTTCGAACCAGTGACCCCTCGCTTGTAACGAGCCATGATCGACTGCGCGTGCCGTTGGCCTGGGCTGCCCTGCGCGGTCCTCACCGCCTTGGAAGCCACCCTGCCAGAGCTAATGGCACGCTAATGGCACGGTGATCATGCCCCTCTCGCCTGCGGCCGTGCCGATTGATCAGGGCCTCTCCACCGTACTGGGGTCGCTGAATGGCACCCGAATGGCACGCACCCCGTGTCACGTACGCGCTGACTTTCCAAGGCAGCGACAGAGCGACAGATCGGCACCACGATCAGCCACGTTGCCCGGTGGACCAGGGTGAGGAACGAACCCTGGACCTTCGATCGCCCCCAGCCATGCAAGGGACCAGCCGCGCTGTGGCGATCGTAAGGGCTGCATCTGTGCGGCGGCGCGGCAACCCTGGCCGGAGCGTTCGGTCGGTACGGCGGGGCCGGCGTGCGGTGCCCGGCCCGGTGTCCCGCCACCGTCCGGGACCGGCCCCCAGGCCGCACGCCCGGACGGCGGGCGGGCGGAGGGCCGGGGGTACGGCGGCGCGCCGCGCCGCCGCTTGATCCCTATGAGCACGATTCGGCAAGAGCGAAGCATGACAACGAAATGGTGTGTATCTGCTGCAGTTCCAAGGTCATCGGTGCAGAATCAAGGCATGCCCGTTCACAAAAGGCCGACATGGCCGCTATGCATCTTGGACGATTGCAAGGCGGATCAAGCAAGCTATGGTTGCGATAAATGCCTCACGCATGCATCCGAGGAAGAATTTGAAGCATGGCTTACACAGATAGGGCCGGGATCGAAAATATACCTAGGAAAGACGCGGCTAACCAAGGAGACCCTAGAAAGAATCAAGCAGTCCGTGAGCGAGCAGGATGGTCACCCTAACTTCGGGCACCTCTCCCTGAGGCAGGCTGAAATTGATGGCCCTGTAGACTTGAGGTATTCTCGCTTCCCTACGGAGCCCGATTTCTCCAACCTGAAGACGTCTTCTTATGTAGATCTCGAAGGAGCGCAACTAGAGAAAGGAATTAAAGCAAGCTCCATCGAAGCACCGGAAGGCGTCGACTTCTATCGTGCGACACTGGGTGGCGGACTGGACTTAACAGGCTCGAAGATCGGCGATCGTCTCAGAATTGCTCGCTGTGGCACCATTAATGGATCACTCATACTGAGAAGTTGCAAGATAGATGGCGAACTCGAAATTTATGATATGACAGTGTCCGGCTCCACCTATCTGTCGAACATGACAATTGAGGGCGATTTCTCCATTCGCAATTCGTCATTCACTAAAGATGTCCAATGTTTTTACACGATCTCCAACCGTGAAGTAATTTTATTGGATTGTCGTTTTCTCGACCGAGTAGATTTCGAAGGATTGCGTGTTGGGCATGATCTGACTTGGGATGGAACCACTTTTCAGAAGAATTCAATTTTTGACAAGACTGACGTGTCCGGTTTCATAGAGGGTACAGCCATCTTTCACGGAGAAGCCAGTTTTACTCGCGCAATCCTTCGATCCCCCACCACGATACGAGCCTGCGTACGCGGAGTTGATCTGCGAGAAACCAGATTCGAGACAGGAGCTACTCTAATTCTCCGCTACGCGGCCGTGGACATGTCGGGCGCGATCCTTGCCGGCCCAACAAGCCTGATTGCCCTTAATCGCCCCTTCCGGGGGATCTTCGACGATCCTCTGGAAGAGCCTGAACAATTAGCCGGCGATCCACGCGTAATGCTAATCGATGTGAGTAGCGTTGATACGAGCAATCTCACACTGATCGATATAGACTTGACGCGTTGCCGATTCACCGGAGCATTCAACCTGGATAAGCTTCGACTTGAAGGTGCGTGGGCTTTCAATGAGCCACCGCGCGAACGCATCGGATTGACGCCATTCAGATGGACAAGACGAAAGGTAATTGAAGAGGAGCGCCAGTGGCGCGCACTTCGTAGACACTCACGACCGCTAAAATCTGGATGGGGCGATCCCCCAGATCACGAGCGGAATGTTCCCGGGCTCGCCGCATTGGCGACCATCTATAGACAACTTCGCAAGAGTCGAGAAGACGCCAAAGACGAGCCGGGCGCCAACGACTTTTATTATGGCGAGATGGAAATGCGTCGCCATAGCCAAGAGTGGCGAATGCCAGAACGCTGGCTATTGCAAGCTTACTGGCTGCTATCGGGCTATGGTCTCCGCGCCTCACGCGCCTTTGCATGGCTTGGCATCTCCATGACCATCACAATTATTTTGCTGATGGGTTTCGGCCTTCCTCAAAGCTCTCCAAAGCAGGAGGCAATTGGGACCATTTTTGATTCTGGACGGAGAGTCACACTCGAGATTGGAAAGCAAGCTCCCAAAAATCCGAGCGGAGTAAGATTCACCAGCGAACGCCTTGAGAAGGCAATTAACATAACACTCAACTCTGCGGTATTCCGTTCCAGCGGGCAAGATCTCACCAGAACTGGGACGTACATCGAGATGGCATCAAGGATTGTCGAGCCAGCCCTTATAGGGCTGGCAATACTGGCGATTCGCGGCCGCCTCAAGCGCGGAAACTAGCCGTAAGATGGTTGGCCGCCATTGAATGGCTCATCCATGGACGCACATGAATACATGCGTCAGACTAGTCTCCCGATCGATCCGGACACCTACGACTACCGGCGCGCTGCTCGGGACGCGCTGCACTTCTCCAAGCTCGTGGACCGCTTCGTGCAGAACCTGCGCCGCGTCGCGGGCTATGACGTGCAGTACTTCGCCTCTGTGGAGCCCCAGAAGCGCCTCGCCCCGCACCTGCACATGGCCATCCGAGGCACCCTGCCCCGCGCGGAGATCAAGCAGATAGCTGCCGCCACCTATCACCAGGTGTGGTGGCCACAGGCTGACGAGGTGCGCTTCGAGGGCGATCACCTGCCTACGTGGCAGGACGGCACTGGCTACCTGGACCCGGCCACCGGCGAAGTTCTGCCCACCTGGGACGAGGCCCTCGACGAGGACGCCGGCCCCCTCCACGTCATCCGCTTCGGCGATCAAGTGGACGTCCAAGGCGTTCTCGCCGGAACGCCCGACGCCGACCAGTGCATTCGCTACCTGTCCAAGTACCTCACCAAGTCCATCGGCGACGCCCTCAACGGCGGCCAGGCCCAACAAGAGCACGCGGCCCGCATGCTCGACGCCCTCCGCTACGAGCCCTGCTCCCCCGCCTGCCCGAACTGGCTGCGCTACGGCGTCCAGCCCAAGGGCGCCAAGCCCGGCATGCTGCCCGGCCGCTGCCGTGGCAAGGCCCACAAGCCCGAACACCTCGGCTACGCCGGACGCCGCGTCCTGGTCTCCCGTAAGTGGAGCAACAAGACCCTCGCCGAACACAAGCAGGACCGCCGCACCTGGGTCCTGGAAGCCCTCGGCCAGGCCGACGAACCTACCGACCCGCACCGCTACGTCTGGAGACCGGTCCCGGCTGGAGACGCCAACGTGCCACCGCTCGCCGTCCGGCTCCTCCGGTCGGTCCATGAACGCCAACGCTGGCGAGCCCACCTCCGCGAGCTGGAGGCCAGAGCATCCGGACAAGATCTTTCGGCAACCGAGGACGAAAGGCGGGCGGCCTGATGGCGAACAAGCCAGGCAAGCGGCGCTTCGGCAGCATCCGCCAACTCCCGTCCGGCCGATTCCAGATCCGCTACCCCGGCCCTGACGGCAAGCTCCGCATGGGTGAGACTACCTACGCCCGCGAGCGCGACGCCGAAAAGGCGCTTTCGCTGATCGAGGCCAAGCTGATCACCGGCGATTGGACCGATCCACAGCGTGCCAAGGTCAAGCTCGGCGACTACGCGGACAAGTGGATCACTGAACGGACGAACCTCCGGCCTCGTACCGTCGAGATCTACAGGGGACTGCTCAAGCGCTACATCAGCCCCCACCTGGGCGGCGTGCCCGTCGGCAAGCTGGACACGGCTGCGATCCGCGAGTGGCGCGTCCTGCTTCTCGGCAACGGCGTCGGCCAGTCCGAGGTGGCCAAGGCCTATCGGCTCCTGCGGGCCGTGCTCATGACGGCGGCAGACGATCAGATCATCCCCCGCAACCCGTGCCGTATCAGGGGCGCGGGCGAGGAGCAGCCGGAGGAGCGGCCGGTCCTCACCATGGCGAAGGTGTTCGAGCTGGCCGACCTGATGCCCGTACGCCTGCGCGCCCTGGTCCTCATCGCCACTTTCGCCAGCCTGCGTTGGGGTGAGGTGGCGGCTCTGCGTCGGATGGACCTGGACCTCGCGGCCCCGCACGGTCAGCGTTCGGCAACAGCATGTAGAGCTGGACACGGGCGAACTCCTCGTCGGCCCGCCCAAGTCCCGCGCGGGAGTCCGTACGGTCGCCATCCCGGAAGCGATCCTTCCAGCGCTCCGCGATCACCTCGACCAGTTCACCGGCCCAGAAGCCGACGCGCTGATCTTCACCGGCTCCCGGGGCGGCATCCTGCGCCGGAGCAACTTCCGGCGCGCGGCCAAGTGGGACAAGAGCACCAGGAAGATCGGCTTCCCGGGCCTGCACTTCCACGATCTCCGACACACCGGCAACACCATCGCTGCCAGCTCCGGCGCGAGCCTCAAAGATCTCATGCAGCGCATGGGCCATGACTCCGTCCGAGCCGCGCTGATCTACCAGCACAGCACTGCGGAAGCGGACTGCAAGATCGCTGACACCATGAACAGCAAGATCACAGAGGCGCTGCCGCCCAAGGCGAGAGGCCGCTGAGCAAGATCGCCAGCGTCGGCTAATGGCACGTTAATGGCACGAGCCCCGTTTTCCCAGGTGGGAGACGGGGCTGTTTTCGCAGGTGGGCGGTACTGGTTTCGAACCAGTGACCCCTCGCTTGTAAGGCGAGTGCTCTACCGCTGAGCTAACCGCCCCTGATCGGCACTACACCTTACGACACCATCGGCGCCGATCGCACATCCACCGTCCACTCCGGACCCAGCTCAGGACGGCCTGCCGCGCGCCACCCGAGAAGGGCGGCCCCCAGCATCCCCGCGTCCACCCCGAGCGCCGCAGGCACCAGGGGTGGGGCGTCGCGGAAGGCCAGGCGCTTGACCAGGCGGGTGCGTACCGGGTCGAAGAGGGCGGGGCCCGCTTCGGCCAGGCCGCCGCCGAGGACGATCAGGGAGGGGTCCAGCAGCAGTGTGTACGTGGCCAGCGCCAGCGACAGGGCCTCCACGGCCTCGTCCCATACTTCGATGGCGATCGGGTCGTCGGAGGAGACCACCTGTTCGGCCTTGGCGCCTTCCACGCCCGCCCGCTCGCTGTAGCGCCGCCCCACCGAGGCGGCCGAGGCGTACGTCTCCAGGCAGCCGAACTGGCCGCACGCGCACTCTTCGCCGTCCGGGAAGACGGGGGTGTGGCCGATCTCGCCGGCCCAGCCGGCGGAGCCGCCGTACGGTTCTCCGTGGACGATCGAGGCGCCGGCGATGCCGGTGCCGATGGGCAGGAAGAGGAAGTCGGAGACGCCGCGGCCCGCGCCGAGGATGCTCTCCGCGAGCCCGCCTGTGCGTACGTCGTGCCCCAGCATGACGGGGATGTCCAGAGTGGTGAAGTCCGTGGCGGGGACGTCGCGCCAGCCCAGGTTGGCGGCGTAGACGGCTGAATTGTCGGACACCAGTCCGGGTACGGCCAGGCCGACGCCCGCCGGGACGCCTTCGCCCGAGCCAGCCAGGTGGGCGATGAAACCCGAGATCGCGGCCACGACCGCCTCCGGGCTTTCCTCCCGTGGGGTCGGGCGCCGCTCGCTCAGCAGCACCGCGCCGGACTCGCTGACCAGGCCGCCCTTCATGGACGTGCCACCGACGTCGAGCGCTACGACGAACGAACTCTTTGCGGACACGGAAGGAGACGATAGCGCAGCTCAGCAAATGTCCGGACAGTTCTCATGGAAGCGCCGACCGTGGCGTGCGGCCCCGAAGCGCCCCAGCCCCGCGTACGGGCCCGCGAGCGCGCGACCGCCACCCAAGAGGCCACGCCCTACCATCGGCCGCGCAGGCACGGCTCAGGCGCGACCCAGCAGCGGCTCAGGCGCGTCCGAGCACCCTGTTGAGTGCGGCCTCCACCTCCGCGGAGAGCCCAGGCGGAGGCGGCACCGAGACGGTGAGCGTGTCGGAGCGGGCCATCCGCACGGCCCCGCAGGACCGGCACTCCACTTCGCCGAGCCGGCAGATCAGCGTCGTGGACCCGCAGGTGGAGCACGACTCCAGGTCGTGGTCGTGCAGCCGTTGACAGTCCGGGCAGATCAGCACCTGGGACTCGTCGCGCACCCCGCGCTGCCACGGGCTGGCGCCGCGCACCGGGTCGGTCTGCCGGGCCCCGCAGCGGTAGCAGGGCATGGTTTCCTCCGAAGTCAGGAAATGTCGGCGAGTGCCTTCACGTAGTCGGCGACGTCACGTGCGGTGGAGGTCGGGTTGACCACCTTCCACCGGATCACGCCCTCGCCGTCGATGATGAAGGTCCCCCGTAGCGCGAGCCCCTTCGCCTCATCAAAGACACCGTACGCCCGCGCGACCTGTCCGTGTGGCCAGAAATCGGAGAGGAGCGCGAACGTGTAACCCTCACGATCCGCCCATGCGCGGTGCGTGAACATGGAGTCGACCGAGACGGTCAGCAGGTGTGCCCCGTCGAGCGGGTTGTCGCGCAACGCGGACAGCTCGCCGTGGCAGATCCCGCTGAAGGCAAGCGGGTAGAAGACCAGCACGACATTGGCGCCCCGGAACTGGGACAGGCGCACCGGCGTGCCGTGCTGGTCCTGCAGCTCGAAATCAGGAGCCTGGGCGCCGACCTCGGCAGGATGTGCGTTCACGTGAACCATCCTGCCGTACGGGCGCTCGGGCTCCTACCGTCCTTTGGGCGTCACGAGCCTCGTGCCTGACCAGTCGGGGGCGGCGGAGATGCTGCTGGTCTGCGAGAGACCCGCGGTCGTGGCATCCTCCCCGATGTCGCTCGGCTCCACGTGGCCATCGCGCCCGGCCTTGGGAGTCAGCAGCCAGATCTGGCCGCCCTTGGCGAGTGATCGCATGGCGTTGGTCAGTGCGTCGAAGAGGTCTCCGTCGCCGTCGCGCCACCACAGCAGCGCCACGTCGACGACGTCGTCACTCTCCTCGTCCAGCAGCTCATTGCCGGTCAGGTCTTCGATGGAGTCACGAAGCTCGTCGTCGACGTCCTCGTCCCAACCGATTTCCTGCACCACCTGACCCGGCTTGAGGCCGAGTCGTTCGGCCAGGCCGCGCTCGCCCTGCGCCTGACCCGCGGTCGCGCTCACGTTTATCCCTCCTGCTTGAGTGGCCCCGCTTATGCGGTTTATCGCTTCGGCACAGTCCACACGCTGTGACCCTCGGTCGTCAACGGTCGCCACGGGTACGGCCGTGGTCGGCCAGAATCAATCAGACAAAAACGACAGGCGAACCTGGCGTTGCGGGTTGTCGATGTTCAGGTCGACCAGCGCCACCGACTGCCAGGTGCCCAGCGCCATTCTCCCGCCCAGCACGGGGATCGTGGCATAGGGCGGGATCAGCGCGGGCATCACATGTGACCTTCCGTGCCCGGCCGAACCGTGGGCGTGACGCCATCGGTCGTCGGGCGGCAGCAGGTCGTGGAGCGCGGTGAGCAGGTCGTCGTCGCTGCCCGAGCCCACCTCGAGCAGGGCGACCCCGGCGGTGGCGTGCGGCACGAAAATGTGCAGCAGACCATCTCCGCCCTGCCCTCGCACGAAGTCGGCGCATTCGGCCGTGATGTCGTGCACCGTCTCTCGTGAACCGGTGGTCACAGAGATGATTTCAGATCTCACAGGAAAATCTTACTTAGGGACAACGACCGCATCAGGACCGGGAAACACCAGCCCCGTGTGGCCGTCATCGAACCGCACCATGTAGGGAGGCCCGCCGTCCGGGCCGTGGACCTCCACGATTACTCCGATCCGGTCCCTTTCGCCAACGGTATTCCCGTGCACCAGGAGCCGGTCGCCTACCGTCGCATTCATACCTCCAGACTGATACTCCGAAGGCCGCAGGAAAAGACCGTATCCGGAGACAAGGGACTTTTTGCCCGCCAAGCTCGGGCAAGACGAATGATGACCAAAACGTTATGTGGAGCGCACCGTGGCGACCGGCGTGCCGGACCCCGATTCCCCTCTGAGCGAACAACAAGCGCCGCCGACGCGACGCCGGCCCTCGCACACGTCTCTATATACGCGCGCGTCTATACGCGCGCGCGAGACACCCCCTCTCGGCGGGTACGACCACCCGCCCCCTGCCGGGAGGCGCAGGGCAAGAGGCTAGACTCGCGCGGCACGGCGCCAGGACGTGTACCCCAGCCCCTCCGGGGCAGGTTTCCCGTAACGACGCCGACGACCCGGGACCACCTCAAGACATTGAGCGAAATTTCGTCAGTTTTCCTGTCTTGTTAATTTGCTCCTGGGATGTAACCTGTGGCGAGATTCGTCCTACCATCGGTGGTCTAGGCCATCGGCACCCCTCCTGCCAGCAGGGACACCCTGGTTACCGGCGAGTAGAGATGCGTTTTCTCCGACTAGCGACCAGGATGGAAGGCGACCCAGACCAGTCATCAGTCCACCTCGGAAGGCGAGACCCAGTGGCTTCCGGACGCCAGCGATTCTCGATCATCAGCGACGGCCTACCCAGCCAGTTGCCTGATGTCGATCCCAGTGAGACCAACGAGTGGCTCGAGTCTCTCGACAACGTCGTCAAGACCGAAGGCCGCACCAGAGCCCGCTACCTCATGCTCCGCATGCTCGAGCGGGCCCGCGAGCACCAGGTCGGCGTGCCGGGCTTGCGCAGCACCGACTACATCAACACGATCCCGCCGGAGCGCGAGCCGTGGTTCCCGGGTGACGAGCACGTCGAACGCCGCATCCGCGCCTACATCCGCTGGAACGCGGCCATCATGGTGTCGAGGGCCAACGCCCGCACCAACGTGGGCGGGCACATCGCCACCTACGCCTCGGCCGCCTCGCTCTACGAGGTGGGCTTCAACCACTTCTTCCGCGGCAAGGACCACGGCGAGTCGGGCGACCAGGTCTTCTTCCAGGGGCACGCCGCGCCGGGCATCTACGCCCGCGCCTTCCTCGAGGGCCGGCTCAACGAGTCCCAGCTCGACGCGTTCCGTCAGGAGCTGTCGCACGGCTTCCACGGGCTGCCCTCCTATCCCCATCCGCGGCTGTTGCCTGACTTCTGGGAGTTCCCGACCGTCTCCATGGGCCTCGGCCCGATCGGCGCGATCTATCAGGCGCGGTTCAACCGCTACCTGCTCAACCGGCAGATCAAGGACACCAGCCGCAGCCACGTGTGGGCGTTCCTCGGCGACGGCGAGATGGACGAGCCCGAGTCGCTCGGAGCCATCGGCCTGGCGGCGCGCGAGGAGCTCGACAACCTGACGTTCGTGATCAACTGCAACCTGCAGCGGCTCGACGGCCCGGTCCGCGGCAACGGCAAGATCATCCAGGAGCTGGAGTCCTACTTCCGCGGCGCCGGCTGGAACGTCATCAAGGTCGTGTGGGGCCGCGACTGGGACCCGCTGCTGGCGGCCGACGTCGACGGCGTCCTGGTCAACCAGATGAACACGACGCCCGACGGCCAGTTCCAGACCTACTCGGTCGAGTCGGGCGCCTACATCCGCGAGCACTTCTTCGGCTCCGACCCGCGCCTGCGCAAGATGGCCGAGCACCTGACCGACGACGACATCCGCAAGCTGTCGCGCGGCGGCCACGACTACCGCAAGGTCTACGCCGCGTTCAAGGCGGCCCGCGAGCACGTCGGCCAGCCGACCGTGATCCTCGCCCAGACCATCAAGGGCTGGACGCTGGGCAAGGACTTCGAGGCGCGCAACGCCACCCACCAGATGAAGAAGCTCACCAAGGCCGAGCTCAAGGAGTTCCGCGACCGGCTCTACCTGCCGATCCCCGACTCCGCGCTCGAGGGCGAGCTGCCTCCCTACTTCCACCCGGGCGAGAACGACCCCGAGATCCAGTACATGATGGAGCGCCGCGCCGCGCTCGGCGGTGTGCTGCCCAAACGGGTCGTCCGCGCCAAGCCGGTCAAACTGCCCGGCGACGAGGTCTACTCCACCTTCCAGAAGGGTTCGGGCAAGCAGCAGGTCGCCACCACCATGGCGTTCGTGCGTCTGCTGAAGGACCTCATGCGCGACAAGGAGATCGGCCACAGGTTCGTGCCGATCATCCCCGACGAGGCCCGTACGTTCGGCCTCGACGCCATGTTCCCGACGGCGAAGATCTACTCGCCGCACGGCCAGACCTACGAGGCCGTCGACAGGGAACTGCTGCTGTCGTACAAGGAGGCGGTGCAGGGGCAGATCCTGCACGAGGGCATCAGCGAGTCGGGCTCGATGGCCTCGACCATCGCCGCCGGCACGTCGTACGCCACCCACGGCGAGCACATGATCCCGATCTACATCTTCTACTCGATGTTCGGGTTCCAGCGCACCGGCGACCAGATGTGGGCCATGGGCGACCAGATGGGGCGCGGCTTCCTGCTCGGCGCCACCGCCGGCCGCACCACGCTCAACGGCGAGGGCCTGCAGCACGAGGACGGCCACACGCCGCTCATCGGCTCGACCAACCCGTCCGCGGTCATCTACGACCCGTCCTGGGCGTTCGAGGTGGCCCACATCGTCAAGGACGGCCTCAGGAGGATGTACGGCGACCAGCCGGAGGACATCTTCTACTACCTGACCGTCTACAACGAGCCCTACCTGCAGCCGGCGCAGCCCGCGCACATCGACGTGCAGGGCCTGCTCAAGGGCCTCTACAAGTTCGCCGAAGGGCCGCAGACGCAGGGCCCGAAGGCCAACATCCTGTCCTCCGGCGTCGCCGGGCCGTGGGCGATGGAGGCGCAGCGGCTGCTCGCCGAGGACTGGGGCGTGTCGGCCGACGTGTGGTCGGCGACGTCGTGGACCGAGCTGCGCCGCGAGGCCCTGGCCTGCGAGGAGCACAACCTCCTCAATCCCGACGCCGAGCGGCGCGTGCCCTACGTGACGCAGGCGTTGTCGCAGGCGCGCGGGCCGTTCGTGGGCGTCAGCGACTACATGAAGGCCGTACAGGACCAGATCGCGCAGTGGGTGCCGGGTGACTGGTCCTCGCTGGGCACCGACGGGTACGGCCTGTCCGACACCCGCTCGGCGCTGCGCCGCCACTTCCACGTGGACGCGGCGTCGATCACTCTGGCCGTGCTGTCCAGCCTGGTCGGGCAGGGCGAGCTCGGCGGCGAGGTGCTGCGCGAGGCCATCGCCCGCTACCACCTGAAGAACGGCGTCACCGAGGCGGGCGGTGCCGAGAGCAACGACACCCAGTCGATGGGCGTCTGAACCGTCCGATCACGGCGCTCCCGCGAGGTCCTCGCGGGAGCGCCGTCGTCGCGGCGCGACCAGGGTGGATACGCGCCGCCTCACCCGGGTTTGGTGCACCGTCACGTATTGTGGGCACTACTTCCCCCTGAGAGACGAGGGGAAGATCCATCGATATGCGACGTGTCCTAGCCGCCGCCCTGCTCGTGACCGCCACGGGCTGCTCCACCGCCCCCGCCGAACCCGCCACGGACGCTCCCGGCGAAACCGCGACGATCGACTGGGGGGCCTGCACCGACCTCGAGCGCCCCGACGGTGAACCTCCCGCCCGCCAGGACGCCTCCGTGCGGTGCGGCACGCTCGCGGTGCCGCTCGACTACTCCAAGCCCGAAGGCGAGCAGCTGAACCTGGCGCTGATCAAGCTGCCGGCCACCGGCAAGGGCAAGCGGCTCGGATCCGTGGTGTTCAACTTCGGCGGCCCCGGCGCGTCCGGCGTCGACACGCTCGACCAGGCGGCCAAGGCGCTCACCACGCTGCGCACCCGCTACGACCTGATCAGCTTCGACCCGCGCGGCGTCGACCGCAGCTCCGGGGTACGCTGCGGCGACGCCTCCGAGCTGGAGACGTTCACCTCGCTCAACACGCTGCCCCCCGGGGAGGAGACGCGCCGGCGCACCACGGCGGCCAACAAGAGGTTCGCCGAGCTCTGCGAGCGCGACTCCGGCAAGATCCTCCCCCATGTCGGCACCGTGAACGCCGCCCGCGACATGGACCGCATCCGCGCCGCCGTGGGCGACTCCAAGCTCAACTACGTCGGCATGTCGTACGGCACCCAGCTCGGCGCCGTCTACGCCACCGAGTTCCCTCACAACGTGGGCCGGATGGTGCTCGACGCGCCGCTCGACCCGACCGTCTCGTTCGAGCAGCGCACGCTGGCGCAGACGCGCGGCTTCCAGCAGGCGTACGAGAGTTTCCTGCGGTCGTGCGTGAAGTCCACGTGCGCGCTCGGCAAGGACGAGGCCACCGCCAACAGCAACGTCGAGAACCTGCTCATGCGGCTGACCACCAAGCCGCTGAACGTCCACGGCCGCACGCTGACGCAGGGGCTGGCCTCCACCGCCGTGGCCGCCGCGCTCTACTCCGAGCTGACCTGGCCGTTCCTGGAGCAGGCGCTCAGCGAGGGGCTCAAGGGCAACGGTGAGGCGCTGCTCTACCTCGCCGACAACTACACCGGGCGCAAGGAGGACGGCACCTACTCCACGCAGATGACGAGCTTCCCCGCCATCACCTGCGCCGACACCGCCGAGCGGCCCAGCGAGGCCGAGCTGCGGCGCACCGAGGCGGCCGCGTTGAAGATCTCGCCGCTGTTCGGCAGCGAGGGCTCGGGCGGGCTGTGCCGGGTCTGGCCGGTCAAGGGCAGCGACCAGGCGCGGCGCGTGGACGCCACCGGGTCCGCGCCGATCGTGGTGGTGGGCGGCAAGGGAGACCCGGCCACGCCGTACCAGTGGGCGCCCAAGCTGACCTCGCAGCTCGGGACGGCCACGCTGGTGACGTACGAGGGCGAGGGGCACGGGGCGTACCTGTCGGGCAGCAAGTGCGTGCACGAGCTCGTGGACACGTACCTGATCGACGGCAAGGTCCCGCAGCAGGGCGTCACGTGCCCGGCGGCCTAGGCTGGGTCAGGTGACGGAGAACAACGCGCGGAGCGCGGACCAGGCGACGGAGAACGGCGCTGGAGGCGGGCGGATCGCCCACATCGAGACGGAGGCCGCGCGCCTGGCGGCCCTGGCCGGTGACCTGTCCGTCCCGGTGCCGACGTGCCCGGGATGGACGATCGCCGACCTGATCACCCACGTCGGCCGGACCCACCGCTGGGCGGTCCACGTGCTGCGCGATCAGGTGCGGGAGAAGATCTGGTCGCGGCAGGTGCCGAGCGGGCTGGCCGAGGGGCAGAGCGGCGACGCCGCCTGGCTGATGGAGGGAGCCGCCGAGCTGCTGGACACGCTGCGCACCACCGATCCCGAGCTGGAGGTGTGGACGTGGGGCCCGGACCGGCGGGCCGCGTGGTGGCCGCGCCGGATGCACTTCGAGCTGGTGGTGCACCGGGTCGACGCCGAGCTCGCGCTCGGCCTCGACCCGGTCGTCCCGGCGGGGGTCGCCACCGACGGCGTCGAGGAGTTCCTGCACAACCTGCCGCACGCCGTCTGGGTCACCCGGTCACTGGCCGGGCTCGGCATGGAGGGGGCCACGATCCACCTGCACGCGAGCGACGGCGAGGGCGAGTGGACCATCACGCAGGGCCCCACCGGGAAGATCACCTGGGCGCGCGGCCACGCGAAGGGCGACGCCGCGGTCCAGGGCCCGGTGTCGGAGCTGCTGCTCATGATCTATGGCAGGCGCTCACCCGGCGACCTGACCGTGCACGGCGACCGCGAGCTTCTCGACCGCTGGCTGGCCGCCGTCGACTTCTGACGAGAGCCCTGGACGCGCCGCCGCTCGGCGATCGGCGGCGTGTCCAGGGCGTCAAGGTGATCCGCTCCGCGCAGAGCGGCCCGTGGCGGGGCCGGTGGTCGCGGGGAAGGCGCTTCCCCGGCCAGCGCCCGGATGATCACCTGCGGTGGAAGACTCCGAAGACGCTGCCGGACACGTCGCTCACATAGGCGAAGTCGGTGCCGGCGCCGTCGTCGATCACCTTCATCACCACCTTGCCGCCCAGCGACTCGCTCTTGGCGCAGGTCGCCTCGACGTCAGCCACCTGAACGTGGAAGATCGCATGGTCGGGGAACTCCCCCTTGGTGTTGAACAGCCCGCCCATCGGCCCGCCGGTGCCCGGCCCGCTGATCGTGCGGTAGTCGATCGGGCCGCCCTCACCGGTGAACTGCCAGCCGAACAGGCCGCCGTAAAAACGCTGGGCGCCCTCGGGGTCGTCGGTCGCGACCTCGAACCACGTCACCGTGTTGTCCATCATCGTCTCCTCATCTGTCGAACAGGACAACGATCTAACGGCCGGGCGACAACCCTATGTCGGTGTTTCCTCTTGATTTTTCGATCGGATGTTCAGTCGAGCGCGGTGCCGTGGACGACCATCTCGGGCACGTCGGTGGCGAACCCTTCGAGCGGGCGCTCGGGACAGCGCTCGGCGGTGACGGCGGCGGAGGCGATGCGGTCGAGGCGGAAGACGCGTACGTCGTCGCGGAGCCGGCACCAGGCCACGAGATACCAGAAACCGCCACGCCCGCCCAGGAACACGCCCGGCTCGACGTCGCGCGTGGTCAGCGCGCCCTTGGCGTCGGCGTAGTCGAGGCGGAGCACGCGGCGGCGCAGCAGCGCCTCCTCGATGGCGCGGGAGATGCCCTCGGCGCCGAGCGGCTGGACGCCGGCGTCGGGCTGGTCGGGCGGCTGGACGAGCTGCACCCTCCGGGCCAGCTCACGGGCGAGCTCGCCCTCGGGCCCCGGCATCGCCGCCACGACCTTGCGTAACGCGCTGCGGGCCTGGCGGCCGAAGGGCTGGTCGCCGGCCCGGCTGAGGGCGACCGCGATCGCCACCGCCTCGGCGGGGCTGAAGTTGAGCGGGGGAAGGGACATCTTCTTGTCGATCGCGTAACCGCCCTTGCGGCCCTGCTGGGCGTAGATCGGGACGCCGGACTCCTGCAGCGCGGTGATGTCGCGCTCGATCGTGCGCACGCTCACCTCGAACCGCTCGGCGAGCTCGCGGGCGGAGCGGCAGCGTGGCGCGATGGCGCGCAGGTCTTCGACGAGCGCGTAGAGCCGGTCGGTACGGTTCACAGCCGCGACGCTACGCCGGGCGACCGACAATCGCGGGCCCCCGCGGCGCCCGGCAACCCCTGCCTCACCGTACGACTACAAAGATCTGACGGCCGGGGGGAGGGCGCCCGGGGAACCGTCAGGCCCGGGTCCAGTCGAGGAGCCTGTCCAGGGGCCAGGTGTTGACGATCCGCTCCGCCTCGATACCGCACATGGCGGCCCGCTCGCAGCCGTACCGCTGCCAGTCGAGTTGCCCGGGGGCGTGCGCGTCGGAGTCAATCGCGAACACGCACCCCATCTCGTACGCCAGCCGCATCAGCCGCTTGGGCGGGTCGAGCCGGTCGGGCCGCGAGTTGATCTCGACCGCCACCCCGAACCGTCGGCACGCCTCGAAGACCAGCTCCGGCTCGAACTCCGACTCGGGCCTGCGCTCTCCGCGCCGCCCGCCGGCCCGCACCACCCGGCCGGTGCAGTGCCCCAGCACGTCCACGAGGGGGTCGGCGACGGCGGTGACCATCCTGCGTGTCATGCCGCCGGAGTCCATCCGGAGTTTGGAGTGCACGCTCGCCACCACCACGTCAAGCCGTTCGAGCAGCTCCCTGTCCTGGTCGAGCGAGCGGTCCGGATTGATGTCGACCTCGATGCCGGTCAGGATCCTGAACGGGGCCAGGCGCTCGTTCAGCTCTGCCACCACCGCGAGCTGGCGTTCCAGGCGCTCGGCCGAGAGGCCCTTGGCCACCGTCAGGCGAGGGGAGTGGTCGGTCAGCGCCAGGTATCCGTGGCCGAGCCGGGCGGCGGTCTCGGCCATCTCCTCGATCGGCGACCCGCCGTCCGACCAGTCGGAGTGGCTGTGCAGATCACCTCGCAGCGCGCCGCGCAGCGCGGCGGTCTCGGCGTCGAGCTCGACCCCCTCCGTTGCGCGCAACCGCCGCAGGTAGGTCGGAACCTGACCTTCGAAACTTTCGTTGACCACAAGAAAGGTGACCTTGCCGATGCCCGGCAGGTCGGCGAGGCCACCGGTGCGGACCAACCGGGCGAGCTCGTCCTCGGGAAGGTCGGCGACGACCGCGGCGGCGCGGCGGAACGCCCGTACACGGTAGGTCGGCTCGCCGGCGCGTTCCAGCAGAAAGGCGATCTCGCGCAGGGCCAGGACCGGATCCATACATCCTCCATAGCCGAAATAAATCGAGATGCACTAATTACTCATTGAACACGGACGGTCGCCGCCGCTAGAGTGATCGGCCCATGAAAGCAGGAGCTTGATGGCACCACCGCCGCCCACCCACCACTCCCCTCCGC
>NZ_SMJZ01000132.1 GCF_004348345.1 Nonomuraea longispora
GTGCGGGCGGTGTGTCCGAACGCGGACGGCCCAGACGGCCCAGACGGCGGGGACGGGAACGGCGGGGACAGCGGCGGCGACAGCGCCGGCGACGGCGGCGCGTACGTGCTGGACGCGCTGGTCGAGAAGTCCGTCGTGGAGGCGAGTGGTGAGGGCCGCCGCAGGTATCGCATGTTGGAGACGATGCGAGCGTACGCGGCGCAGGAGTTGCTCCGAGCCGGCGAGCGGGAGGCCGTCGAGGCCCGTTTCGTGCGGCACTTCCGGCGGCTGGCCGAGGAACACGAGCCGTTGCTGCGCTCGCGCGAGCAGGTGCGCTCGATGGCGGTCTTGGATGCCGAGTACGGCAACCTGGTGCTCGCGCTGCGGATGGCCGTCGCATCCGGGGACGCGGACTCGGCATCGCGGATCCTGCCCGCGTTGAGCTGGTACTGGACCATGGCGCGGTTCGACGCCAGGTCCGAGTCGCTGGTGGAAGCGGTGCTCGGCTTCGGCGACGCCCTGCCCGCCGCCGCGCGGGCGGCCTTCGCCGCGGTGCGCGCGCTGGCCGGCAACAGCGGGTCGCTGCCCGATCGTGAGCCGGCCCGCGCGCTGATCGAGGACTGTGTCCGCTCGGGGGCGATGGACCGATATCCGATCCTGGTGCCGGTGGTGGTGCCGGCGGCGTTCTTCCTGCGTCTCGACGATCTGGCGGAGCGTGAGTTGCGCCGGGCGCGCGATCACCGGGATCCGTGGGCGCGGGCGTGCGCGTGCTGGGTGGAGGCGTACGTGCGCATTGACCGTGGCGACTGGCCCGGCGGCGCCGCGGCGCTGGCGCAGGCCCTGCGGCGCTATGAGGAGGTGGGCGAGCGTCATGGGCTGGCGATGACCCTGGTCGGCTCCGCCCACGCCCACGCGGTGCGGGGCGAGCACGAGCGGGCGCTGATCGCCGCCGAACGCGGCGTCGCCCTGGTCGCGGAGCTGGGCTCGCAGGAAGAGGCCGGGTATCGGACCTGGCTGGCCACCGCGCGGATGCGGGCCGGTGACCCGGACGGCGCCTGGCGGGACGTCGCGGCGGCCCGCCGCGCGATCGGCGGCCGGGTTCAGCGGCATTCCGAACTCGAGCTGGAGCGCTGCGTCGCCGAGCTGCACCGGCGTGGTGGCGCCTGGGAATCGTCGGAGCAGGCGCTCGATCGGCTGGAGGCGCTGGCCGGAGAGCTGTCGGTCCCCGAAGAGACGATCGAGGTGCTGGTCGCGCCGGCGCGGGTGGCCAATCTTCTGGCCGCGGGAGCGGCGGCCGAGGCGCGGCGCATGTTCCCGAGCGCGGTCAGAGCCTCGGTCGCCGCGCGTGACGCCGCCGCGGCGGCGCAGTTGCTGGCCCGGTTGCTGCTCGGTGAGGGCGATCCGGCCGGCGCGGCGCACGCTCTCGGGATGAGCCAGGCGATCCGGGGGGTGTTCGACCGGGGTGATCCGGAGGTGGGCGAGCTGGCCGCCGCCCTGGTCGAACGGCTCGGCGCCCCGGCGTACGAGCAGGCGTACCGCCGGGGCGCGGGGCTGTCCAGGGATCAGGCGCTCGGCCTGCTGGCGGGGTGAGGCGTCAGAACCAGGCCGCGAGGAAGCCTGCGTCGAAGACGAGCGGCGTGAGACGGTGCTGCGGCGGTTCGGCGTCCATCAGGTGCCGCACCAGGAAGTCCCACCTGCGCCGGTACACGTGGTGCTCGTAGCCGAGGAACAGGTGCTCCGCGCCGGGGACGATCAGCATCTCGACGTCCTTGTCCAGGGTGATGAGCCGCTCGGCCAGGCGCATCGTGTGGTCGGGCAGGACGTTGGGGTCCATGCCGCCGTGGATCAGCAGGAGCTTGCCCGCCAGCCGGTCGGCCCTCGCCACGTTGGACACCCGGTCGTAGTCGGCCTCGCCGGGCATGCCGTGGTACAGCTCGGCGTGCCCGGCGTGCAGGTGCCGCAGCTCGTGCGTCCCGCAACTGGAGATTCCGGCCTTGTACAGGTCGGGATGGTCGAGCATGGCGCGCACGGCCTGGTGTCCGCCGGCGGAGATGCCGACGACACCCACCCGCTCGATGTCCATCCAGGGTCTTGTCCGCGCCAGTTGACGCAGCGCGGCGGCCTGGTCGCCGGCGTCGCCCAGGTTGCCGTGGGAGGCGTCGGCGAAGGCCCTGTCGCGTCCCGGTGAGCCCCGCCCGTCGACGGCGACCACGACGAAGCCGAGCGCGGCCATGGCTTCGGCCTCGTGGCCGAGGATGCCGGGGTCGAAGGTGGGGTGGACGCGGTTGGTCTGCGGGCCCGGATACGGCGTGTCGATGACCGGGTAGCGACCGGCGGGGTCGAAGTGGTGCGGCCGGTACAGCACACCGTAGACGTCGGTGACGCCGTCGGCGGCCTTGACCCGGAAGCGTTCCGGCGGCCTCCATCCGGTCGCGAGCAGGCGTGTGACGTCCGCGCGTTCCAGCTCGACGAGCACGCGCCCGTCCCAGCCCCGCACCGTGGTCACGGGCGGGGTGTCGGTGGTCGAGGCCGAGTCGACGAAGTACGCCCCGTTCGGCGCGACCGTCACGTCGTGGTCGAGATCGTCGCCGGTGAGCCGGGCGAAGCCGCGCCCGTCCAGTCCGGTCCGGCACACCGTACGACGGTACGGGTCGTCCGGGACGAGGCCCGCGGCCGTGAAGTACACCACCCGGTCCGTCTCGTCGACGTGCAGGATCTCCCGGACCGCCCACGCGCCGGAGGTCACCTGCCCGAGCAGCGCGCCGGTGCCGGCCTCGTACAGGTACAGGTGTCCCCAGCCGTCACGCTGGGAGTACCACAGCACCTCGGTCCCGCCGCCGATCACCTCGACCATCGGCGCCTGTCCCTCCGCCCACTGGTTGGGCGCCACGCGGGTGTCGCCGGTCTCGGTCAGCAGCGTCGTCACGTGACCGGTGACCGGGTCGAGCCGGTGCAACGACAGGCTGCGTCCGTCGCGCGGCTGGCTCAGGTAGTACACCGCGCTGCCGTCGGCCGCCCACCACGCCCACCGCGTCATCACCGGCGAGACCACGGACATGGGCAGGGGTTCGGCCGAGGCACGCGCCACGGCGCCGGTGGCGATGTCGAGCACGACCAGCTCGGCCAGCGGCACCCGCTCATCACCCGGGTGGGCATAGCGCTGCGTGTGCAGACGGGGCGGGCCGCCGTCCGCGGGCAGGGCCTCGATCCGGTGGTTACGGCGTACGCCGCGCTGATCAGTGCGATGGGTCAGCACGCGCGTCCCGTCCGGCGACCAGGCCACGGCCGGTGGCATGGTCGGGAATCCGAGCTTGCGGACCAGGACGGAGTTCTGCCACCAGTCGGGCGCGGTCCCGTACTCGTGGTCCGGACTCCCGTCCGAGGTCAGCGCCCGTTCCGTGCCGTCGGCCGGCCGGCGGACCCACAGGTTGTGGTCGCGGCGGAAGACCACGTGCCGCTCGTCGCGCGAGGCGGCCTCGACGAAGGAGGCGGCCGGGCGCGGCTCGCAGCTCTCCAGCGCGTACGTGTCGAGAGCACAGCGCCAATGCCCGCCGAACGCGGCGAACTCGACAGCCCGGCCGCTCAGCCGGATGGCCTCGAACGGCAGCGCCGCCGCGTCCACGTCCTGCCCGGATGCCGCCGCCAGCGCGGCGGCGAGCCGCTCATGGTCGAAGGCCGGTACGCGGACGCCCGCGGCCGGGTCGACGAGGACGAACCGGGTGCCCGAGCGGTACCAGAAGCGGGCACCGCCGTCGGCCCACACCGGCCTGACCCGCCCTCCAGGGACCAGCGCGGAGCGGTGGTGGGGCAGCAGTTGCTCGGCCCTCTGGTAGGCCGTCACCTCAAGGTGTCTCATTTTCAAGGATCTCCTTCTCTTTTCAGTCACGTACGTGTGCGGGAGTACGACGGCGCAGGACGGCAAGGGCCAGCACGGCTCCGGCCACCGACAGCAGGGCGGCGGCGGTGCTCACCAGCGACATGGACGACAGGAAGGCCTCCCGCGCCACCTGCGCCAGGCCGGCCGACCCCGTCCGGGCCGCTGTGCCGAGCGCCTCCGCCAGCGACGTCCTGGCCCCGTGCGGCACACCCGCGGGCAGAGCCGCGAGGTAGCCGGCCGACAGCAGGCTGCCCAGAGCGGCCACGCCCAGCGCCATGCCCGCCTGCTGGATGGTGTCGCTGACCGCTGAGCCCACCCCGGCGTGCTGCGGCGGGATGGCGCCCATGAGCGTGGCGAAGACGCCGGGTGTCGCCAGCCCGGTGCCGATGCCCATGAGCACCAGCCCCGCGGCCAGGAGCGGATATCCGTCACCAGGGCCGATCAGCGCGAAGACGCCCTGCGAGACGGCGATCACCAGCATTCCCGCCACGATCAGCGTCCTGTTGCTGACGCGCTTGGCCAGCGTGGCGCCCACCAGGTTGAAAGCGGCCACGGCCACGGCCAGCGGCACGAACGCCAGCGCGGCCGTCATCGCGTCATATCCGAGCACCAGCTGGAGGAACTGCGTCAACGCCAGTTGCACCGCCGCGGTGGAGAACACCAGCAGCACCACCGACGCCGCGGCCCCGCTGAAGTTGCGATCGCGGAACATCGCCAACGGCAGCATCGGATGCGGCGCACGGGACTGCCACCGCACGAAGACGACCAGCGCGACGATGGCCGCTCCCAGGGCGATCACGACCGGAGCCGACCAGCCCTCGTGCGGCAGGGAGATGATCGCCCACACCAGGCCAGCCATCCCGGCGATGGACAGCAGCACGCCCAGCGGGTCGGCCCGCCGTGCCGGCCCCCGCGACTCCGGCACGACGGCGTAGGCGCCGACGCCGCCGAGCACGGCGAGAGGCACGTTGACCAGGAAGACCGACCCCCACCAGAAATGCTGGAGCAGCAGCCCGCCGAGGGTGGGACCGGCGACGATGCCGACCATGCTGACCATGCCCCAGATCGACATCGCCTTGCGCCGCTCGTTCTCGTCGAAGACGAGGATGAGGATGGACATGGTGCTGGGCATGGCCAGGGCCGCGCCCGCCCCCATCAGCGCGCGGCACGCGACGAGCTGCCATGGCTGATCGGCGAACACCGCCAGCAGGGACGCCCCGCCGAGCACGCCCAGCCCCATGATCAGGAGCCGGCGACGCCCGTAGCGGTCC
Organism: Nonomuraea longispora; assembly: GCF_004348345.1. GTDB lineage: Bacteria > Actinomycetota > Actinomycetes > Streptosporangiales > Streptosporangiaceae > Nonomuraea > Nonomuraea longispora. Next base: position 5,128 of record NZ_SMJZ01000132.1, read on the forward strand.
GACAGGCTTCCTGCGGTGATCAGCAGCCCCGCGAACACCAGGATGTAGGCGTCGAGGATCCACTGGACGTCGGCCGGGCTCGCCCCCAGCTCACGCATGAACGCGGGTATGGCCAGCGTGAGGATCATGTTGTCGACGCTGAGCACCAGCAGCGCCAGGCAGAGAACGCCGAGGATCGACCATCGGCGTGGATGGGCCATGAGATTTCTCCTGCATCGTTCGGGGCAGGACCGCCGCTGCGGTCCGTTCTGTGACGCCCTGAACGATGCGCGTCCGCCCTGATAACGGCCTGACAAGGCGCGAGAAGCCGCTGTCAGGCGCCGTCAGAGTGGAGGCCGTCAGAATGCTGGTTCAGCCGTCCGACGCGTTCCCGCCGGCCTCAGCGGGTCGAAGCGCTGTCGTAGGCGCGGCGGGCCCGATCGACCGCGTCGAGGTTGGTGACGGCCCATTCGGTGAGGTGGGCGAACAGCGGGGCGAGGCTGCGGCGCTGCGGGAGGACGGCCACGCCGGGCGGATCTACGAGCTGACCGGTCCCGCCCCGGTGACGCCCCGGGAGCAGGCCGAGGTGATCGGCGCCGCGCTGGGCGAGCCGATCCGGTTCGTGGAGCAGACCCCGGACCAGGCACCGGGCGCAGATGCTGACGTTCATGCCGGCGGACGTGGTGGAGACGACCCTGGCCGTCCTGGCAGCGGGCGTGGGCCGTTCTTGAGCCGTCAACACCTGCTCCGGCTTGGCCTCGATCGCGCCAGCCAGTCGCGGTCGGCCGGGCCGAGGGTCCAGGAGACGCCGATCCGAGGCCGAACGGCTCGCCACGACACTCCATCTGCCAGTCGTCGACCCAGACGTTCCACTTCATCCCACCGGTCCTGCCGGACCGTCCGGGTCCACACCGATCCGGAGGAGCCGGTGTGAAGCGGGGGCCTGCGTCCCGACCTTGGCGCAGACCCCGGCCGTCTTCGCGGGTGGCGACCGATGGTAGGCTTCGCGGCCGGAGCGATCGTAGGACGATGTCCCACAAATCCACACGAGCGCCGCGGCCCACTTCGGTCCCCGGCCCCCGCGAGAGATTTGCCCAAGGGAATTTCGTCTACTGCATTCCGTATGTATGATCGCACCGAAGTGGAGGGGAGTACTCCTTCGCGGCCACGTCGTCATCACGGACCCTTCCTCGGGACCCGGCGCGGTCGGTCCGCGGCGACGCGGGCGGAGAAGACCTCCGACGGACGTGTCAACGCCAAGTCGGAGGAGCTCTCATGCCCCCACCCATGCCTGTGCCCGCCTGGCTGTGGGCGGCCACCATCGCCGCCCTCCTCACGCTCATCCTCCTCGACCTGATCATCGTCAACAGGAGGCCCCACAGGGTCACGATCGCCGAGTCGGCGCGCTGGATCGCCTTCTACATCGCCTGTGCCGTCGCTTTCGGCACCGGAGTGTGGATCTTCGGCGGCGATGACCAGGCCGCGGCGTACATCACCGGCTACATCACCGAGTACACGCTGAGCGTCGACAACCTGTTCATCTTCATGCTGATCATGGCGAGCTTCGCCGTGCCCGCGATCCACCAGCACCGCGTGCTGCTCATCGGGATCGTGATGGCGCTGGTCATGCGAGGTGTCTTCATCGCCGTGGGCGCGCAGGCCGTACAACGGTTCAGCTGGGTGTTCTGGCTCTTCGGCGGCATCCTCATCTACACCGCGTGGAAGTTCGCCTTCAACAACAACGACGACGAGGAGTACGACCCCAACGGCGGCGTCGTACGGCTGGTACGCAGGCTGTTCCCGGTCACCGACGACTACCACGGCTCGCGGCTGACCATCAAACAGGACGGCCGCCGCCTCCTGACCCCGATGTTCATCGTCATCGTCGCCATCGGCGGCGCGGACCTGGTGTTCGCGGTCGACTCCATCCCCGCGATCTTCGGCATCACCCAGGACGCCTACCTGGTCTTCGCGGCCAACGCGTTCGCGCTGATGGGGTTGAGACAGCTGTACTTCCTGCTCGGCGGGCTGGTGGAGAAACTCGTCTACCTCACCTACGGCCTGGCGGTCATCCTCGGCTTCATCGGCGTGAAGCTCGTCCTGCACGCCCTGCACAAGAACGAGCTGCCGTTCATCAACGGCGGCGAGCACGTCACCTGGGCCCCCGAGATCAGCAACTGGACCTCGCTGGCCGTCATCGTCACCGTGCTCACCATCACCACGGTGGCCAGCCTGCTCAAGTCCAGGCGCGACACCCGCCTGGCCGCCGAGCCGGCCGCGCCCGAATCCACCGCGCCCCATTCCACCGCGCCCGAATCCACAGCGTCGGGACCCGCCGACCGCAACTGAACGCCCTCGGCCCCAACCTGCAGCGTCTGGGGCTCGACGACTGCACGGTGGAGAAGGGCGAGCAGTACACGCTCCCCCGGTTCGAGCCCGTCGCCGACGTACCGATCTCCTGAGGCCCCGCACGCGCCGCGGCACCCGTACATGACAATGCGGGCGGCCGTGCTTGGGCCTTCCCACGGCGAGCCGGCGGGTGTATCTGTTGTGTAAATCGATTTGCATCGCGCGCGGTTCTTCGGACGACTCGATGAAGGGAATGCGGTGGCAGGTCAGAGAGGTCTCCCTCGAAGATCGTTCCTTGTCGGTGGCGGCCTGGGAGCAGCGGCGCTCCTGAGTGGTGGCGTGTCACCGTTCGTGTCCGCGCGTGCGGCATGGGCCGCGCCCGCGGGCGAGCTGCACCGGGCTGCGCTGACCAAGGGCATCCGGTACGGCTCGTCGGCCGCGACGTGGCAGGTCCAGCCGGACTCCGCCTACGCGGCGCTGTTCGCCCGCGAGAGCGGGATGCTGCTCACCGAGGACGACCTGCTGTGGTACCGGCTGAAGCCGACGCGGGACTCGCCTCTCGACTTCGGCCACGGCGACCAGATCGTCTCGTTCGCCGCCGGCAACGAGCAGCCGGTGCTCGCGGCCCATCTGGTCTGGGACGAGGGACTGGGTGACGGGTGGGAGCCGGACGCCCTGTACGAGCTCGGCACCCAGGAGGCCCGTGACCTGCTGTTCGGGACGATCCAGCAGGAGGTCGCACACTATGCCGGGCAGGTGACGGCCTGGGTGGTGGCCAACGAGGTGACCGACGGGCGCCGCAAGGACGCCAACGGGTTCTGGACGGTCGAACCCTGGTATCAGACGATCGGGCCGTCCTATGTCGAGGAGGCGTTCGCCCTCGCCCACCAGCATGACCCGGACGCCCTGCTGCTCATCAACGAGTTCGGATTCGAGACCGGGACGGACGCAGCCGCGCGCCGGACGTCAATGCTCAAGGCCGTCGACCATCTCCAGAGCAGGAACGTCCCGGTGCACGGGCTGGGGATCCAGGCACACCTGAACGCGGACGGGTTCGCCCGGAAGTTCGACACGGCGGCGTACCGGACCTTCCTGTCGGACGTCGCGGCGCGGGGGTTGTCCATCTTCATCACCGAGATGGACGTCCAGGACGACGGCCTGGAGGCCGACGTCCCGAGCCGTGACGCGGCCGTGGCGGACGTGTACGCACGCTATCTGTCCGTGGCCCTCCAGGAGCCCGCGGTCAAGGTCGTGCTCACCTTCGGGCTGAGCGACCGCTACACGTGGCTGGAGGAGGACTACCCGCGCCCCGACGGGGCCGCGCGCCGGCCGCTGCCCTTCGACGAGGACCTCCAGCCGAAGCCCGCGTACACCGCGATCCTGCGGGCCTTCGAGAACGCTCCGGCACGTCCGCCACTCTGATCAGCGCCCTCCGGGCTCTGACCGGGGCGCCGGTCAGAGCCCGGCCCGTGGGGCCGCCCGCCCTACGTCGTGGAGCGCGGGTCGGCGCGGCGCGTCACAGCCGGTCGCCGTAGGTCTCGATGGCGTTGTCGCTGCTCACCCGCTGCCTGATCGCCGGCGGGAGCGCCGTCAGCGCGTGCCGCGGGTCGTCGAAGTCCCAGTGCGGGTAGTCGGAGCTGAACATCAGGGTACGGTCCGCGCCGGCGATCTCGCAGAGCACGTGCAGGTGGTGGCGGCGCTTCGGCTCCGGGAGCGGCTGCGTCGTGAACCGGACGTGGTCCACGATGTACTCGCTGGGCAGCCGTCTGACCCACGGCACCTCGTCGCGCAGGCCCCTGACGTTCTTGTCGAGCCGCCACATCACGTCGGGGATCCACCCCAGCCCGCCCTCGGTGATGATCACCTTGAGGTTCGGGAAACGTTCGAAGACACCGTGGCAGACGAGGCTGATCACGTTGGCCTGGAACACCTGGCTCAGCCCGCTGTGCCACTCGACGTAGTACGTCGGCGTCCCGCCCGCCATCGGGGGCGAGGTGCGGAAGATGCCTTCGCCGGAGTTGGGGTGCACGGCGACCGGGATGCCGACCTCGCTCGCGGCCTCGTAGATCGGGTAGTAGTGCCGCAGCCCCATCAACAGGTCGGTGAGCGGCAGCAGCACGCCGACGAAGCGCTCGTCCTCGGCGGCGCGCCGGATCTCCTGGGCCGCCAGCACGGGGTCCTGCGCACCGACCACGAGGTAACCGCGGTACCGGTCGTCGGCGTCGAACCAGGTCGTCGCGAGCCACTGGTTGTACGCCGAGGCGATCATCGCCGCGGCGTCCGGGTCGGGCATGGCCCCCAGCCCGAGCACCTCGCCCCCGATGAGCACCGCGCGGTCGATGCCGTGGCCGTCGAGCAGTTGCCGTGCCGTGAACGCCGGGTCGGCTCCCGGCGCGGACCCGTCCGGAGCGCGGGCGTCGTCGCGGAGCACCCCGGCCGGGTTGATGTAGAGCATGTTCCGCGGGATGGACACCGCCTCGCGATGCCCGGTCGTGGTGAGGTCGCGGCGCTCGTCGAGGCCCAGGCGGCGCTGCTCGGCCTGGGACAGGAACGGCCGCAGCTCCCCCAGGCCGCTCTTGGTGACCGGGTGGACGTCGCAGTCGACGAGCCGGTAGCGGCTCGGCGCGTGCGTCCCGGCCAGGGGTTGGTCACGCAGGTCGGCCATGGGATCTCCTGTCCGGGCAGTGGTTGCCGAGATGACGCGGAACCGTCATAGTCATGGATAGCAAATCGATTGGCATCGCGGTAGAGAGTCAGTGGGTGGGCGCATGGAAGTTCGGGTCGGCAGCGTCGAGGACGTACGCCGCGACGGATGCCGGACCGTCGAGGTGAACGGGCGGACGGTCGGCGTCATCAGCGTCGGAGAGAAGTTCTTCGCGATCAGCGACAGATGCCCCCACATGGGTGCGTCGCTGTGCAGGGGCTCGCTGGGCGGCACCTTCGTCGCCGCCCGCCCGCACGAGTACGTCTACGGCAAGGCCGGCCGGGTGGTCCGCTGCCCCTGGCACGGCTGGGAGTTCGACGTCGAGAGCGGCCGGTCGCTCCTGGAGCCGAAGCGCGTCGGGCTCAAGACCTACAAGGTCACCCAGGAGGACGGCGAGGTCGTGCTGCACGTGTGAGCGTCACCGCGCGCGGCCGGCGATGGACGGCGCGCCCGTGTGCAGGCCGGGTCCGAAGAACAGGAACACCACGAGGCCCTGGCGTCCGGTGTTGACGACCTCGTGGACGCGGGTCGCCGCGTCGTGGGTGACCACCAGCTCGTCCCGGCCGGGCTCGCCGCCGCGCACCTCGTGCCCGGCGAACCTGCCCTCCCCGGCCCAGGCGAACACGCTGTAGACGCCGGGCTCGCGCAGCCGGTGCACGCCGCCCGGCGGGAGGACGAGCCGCTTCCCCGCGTACTTGGTGGTGTTGTAGAAGACCCAGGTCTCCTCGCCGTCGCCGTCCGCGCCGTGCACGGGTTGCGGGCTGAGATGGCGGTTCTCGTAGAACCAGGGGTCGCCGTTGGTCTCCCAGTCCACGAACCCGAGCGGGAACCGCTCGCCGTGCCGTTCGCGGTCCCGCGGGCGGACGTCCTTGAACAGCAGGTCCTTGGAGATGATCCGGCCGGCGTTCAGCGCCTGGAACATCGACAGGACGTCGGAGTCCTCCTGCAGTTCGAGGGTGAGGGCCGTGCCGGGCGCGTGCAGCACGCCGGACGGCACGTGGAAGCCCTCGCCGGCGACCTGGAGCTCGGCGCGGGCGTGCCGGAGGATGAGGTCGCTGTCCCAGTCGACGAGGTACGGCAGCAGCACCTCGTGCGCGGACCGCTCCGCGATCCACGGGTGCACGCCGAAGAACGTCTCCGGGTGCGCGCCCAGGTCGGCGCCCGGCAGGAAGTGGTACGACTCGTCCTTCGCGTTGCGGCCGACCAGCGCCGCGTATTCCTGGGGCGGATGGATGTGGTAGGGCAGCCGGTCGGCGTAGTCGAAGATCTTCGCGAGCCGGCCGAGCCCCGCGGGGTGTGCGGCGGCGTACGCCGCACCCATGATCGCCGCCGGGTCGGCGGCCACGGCGTCGCGCAGCAGGAGCCGCTCGCCGTGCTCCCCCACGACGTGGCTGAGCCCCTCGTCCTCGGGACCGACGGCGTTGTCCGCCTTCGTCGTCGAGGCGAGCCATCGCTCGCAGATGGCGCCGCGCTCCCCTGCGTCGTAGGCGTGCTCGGGAAGGCCCAGCCGCCGGCCCGGCGGCAGGAAGTCGCGCGCGACCCACGCCGGCTCGCACCTCAGCACGCCGTTCCCGGCTTCGAGCAGCCGGTCGAGCAGGTCCCGATCCGCCTCCGCCATGGTCACCCCTTGATCCCGGTGAGTGCGATGCCCTGCACGAACCTGCGCTGGAAGACGAGGAACACGATGATCATCGGCAGGGTCGCGATCACCGACCCGGCGAACAACAAGGTCCAGGACGTACGGTTCTGCACCACGAACAGGGCGAGCCCCACGGGCGCGGTGATCTTGTCGGGGCTGGACATGATGATCAGGGGCCAGAAGAAGTCCTCCCAGGCCCCCTGGAAGGTGAAGATCGCGTTCGCCGCGAGCGCCGGCCCGCACAGCGGCAGCACGACGGACCGGAAGATCCGGAACTCGCCCGCCCCGTCGATGCGGGCGGCCTCCAGCAGCTGGTCCGGGATCGAGAGCATGTACTGACGGAGGAGGAAGATGCCGAACGCCGACACGATCCCCGGCATGATCAGCCCCCAGTAGGAGTCGAGCCAGCCGTGCCCGCCGCTCCCCATCCAGTCGTTGCCGCCGAAGAACGGGATGTGCTGGATGATCAGGTAGTTCGGGATGAGCGTGACCTGCCCGGGGACCATCATCGTGGCCAGGAACAACACGAAGATGGCGTTGCGTCCGGGGAAGCGACGCTTGGCGAAGGCGTAGGCGCACAGCGCGTTGAAGAACGTCTGCAGCACGGTGATCGTGACCGCGACGAAGGCGCTGTTCGCGAACCACCGCCAGTCACCGTGCCCCTGGCCCTGCTGGGCCTTGGTGAGGTCACCGACGTTCAGGAAGCCCTTGTAGCCTTCCATCGTCGGGTCCTGCGGGATCCAGTGCGGCGTCGTGGAGAAGATCTCCCCCATCGGCTGGAACGAAGCGCTGATCAGCCAGGCGAACGGCGCCAGGAACAGGATGGCGAGCGGGGCGAGCACCAGGTAGGTGACCGTCTTCTGCCGCAGTCCGAAGTGGTTGCTCCCGTTCTGCGGTCTGCGGGCGGGCGCGGTGCGCTCCGGCGCCGCCTCACGCACGCCCGCTCCGCCGGCTACGCCGCCCATGCGCCGGACTCCCGCCGGGAAAGGCGCAGCTGGAGCGCCGTGAACACGAGCAGCATGAGGAAGAGGGCGAACGCCAAGGTGCTGGCATAACCCATGTCGAAGTACTTGAACGCCCAGAGATACATGTAATAGACCATTGTCGTCGTCTTGTTGACCGGTCCGCCGCTGGTCATCACGAAGATCTGGGTGAAGACCTGCAGCGAGCTGATGATCCCCATGACGAGCAGGAACAGGGTGGTGGGCCGCAGGGCCGGGATCGTGACGTACCGCAGGCGCTGCCACGCGCCGGCGCCGTCGATGCGGGCCGCCTCGTAGAGCTCACGGGGGATCGCCTGCAGCCCGGCCAGGTAGACCACCATCGAGAACCCGGCGCCTGCCCACACGCTCATCAGGACGACGGCCGGCATCGCGAGGTTCTTGTCCGACAACCACAACAAGGGATCGTCGATGATGTGCGCCTGCAGCAGGTAGTAGTTGAACAGCCCGTAGTCGCCGTTGTAGAGCCACTTCCAGAGGATGGCCGACACGACGAACGGGGTGACGACCGGAAGGTAGAACGCCATCCGGAACAGGCCGCGCATGCGCAGCGGCAGGTTGAGCAGCAGCGCCAGCAGCAACCCGGTCCCCATCGACAGCGGCACGGAGGCGCCGCTGAAGTAGATGGTGTTCAGCACCGACTCGATGAACCGCTCGTCGTGGATCATGTCGCGGTAGTTGGCCAGGCCGACGAACGGCTTGTCCGGCTCGATGATGCTCCACCGGTGAAAGGTCAGGTAGACGGCGAAGACCAGTGCCGCCAGCGTGAAGACCGAGAAGATCAGCATGCCGGGCATGAGGAAGACGTACGCCGACCGTTCCTTCCAGACCCGGGCCGGGAGGCCGCGCCGGTCCGGGTGCGGGAGCGCGGGTCCGGAGCCTCGCCGAGGCCATCGCCCTCCGGTCTTCACCGGCGCCGTGTCCGTCTCGGTCCGCACCAGCGGCTGCGCCATCACTGTCTTCCTTTCTCCGTACGCCGCCGGGCCGGGCCAGGCCGGCCCGGCGCACGCCCGGTCAGCCGCGGGCGAGGATCGCCCTGCCCTGCTGGGCGGCGCTGTCCAGCGCCTCCGCTGCGGTCTGGTCGCCGTAGATGGCCTTGCTGAGCTCCTCGTTGAGGATGGTCTCGACCCGCGGATACTTCGGGTTGGCGACCGTGCTCGCGACACCGCACTGCATCAGGTCGGCGAAGGGCTTGAGCACGGGCTTCTCCTTGGCGAGGTCGTCGCCGTCGAGCAGCGACTTCGTCGGAGGCAGCAGCGTACCCTCGGTCTTGTACGTCCACGCGGCCAGGTTGTCGGGCTGCGAGAGGAACTCCATCCACAACCACGCGGCGTCCGAGACCTTCGTCTGGTTGAACATCACCAGCGAGTCCCCGGCGAGAGTGGTCTTGCACCCGGCGGCCCCTTCGGGCAGCGGCGCCGCCGCCCACTTGCCTTCGATCTTGGGGTACTCGTCGGCGAGCGTTCCGGCGAACCAGGCGCCCGCCACGTACATCGCCACGTCGCCCTTCGCGAACGCCACGCGGCCGTCGTAGGAGTTGGAGTTGAGGTAGTCCTTCGGGGAGTACTTGGCGAGGTCCACGTAGAAGGCGGCCGCCGTCCTGCCCGCCGGGCTGTCGAAGGCGATGTCCTTGCCGTCCTTGGTCAGCGGTTCGCCTCCGGCCTGGTGGAGCCAGGGATAGTAGTAGTAGGCCGCCTCCGAGGCGAACATCTCGAAGCCGTACTTGCCGTTCGGCACGTCGGTGAGCTTCTCGGCGGCGGCCCTGAACTCGTCCCAGGTCTTCGGCGGGCCGTCTATCCCGGCCTCCTTGAAACGGTCGGTCCGGTAGAACAGGCCGGTCGTCTCGCCGTCGAAGGGCAGGCCCCACATCCTGCCGTTCCAGGTGACGAACGTCCTGAAGCCGTCGACGTAGTCGTCCGGCTTCACGACCTCGCTGCGGCTCATGTAGTTGCCGAGGTCGACGAGCGCTCCCCTGGCGGCGTAGTCGCTGGTGTCGCTGGCGTTGATGTAGGCGACGTCGGGGGCCGTGTTGCCGGCGATGCGGGTGCTGAGCACCTGCTGCGCCTGCTCTGCGGGGGCGTTCTCGAACTTGATGGTGATGTTCGGGTGCTTCTTGTGGAACTCGGCGGCCATCTTCTTCATCTGGGGCTCGTTGCCGACCCAGGAGAAGAACGTCACGGTCTGGGGCGAGGCCGGGTCCTTCACCGCACCTGTGCCCTTGCCGAGGTCGGTGTTCGCGTTCTTCGCCTCGCTTCCGCACGCCGAGAGGCTCAGAACGGTCGCGAGCGCCAACATGATGATCGCCGGGGCCGTCCAGGATCCATGGTTTCTCACCACACCGCTCCCTACTGTTCGCTCAGTGGAAGATCGGAGCTTCGACTGATGCAAATCGATTGGCGCCTGGCGGGCAGTCTCGCCAAGAGCTGTGCTTTTTGTCAATGGATTCACGGTGCGCCACCTCACATTGTGACGGCCCCGAGATCCCCGGAAGCGGGGCTGCCCGGCCGCCTGGAGCGGTCCGACGGAGCGGTGCCGTACCGGCGCCGGTAGGCACGGCCGAAGTGCGAGAGGGTGTTGAAGCCGGCGGCGTGACACACCTCGGTCACGGACAACGACGTGGAGGCGAGCAGGGAGCGGGCGAAGCGCAGACGGCGCTCCTGGAGGTAGTGCTGGAAGGACGAGCCGGTGTACTCCCGGAACCGCTCGCTGAAGTAGTTCGGCGACAGGTGCGCCCGCCGGGCGGCGTCGGCCAGCGAGATCGGCTCCCGGAAGTTCCTGTCGACGTAGCGGACCGCGGCGCGCAGCTCGCCGACCACGGCGGGACGGCCGGCCGCCGCCTCGACCGGCTGGCGCCGCGCCAGCTCGACCACCAGGCAGCCCACGAGCGCCTCGACCAGTCGCGCGCTGCCCAGCCGTGGCTCCTCGAACTCGGCCTGGAGCCGGCGCAGGTCTCCTTCCGCGGCGAGGAAGTCGTCGGCGTGCCACGGGAAGTCACCGGCCGAAGGCGGCCCCAGGCCGGCGAGCTGCCGTTCCATGAGCGCCGGGTCGATGACCGTGTTGTAACAGCCGAGCGGCTCGGGACCGGCCGGCCGGATGGCGTGGAAGTCCGCGGGCGACAGCAGGAAGGCACTGCCGCGGCCGATCGGACGCGCGACGCCGTTCACCACGTGGTCGGCCTCTCCCGAGACCACCAGGCACAGCTCGTAGTAGTCGTGCCAGTGCACGCCGACGGTGCGCAGCCGTGGGCGCATCACCCGCGCGCCACGGTCGGGGAGGAGCAGCGACTCGGTGCTGAACCGCTCGACCAGGTCGGTCATGGAGACCCGCCCCATCAAATCGTTTTGCCGCAAGATTCCCCGTAGAATACCCGCCATGTTGAGGAGCGAGGCTGCGTCCAGCCAACACTCTCGCGTGACGATCGCACAGGTCGCCAGCCGCGCCGGGGTGAGCCCCACGACCGTCTCCCACGTGTTGTCCGGCAAGCGCGCGGTCCGGGCCGCCACCCGGGGCACCGTGATGGAGGCCATCCGCGAGCTCGGCTACCGGCCGAACATCGTGGCCCGCAACCTGCGCACGCGGCGGTCGCACATGATCGCTGTCGTCGTCCCCGACATCACCAACCCGTTCTACGCCGTGCTCACCCGGGGCCTGGCGGACGCCGTCGACGCCGCCGGGCACGGGACCTACGTCTGCAACACCGACGGCCAGCACGACCGGGAGCGCAAGTTCTTCCAGGACGCCATGGACCGCGGCGTCGACGGCATCGTCTTCGCGTCCGGCGAGACCGCGTCACAGATCGAGCTGGAGGAGGTCGACCAGCAGATGCCCATCGTCTGCATCGGTGCCCAGCTCGACCATCCCCTCTGCGACGCGGTCATCCCCGACGACGAGACCGGTTCGCGCGCCGCCGGTTCCTTCCTGGCCGCGCGCGGCTACGAGCGGATCGCGATGATCCAGGGCCCGCCGCACTACGGCGTGGCGCGCACCGCGGGCTTCCGCTCGGCCATGCAGGTCGCGAAGCGGAAGGTCCCCGCCGAACGCCTGGTGCGCGGCGACTGGACCCGCAAGGGGGGCTACCAGGCCATGAAGACGCTCATGGCGCTCAAGGACCGGCCCGACGCCGTCTTCTGCGCCAACGACCTGATGGCGATCGGAGCGCTCGACGTGGCCCACGAGCTGGGGCTCTCCGTCCCTGAGGACGTGGCCATCGTCGGCTTCGACGACGTCGACGCCGCCACGATCGTGACGCCGCATCTGACCACGGTCCGCAACCCGGCCTACGAGGCCGGCGGCACGGCCGGCGACCTGCTGATGAGCCGGATGTCGGGCCGCTACACCGGTGCCGGACGCACCGTCGTGCTGCCCTGCCCGCTGATCGAACGCGGCACCGTCTGAGCGGCGGCCCCGGGGCCGGCGGGCCGTCACGCGTCCGGGAACGTCACCACCGCCTTCACGAATCCGTCGGGCTTGTCGCGCAGGGCGGCGAAGGCGGCGTTGATCTCCTCCAGCGGGAAGCGGTGACTGACCAGGCCGTCCATCGGCAGCACGCCACCGGCGAGGAGGCGCATGCCGGCCGACATGCCGCGCGTGATCACCGCGAGGTCGCGGAAGTGGGCGTTGACGATCGTGAAAGCCATCCAGTTCCAGTAGGCCAGCGGGAGGCTGCGGTCGGCGCCCTGGTGGAAGCCGACGATCGCGATGGTGCCGCTCATCCTGGTGGCGTCACCGCACGCCGTGAGCGCGCTCTGGGTGCCGGTGCACTCGAAGGTGACCTCGGCGCCGCGCCCGCCGGTGAGGGACCGTACGACGTCGGGCAGTGACTCCTTCGTCACGTCCACGGTCCGGGTCGCGCCGAGCCGCGCGGCGCGCTCCAGGGCGTCGGCGCGCGCGTCCGCCACGACCAGGTGCCGCGGCCCTCGCAGCGCGGCGAGCTTCTGCACCAGGTTCCCCATGAATCCGGCCCCGATGACGACCACGTCGTCACCCAGGCGGGGGTTCGCCGCCTCGACGGCGTTGACGGCGCAGGCGATCGGCTCCGCGAGCGCCTCGTCGAGCGGGCCGTCGCCCGCCGGGAAGGAGTGGTCCGCGCGCACGGCGACGTACTCGGCGAAGCCGCGTTCGGTGACCCAGACGCCGACCCGGTCCCCGACCGCCGGCGCCGTCACCTCGGCACCGGCTCCGGCGACCACGCCGCTGACCTCGTGGCCCAGGTAGCGGGCCTCCCCCGCCGGCGGACCGGTCAGCCACTGGTCCAGGTCCGACGCGCACACGCCCGAGGCCGCGACGCGGACCAGCACCTCGTCCGGCTCGATCGGCGGGATCGGAGCCCGCTCGACCTCGAAGTTCTCGCGCCCGCGCAGCGCCGCGATCCTCACGGCAGCTCCCCCTCGTGGAAGACCACGATCGTGTAGACGCCCAGCGAGCCGAGGCGCACGACGTGGGCGCCGTCCTCGCGGGCCGGCTCCAGCGGTGTACGCGTCCCGTCGCTCGCCACCACGGTGGCCCGTTCCCGGGCCTCGGGCAGCCGCACGCGGAGCGGGACATCGGTGAGCACGCGCACCGCGTCGGCGTCGCGGTCGTAGTCGTAGTTGACCAGGTGCAGCGCGTAGGAGCCGTCGGCCAGGTGCTGGACGTTCGCCGCGACCGGCGCCGTGGTCTCGACCTGCCGCCCGTGCGGGAGCAGCTCGCCGGCCACGGCACGGTGCGCGGTGCGGACGTTCTCGTGCCGCGGCAGCGAGCGCGCCACCCGGTCGGTGACGACGACCGTCCCGCCGGCCGCGAGATACCCCTCGACGGCGGCGGCCTGGGCCTCGGTCAGGGCGAAGACGTCCGGCAGGATCACCGTCGAGTACCGCAGCAGCGCCTCGGCGCCCGACCGGTCCGGCGCGGTGACGCCATCCGTCCAGATCACCACGTCGTACGGCACCGCGGCCTCCGACAGCGTCCTGGTGACGACGCGGTACGGCACCACCACCGACTCGTCGCGCGCGTTGGCGGTGTTGTCGCTGACGTCCGCCTTGCCGATCAGCTCGCGCGTGCACCCGACGCTGAAGACGACCGCGACCTCGTTGACGGTCCGGCGCGCGAACAGCCGCTCGTGCTCGGCCAGAAACGTCTGGATCTCGCGGGCCGGTTCGTGGGGCGCGTAGAAGGAATCCTCGATGACGCTGCCCATCCACGAGCCGTAGGGCACCGACATGTTCACGCCCATCGCCGCCGCCTCGAACAGCGACAGCCGGAACAGGTCGTACCCCTTGCCCTTCCCGAGCAGGCCGATCAGCTCGGGAACGACCCCGCCGTACGGGTTCTCGACCACCACGACGTCCTTGTCCCCGGCGAAGGCCGCGACGTACCGGTACCACTCCGGCTGGCGGTACGTCGTGTTGCGCATCTCCGTGATGACCAGGTCGACGTCGTCGGCGAGGGCGAGGTACATCGGCTCGCAGTTGAAGAAGTTCCCGGAGACGATGATCTGGCGGCCCTGCGAGCGGGCGTACTCGCGGGCGTAGCCGGCGAGCTCGGCGAAGTACTTCTTGATCGACAGGCACTGGAAGGCGTAGTAGTCGCCGAACAGCGGCGCCGACTCGCGGCCCGCCTTGAAGTCGTGGCCCCGCGCGAGCAGCCACTCGCCGTAGTGGAAGGTCGCGAGGTCGGTCCCGTCGAGCACGGGGTCCACCGCCGGGAGCCCCTGGAGGTAGGCGCGGAACCCCTTCACGCAGTCCTTGCAGAAGCAGGCGCCGTACTGGAAGGCGCCCATCGGCAGCTCGGCCTCGTCGAGCTGGATGCCGTCAACGCCGGCGTCGATCTGGATCCTGATCACGGCTTTGAGGTACTCGCGCCAGACCGGGTTGTTGCGGTCCATGTAGAAGCACTGGTGCTCGCGATCCGGGCACTCCACCCAGTGCGCGTGGCAGGGCCGGCCGTGGATGTCGCGGGCCGCGCACTCCTCGATCAGGTCGGTGACCCGCTCACCCTCGGAGTTCACCAGCCCGCCGGGGAAGTAGTGTTCGAGCGGCTTCCAGAGCTTCGGGTAACGGTTGGACGAGAACTCGCGCAGCCCCATCCAGTCGCGCTTGCCCGCGCCCCGCAGCTCGTTGAGGGCCAGCACGGCGTCCTCCTGCTCGCTCAGCTCGACCGGGAACTCCCAGCCCTGAGCCTCGAACACGATGCCCAGCACCTTGATGCCCCGCTCGTGGCAGGCGGCGATGAACTCGCTGTCGTTGACGAAGCCGTAGAAGCGCGAGCGGGCGTCGACCGGGCCGAACGCCTCCTGCTCAAGGTAGGGCAGGGCCAGCGAGCCGCCGCCCATGGACGCCCACACCAGCATGGTGGCGCGGTAGTCGACGAGATCGTCGATCATGCGCAGACGGCGGGGCGGAAGGCTCGGGTGGTAGCAGTGCTGGCGGGGAAACCAGGCGTCGAAGTAGACACCGCGGTGCATGGACGTCCCTCCTGGGCGGACGATTCAGATGTGGACGTGCGGGGCGAGGGTGCGGTGCGCGATGGTCAGGCCCTTGCGGACGCGGCCGGGGTCACCGCTCCAGACCGGGTCCTCGTGCTCGACGGAGACGACGCCCTCGTACCCGTGCTGGTGGAGCGCGTCGATCAGGCGCCGCCAGTCGACCTCGCCGAGGCCGGGGATGCGGTAGCGCCACCACCCGCTCACCCAGGGCCGCCTGCCGAGCACCTGCCCGAACACCCCGTACCGGTCGCGGGCGGCGGCGTGCACCTCGACGTCCTTGGCCTGGACGTGCAGGATGCGTTCGGCGTGCGCCTCCAGCGCGGCCAGCGGGTCGATGCCGAGCCACACCAGGTGCGAGGGGTCGTAGTTGAGCCACAGCCCGAGGCCGGCCATCCAGTCCCAGAGCTCGGGTGAGTACGCCAGGTTGGCCGGGTAGCCGTCGGGGTGCCAGCCCTCCATCGGGCAGTTCTCGATCACCAGGCGCACGTCGCGGGCCGCGGCGTACTCGACCAGCGGCGGCAGCACCCGCTCGGCCAGCCGGAGGTTCTCGGCCATCGTCAGCGTCACGTCGCGCCCGACGAAGGTGCCGACAAGGCCGACGCCGAGCAGCCGGGCGGCGTCGACGCACCGGCGCAGGTGCGCGTGCGTCGCCTCGCGGACCGCGGGGTCGGCGTGCAGGTTGTTCTCGTAGTACGCGACCGCCGAGATGCTCAGGCCGTGCCGGTCGAGCATCGACGTGACGCGGTCGGCGTCGGCCTGCCCGAACGCCTCGACGTTCAGGTGAGCCGCCTCCCAGTCGCGGCCGGGCCGGTCGGGCCAGGCCGCGACCTCCAGGGAGGCGTATCCGTGGTCGCCGGCCCACCGGGCGATGGCCTCAAGGGACTCGCCGGGCAGGCAGGCCGTCAGCAGACCCAGTCTCATGAGCCGCGCCTCACACGTTGGCGTAGTCGTTGCCGGCGCGGTCGGCCCCCCGGGCCAGCCAGATCTTCCAGCCTTCGTTCTGCGGGACGTCCCGCATCTTCACCGAGCTCGGGAAGTACCGCATGGTGTAGCCGGTGCGGCGGGTGGCGCTGGTGTTGGCCCGCGCGCCGTGGACGATCCGGCCGTCGTGCATCGAGAACTCGCCGCGCTTCAGCTCGAAGTAGACGGCCTTCGACTCGTCCACACCGGCGAGCTCGGCGTGGAACGTCTGCTCGGTCATGTCGGTCGGCCGGTAGCCGTCCGAGAACCCGCCGTTCAGGTGCGAGCCGGGGATGACCCTCATGCAGCCGTTCTCCTTGTACGAGCCCGCCTCCAGGGCGAGCCAGATCGTGACGATGTTGTCGTAGTCGTCGAAGCGCCCCTCCCAGAAGGCGCTGTCCTCGTGCCACGGGGTCGCCCGGCCGGTGAAGGGGTCCTTGGAGATGAAGTGGCTCGACCAGAGGGCGATGTCCGGGCCGATCAGCGGCTCGACCCAGTCGAGGACCTCGTCGGACAGCAGGTGGTCCAGCAGCCGCTCGTCGCGGTAGTGCGGCGTGTCGAGCTCGTCGGAGAGCTTGTCGCCCTTGTCTCTGAGATGCTCGTTGAAGATCAGCTCCAGGTGCGAGAGCCGATCCTCGGGAAGCAGCCGGCGGCCGGGCAGCAGATAGCCGTTCTCGCGGAAGAACGCCACATCAACGTCGGTCAGGGTCTCGGTCATCGTGGTGCCACCTTTCCAGGCAGAGGGAATCCGGGAACCGGGCGGGAACGACGCTACGTCGCCGTGACCAGGGCCACGACGCCTATCTTCGGCTGGGCTCGGCTTATCTTCCGGGGCCGCGCCGCGCCACGTCGACGTCAGCCTCTGTCCAGGGCTCGGATGATGTCGGTGAAGAGCTCCATGTCCTGCACGTAGTCCTCCGGGGTCGTCTTGGGCGCCGCACCTGTGGTGACCGCCTCGTGGAAGTGCTCGAGCTCGTAGGTGTAGGGGTCCTTGAGGTGCGGGCGCCGCACGGAACGCTCGTAGGAGTCACCGTCGGTGAGCTCCAGATGCAGCGTCGTCGGGAAGTGCCGCACGTAAGGCGTGTCGTACTGCACCTTCATCGTGCCGGTCGCTCCGTACACCTCGATGTAGGTGTCGTAACGCAGCTGATCGTCCACGCCTGTCTCGTAGGTGACGACGAAGTCGCCGTAGTCGAGGAGAGCGACGACGTAGCCGCCGCTGCGCCACATCTTCGCCGCGGAGACCTCTTTCGGGCTGCCGAGCAGTTCCCGCATGGCGGACAGGTCGTGGCTGCCGAGACCGCAGAGCAGCCCGTAGGTCCACTCCAGCTCCTGGGGGACGTCGCCCAGCGCCTCCTTCACCAACGCCGAGCGGCGTGCCCACTTCTCGTCGATCGCGTGCTGGGATACGTCGCCTGGCCGCTCGACGTACGAGGTCTGGTCGATGATCAGCCGGTTCTGGCCGATCACGTCGTGGACGCGCGCGTAGCGGATCGGGCCGAGCTCGGGCAGCCTCTCGACCGCCTCGGTGAACGCCGGCGCGAAACGCCGCATGTAGGCGACCATCACGGTCCTTCCCGACCGGTCGCGCGCCGCGATGATCTGCTGCGCCTCGCGGGGGCTGAGGCACATCGGCTTCTCGACGAGCACGTCGAGCCCCGCGTCGAGCGCCGCGATCGTGGCCTCGGCGTGGTACTCGTCGCTGTTGAGCACGAGCACACAGTCCAGGCCGCCGGCGGCCAGCATCTCCCGGAAGTCAGTGTGGCGGCGTTCGACCCGATGGCGCTCGCCCAGCCGGTCCAGCAGGCCGGGCGAGATGTCGCAGATGGCCGCGAGCTCGTAGCGGTCGCCTAAGGACTCGATGACGGGCAGGTGGATGATCTGGGCGACCTCGCCCAGTCCGATGACGCCGACGCGCAGCTTGCTCAACTCTGTGCCTTTCGGTGGTGGGTGGTCCGGAAGGGCGACCGGTCAGCCGCCGGAGGAGACCGTGCCGTCGGGCTGATGCGCGCTGATGCTCTCTCCGTAGGCCATGCAAATCGGTTTGCTTCGGCAACGGTAAAGTGCCGCGCACCCTCCGGTCAACGGCCGGTCAGATGCGGCAGGGGCGACGCTCCTGATGCGTCAGGACCTCCCCGCGCCCGCCGGGCGGCTCAGGGCAGGGCTCAGGGGCAGGGCTCAGGGCAGGGCTCAGGGCAGGGCCCTCATCCGCTCGTGGAACAGCTCCCGGAAGGCCGGCGCGTCCACCGCTGTCGCGATCCGGCAGTTGGGCTCGGGCGGGTTCTCCCACATCAGCAGGTCGGCCACCGCGACCCCGCGCGTGACCCGGCCGGCCGTCTCGACGGCGACGTGCGCCTCGCTCCAGGTCACCAGATCAGGACGGGTGACCACCGCGACGGCGAGCGGGTCGTGCAGCGCGCAGCTGCCCTGCTCGATCGCCTCTCGCGGCTTGGCCCGCTCCTGGAAGTCGATCCAGGCCTCCGTGTGGCGGGCCGCGATCCGGCCGAACTCCCCTCCGGACGCCAGCGCGCGGGCGTCCTCGCGGCTCAGCCGCACGCGGCGGGTCACGTCCAGGCCGACGAAACGCAGGCTCGCGCCACTTTCGCACACCGCCTGGGCCGCCTCCGGGTCGCACCAGAAGTTGTACTCGCCCGGCATCGCCGCGACGTTCGTCTGTTCGAGGAACACCCCGCCCATGACCACGATCTCGCGGACCGCGCGGGCGACCCCGGGCGCGATCGCGAGCGCACGCGCGACATTGGTCAGCGGTCCGATCGCGACGATGGTCAGCCGCCCCGGCTCGGCGAGCACCCGGCGCGCGATCTCCTCGGCCGCTTCGACGCCGGCCGGGGCGCCCTGCACCACCGGTACGTCGCGGCGCCCGAGCACCCCGAGCAGCTCTCGGGTCAGCCGGGTCGAGCTCACGACGTCGCCGTTGCCGCCGACCGTCGTCACCGTCTCGACACGGAGGCCGGGGTCGGCCAGGGCCAGCGCGAGCGCGAAGCCGTCGTCGACGTCCGCCCCCGGCGCCCCCATGGCCAGGTCCGTGTCGAGGATGATCCGGACCGGCTCCCGGGTCAGCGACTCGCCCACAGCAGACCCCGCTCGGTCAGCGTCCGCACATCAGGGTGGTCGAGGTCCTCCAGCTTGTGGCCGATCGTCGAGACGAAGACCCTGCCCTTCCCCCACTGGCGGGTCCAGACGGCGGGGCAGGTCAGCTCCTCGCGCCACGGCGTATCGTCACCGACGCCGAACGTGGTCGTGGCGAGCACGTCGTTCAGCTCGTCGGTGAGCACCCAGTACTGCTCGGTGTTCAGCTTCCAGCGGTCCAGCCCTTCGACGATCCGGTGCCCGCGCCTGTCCGGCACGACGGCGACCTCGTGCTCGACGAAGCCGCCGGGGTGCGCGGCCCACTGGCCGCCCGTGAGGTGGAGATAGTCGGGCGAGGCCCGGAAGGAGTCGCAGATTCCCCCGTGCCAGCCGGCGAGACCGGTGCCGCCGGCGACCGCGGCGGACAGGCCGAGCACCTGTTCGCCGGTGGCGACGCCCTGGGTGTAGCACTGCACGACGAGGTCGGTCGCGGCGAGCTTCTCGCCGTCGGCGTACACCTCGGGGCTTTCGTGCACCTCGACGGCGTAGCCGTGCTCCTTCAGGAACGGGATGAACCGCTCGGTCGCCTCGACCGGGCTGTGCCCCTCCCAGCCGCCCCGGACGATCAAAGCCCTGCGATTGCGCCCGCTGTCCATGCTTCTCCTTGGTTGAGGATCCGGTTGGGACTGTAGCCAATCGATTTGCAAACCGCCAGGGACACACCTCGGCACCGGCGATCAACGTCAGGCCGCGGCGTACGTGGCCGCCCGCAAGGCGGCGCGCGGCCTGTTCCGGCGGGCCATCGCCCACTCGGTGCCGGGGCTGCACAGCACCCCCGCGCTGGCACGGCAGGTCACCGCTGCGTTCGCGGACCGGCTCGGCGCGGCGGCCCCCGCCGCCGCGGCGCTGTGCGACGTCGATCCCTGGCACCTGGCCGCGGAGCTCACCTCCTTCAACGCCGGCCTCCACGCGCACCGGGAGAGCTGGGGACGCCTCACGGCAACCTGCTCGTCGGCCACACCCGCGACGAGTTCCCGGCCAACGCCGCAGCCGGCGGCACGTCGTACCTGTTCGAACTGTGCTGGGTTGCCCCCGTCCTCGGCGGCACCCTGGGCGCCTGCCACAGCCTCGACGTCCCCCTGGCGTTCGGCACCCTGGACAGCCCCGTCGGCACCCAGCTCATCGGCGAGGAGCCCACCCCCGAGGCCGTCGCCCTCTCCC
>NZ_SMJZ01000133.1 GCF_004348345.1 Nonomuraea longispora
GACGGCCCACAGGGCGTCGTTGCGGTGCTGTGCCAGGGTGCGGGGTCGGAGGCGTCTCTCTGGAGGTCCTCGGCCCTGTACAGGACGTACGGGATGGGGCCTGAGCTGTGAGAGGAGCCAGACGGACGGAAGGAACACGCCGTCCGGGGTACGAAAGGGCCTGAGGGCCTATATCATGGTCGAGGAGCTGTAGATGGGCTGGATGAAATAGGCCCCGGCGATCCGGAGTGGCAAGGCAGTCCGCCTTGTCGCGCCGTTTTGACGTGTCGCATGGGTCTGGGTAGTCTTGGACATCGTGCCCGTCTCTATGCGGGCTCTCGACCGTGCGCTCAATTGCGGGCGCGGGACGGCTTCCTGGCTCGTAATCCTCGCGGATGTGTCTGTGCGAATAGCGCGACACGCCCGAGCGCGGGGGCACCGGGGCAGAGAAAGACCAGCAGGTCATGACACCGGCAGAACCTGCACATGCACCACAACTGACGTAACACCGGCCAAGGCACGAAACGGAGTGGCAGTGCCCACTATTCAGCAGTTGGTCCGCAAGGGCCGGCAGGACAAGGTCGCCAAGACCAAGACTCCTGCCCTCAAGGGGAGCCCTCAGCGGCGCGGCGTGTGCCAGCGCGTCTACACCACTACCCCGAAGAAGCCCAACTCGGCACTGCGCAAGGTGGCCCGCGTTCGGCTCACGAACGGCATCGAGGTCACGGCCTACATCCCCGGTGTGGGTCACAACCTGCAGGAGCACTCCATCGTGCTTGTGCGTGGCGGTCGTGTGAAGGACCTGCCTGGTGTTCGCTACAAGATCATCCGCGGTTCGCTGGACACCCAGGGTGTCCGCAACCGCAAGCAGGCCCGTAGCCGCTACGGCGCGAAGAAGGAGAAGAGCTAATGCCTCGTAAGGGTTCTCCTGGCCGTCGTCAGCTCATGGCTGACCCGGTTTACAGCTCGCCGCTGGTGACCGCCCTGATCAACAAGGTGCTCCTCGACGGCAAGCGCTCCATCGCGCAGTCCATCGTCTACGGCGCCCTCGAGGGCTGCAGGGAGAAGACCGGCAACGACCCGGTCGTCACCCTGAAGCGCGCGCTCGACAACGTCAAGCCCACCCTCGAGGTTCGCAGCCGTCGCGTTGGTGGCGCGACCTATCAGGTCCCG
The DNA here is from genome assembly GCF_004348345.1 of Nonomuraea longispora. Taxonomy (GTDB): domain Bacteria; phylum Actinomycetota; class Actinomycetes; order Streptosporangiales; family Streptosporangiaceae; genus Nonomuraea; species Nonomuraea longispora. Next base: position 1,153 of record NZ_SMJZ01000133.1, read on the forward strand.
GTCGAGGTGCGCGCGGCGCGCAGCACCACCCTGGCCCTGCGCTGGCTGGTGCAGTACTCCCGCGCCCGCCGCGAGAAGACCATGACCGAGCGCCTCATGAACGAGCTCCTCGACGCCAGCAACGGCCTCGGGGCGAGCGTCAAGAAGCGCGAGGACACGCACAAGATGGCCGAGTCCAACAAGGCCTTCGCTCACTACCGCTGGTAGGCAGCGCGGCGCGCTGGTTGCCGGCCTGGAGCCGTCACCTCGGTGGCGACTCGCCGAAGGACAACCGTAGGCCCTTGCAACTGAGGGGCGGGGAAGCTCGCTTCCCCGCGGAGAAACGACCGTAGGCCCTTGCAGTTGTAGGGGGCGTGCGGGGGCCCGCCCCCCGCAGGAGAGGACGCGAGAGAAGTGGCCACCACGACCGCTCTTGACCTGGCCAAGGTCCGCAACATCGGGATCATGGCCCATATCGACGCGGGCAAGACCACCACGACTGAGCGCATCCTGTTCTACACCGGCATCAACTACAAGCTCGGTGAAGTCCATGAGGGCGCTGCCACGATGGACTGGATGGAGCAGGAACAGGAGCGCGGCATCACGATCACGTCTGCCGCGACGACCTGTGAGTGGCTCGGTCACACCATCAACATCATCGACACCCCCGGGCACGTCGACTTCACCATCGAGGTGGAGCGTTCGCTGCGTGTCCTCGACGGCGCCGTCGCCGTGTTCGACGGTGTGGCGGGTGTCGAGCCGCAGTCAGAGACGGTGTGGCGACAGGCGGACCGCTACAACGTCCCGCGCATCTGTTTCGTGAACAAGATGGACCGCGTCGGCGCGGAGTTCCACCGCTGCGTCGAAATGATGATCAGTCGTCTGGGCGCCACCCCGGCCGTCGTCCAGCTCCCCTGGGGCGTCGAGGCCGACTTCAAGGGCGTCATCGACCTCATCAAGATGAAGGGCTACATCTGGAGCGCCGAGGCCGCCAAGGGGGAGATGTACGACACCGTCGACATCCCCGCCGACCACGTCGAGGCCGCTCGCGAGTGGCGTGACAAGCTCATCGAGACCGTCGCCGAGAACGACGACGAGCTGATGGAGCTCTACCTCGAGGGCACCGAGCCCAGCGAGGAGCAGCTGGTCGAGGCTCTGCGTCGCGCGACGCTGGCCAGTGCCATCAACCCGGTCCTGTGCGGCACCGCGTTCAAGAACAAGGGCGTGCAGCCCCTGCTCGACGCGATCGTCGCCTACCTGCCGGCGCCGACCGACATCCCGGCCTTCAAGGGCCACGCGGTCGGCAACGAAGACAAGATCGTCGAGCGCCACGCCGACCCGAGCGAGCCGTTCTCGGCTCTCGCCTTCAAGATTGCCAGCGACCCGCACCTGGGCAAGATCACCTACATCCGCATCTACTCGGGCACGCTCGAGTCCGGTTCACAGGTCGTCAACTCTGTGAAGGGCAAGAAAGAGCGGATCGGCAAGATCTACCAGATGCACGCCAACAAGCGCGAGGAGCGCCCGACGGCGATCGCCGGTCAGATCGTGGCGGTCATGGGTCTGAAGGACACCACGACCGGCGACACTCTGTCCGACTCGTCCAACCAGGTCGTGCTCGAGTCGATGACGTTCCCGGCTCCGGTCATCAACGTCGCCATCGAGCCCAAGACCAAGGGCGACCAGGAGAAGCTGTCGACCGCCATCCAGCGGCTGGCCGAGGAGGACCCGTCCTTCCAGGTCCGCCGTGACGAGGAGACCGGTCAGACGGTCATCTGGGGCATGGGCGAGCTTCACCTGGAGATCCTCGTCGACCGTATGCGTCGCGAGTTCAGGGTCGAAGCCAACGTCGGCCGCCCGCAGGTCGCCTACCGCGAGACGATCCGCCGCAAGGTGGAGAAGATCGACTACACCCACAAGAAGCAGACCGGTGGTTCCGGTCAGTTCGCGCGGGTGATCATCAATCTGGAGCCGCTGGGCGAGGGCAACGACGGCTACGAGTTCGAGAACAAGGTCACCGGTGGCCGGGTTCCGAGGGAATACATCCCCTCGGTCGACGCGGGCGCCCAGGAGGCCGCCGAGTTCGGTGTGCTGGCCGGTTACCCGATGGTCGGCGTGAAGGTTACGCTGACCGACGGAGCCGCCCACGACGTCGACTCCTCGGAGATGGCCTTCAAGATCGCCGGTTCGATGGCCTTCAAGGAGGCCGCGCGCAAGGCGGACGCCGTGCTTCTCGAGCCGATGATGGCCGTCGAGGTCACCACGCCCGAGGACTACATGGGTGACGTCATCGGCGACCTCAACGGTCGTCGCGGGCAGATCCAGGCGATGGACGAGCGGGCCGGCGCCCGAGTCGTCCAGGCGCTCGTGCCGCTGTCTGAGATGTTCGGCTACGTGGGTGACCTGCGTAGCAAGACGCAGGGGCGCGCGAGCTACAGCATGCAGTTCGACTCCTACGCGGAGGTGCCTCCGGGCATCGCCAAGGAGATCGTCGCGAAGGCCCGGGGCGAATAGCTCCAGGTCCCGAGGCGGCCGAGGCGGCGGAGATCGTCGCCCAGCCGCCAAGGGGCCCGGGGCGAACAGTTCCTGGGCCGGTCCCTCCGGGGGCCGATCCAGGACCTCCGTCCAGGTCCCTGGCAGGGTGGTGAGAGCCACCCCGCCGCCAAGGGGTTCGGGAGCTCCCGGGCCCAAGTGTGCAGACGAAAGTCAGTCAGATTCTCAAGGAGAGAACCAGTGGGCAAGGCCAAGTTCGAGCGGAACAAGCCGCACATGAACATCGGCACCATTGGGCATATCGACCACGGTAAGACCACACTGACCGCGGCGATCACCAAGGTGCTCCACGACCGTTTCCCCGAGCTGAACGCCGCGACGCCGTTCGACAAGATCGACAAGGCGCCGGAGGAGAAGGCTCGCGGCATCACGATCTCGATCGCGCACGTCGAGTACCAGACGGAGAAGCGTCACTACGCGCACGTCGACTGCCCGGGTCACGCCGACTACGTCAAGAACATGATCACCGGTGCCGCCCAGATGGACGGCGCCATCCTCGTGGTCGCCGCCACCGACGGCCCGATGCCGCAGACGAAGGAGCACGTCCTCCTGGCCCGCCAGGTCGGCGTCCCCTACATCGTCGTGGCGCTCAACAAGGCCGACATGGTCGACGACGAGGAGATCCTGGAGCTGGTCGAGCTCGAGGTCCGTGAGCTTCTCTCCGCTCAGGAGTTCCCCGGCGACGACCTGCCCGTGGTCCGCGTCTCCGCGCTCAAGGCTCTCGAGGGCGACGAGAAGTGGGCCGACAGCATCGTCGAGCTGATGAACGCCGTCGACGAGAACGTCCCCGAGCCGCCGCGTGAGACGGACAAGCCGTTCCTCATGCCGGTCGAGGACGTCTTCTCGATCACCGGTCGCGGCACGGTCGTCACCGGCCGTATCGAGCGCGGTGTCGTCAAGGTCAACGAGCAGGTCGACATCGTCGGCATCAAGCCGGAGAAGACCACGACCACCGTCACCAGCATCGAGATGTTCAACAAGATGCTCGACGAGGGTTACGCCGGCGACAACGCCGCGCTGCTGCTCCGCGGCATCAAGCGCGACGAGGTCGAGCGCGGCCAGTGCATCATCAAGCCGGGCACGACCACCCCGCACACCGAGTTCACCGGCCAGGTCTACATCCTGTCCAAGGACGAGGGCGGCCGCCACACGCCGTTCTTCAACAACTACCGCCCGCAGTTCTACTTCCGTACGACTGACGTGACCGGCGTCGTGCACCTCCCCGAGGGCACCGAGATGGTCATGCCGGGCGACAACACCGAGATGCGCGTTGAGCTGATCCAGCCCATCGCCATGGAGGAAGGCCTCAAGTTCGCGATCCGGGAGGGTGGCCGCACCGTCGGCGCCGGTCGGGTCACGAAGGTCATCAAGTAGCTTGACCGCTGGGGCGGCGGTCGGCCCCGGACCCGGGACCGACCGCCGCGCCACGTCGCAGACTCCGCGCAAAAGCGCCGTGATCCAGCAGTAGCTTCGGCCCAGTGACCGAAGTCACTGCCGGATCACGGAAGAAAAAGGCAGATGCACTCGTCTGCCTCGTGGGGTCACGCAGGTCCTGACCTGCAGTGAAGGAAGCGGCACAAGGCCGCACGATACTTTTCCAGACGACAGCGAAGGACACCGAGGCCATTATGGCGGGACAGAAGATCCGCATCCGGCTTAAGGCCTATGACCACGAGGTCATCGACAGCTCGGCCAAGAAGATCGTCGAGACGGTGACGCGGACTGGCGCGAAGGTCGCGGGCCCGGTGCCGCTGCCGACCGAGAAGAACGTGTACTGCGTCATCCGCTCGCCGCACAAGTACAAGGACAGCCGCGAGCACTTCGAGATGCGCACGCACAAGCGGCTGATTGACATCATCGACCCGACCCCCAAGACGGTCGACTCGCTCATGCGACTCGACCTCCCCGCGGGTGTCGACATTTCGATCAAGCTCTGAGGGAACGCACTGACATGGCTAAGACGATCAAGGGCGTCCTGGGCAAGAAGCTCGGCATGACCCAGGTCTTCGACGCGGACAACCGGATGGTGCCGGTGACCGTGGTCGAGGCCGGTCCGTGCGTGGTGACCCGCGTCCGCACTCCCGAGAAGGACGGCTACTCCGCCGTCCAGCTCGGTTTCGGGCAGGTCGACCCACGGAAGGTCAACAAGCCGCTCGGCGACTACCTGCGTAAGCACGACATCACCCCGCGCCGTTACTTCGCGGAGATCCGCACCGACGACGCGAACGACTACACCCTGGGCCAGGAGCTGCTGGCCGACACCTTCGAGGCCGGCCAGTTCGTCGACGTGACGGGCAAGAGCAAGGGCAAGGGCTTCGCCGGTGTCATGAAGCGGCACGGCTTCGGTGGTCTGGGCGCGTCGCACGGTACGCAGCGCAAGCACCGTTCGCCGGGTTCCATCGGTGGCTGCGCCACCCCGGGCCGCGTTTTCAAGGGTCTGCGCATGGCTGGCCGGATGGGTAACGTCCGCACCACCGTGCAGAGCCTGAAGGTTCACTCCGTGGACGCCGAGAAGGGTCTCATCCTGATCAAGGGTGCGATCCCGGGCGCCAACGGAAGCCTCGTCCTCGTCCGCACCGCTGCCAAGAAGGGGGCTGCGAAGTGACAAGCATTGACGTCCTCGACGCCAGCGGTGCCAAGACCGGCACGGTCGACCTGCCCGAAGACGTCTTCGGCGCGAAGGTCAACGTTCCGCTGATCCACCAGGTGGTCGTGGCCCAGCTCGCCGCTCGCCGGCAGGGCACCCACAAGGCCAAGACCCGTGGTGAGGTCTCCGGCGGCGGCAAGAAGCCCTACCGCCAGAAGGGCACCGGCCGGGCCCGTCAGGGTTCGACCCGCGCACCGCAGTTCACCGGCGGTGGCATCGTCCACGGACCGGTGCCGCGCGACTACTCCCAGCGCACGCCCAAGAAGATGAAGGCCGCCGCGCTGCGTGGCGCCCTGTCCGATCGGGCCGCCGGCGGTCGCGTGCACGTGGTCAGCTCGCTGGTCTCGGGTGAGACGCCCAAGACCAAGGCCGCCCTGGAGGCACTGCGCAAGATCACTCAGTCTCCTCGCGTCCTCGTCGTGGTCGACGAGGCCGACGAGCGGACCTGGCTGAGCCTGCGCAACGCTCCCGAGGTCCACCTGCTGGACGCCGGGCAGCTCAACACCTACGACGTGCTCGTGCACGACGACGTGGTCTTCACCCAGGAGGCGTACGACCAGGTCGTGGCGCGGCTGAGTGGCGGGAAGGAAGACGCCTGATGGAGAAGATCGCCGACCCGCGCGACATCATCATCAAGCCGGTGGTCTCTGAGAAGAGCTACGGCCTGATCGACGAGAACAACAAGTACACGTTCCTGGTGAGGAAGACCGCGAACAAGACCCAGGTCAAGATCGCGGTCGAGCAGATCTTCGGGGTCAAGGTCACCAGCGTGAACACCATCAACCGGCAGGGCAAGCGCAAGCGCACCCGCACCGGTTACGGCAAGCGTCCGGACACCAAGCGCGCGATCGTGAGCCTGGTCGAAGGCGATCGGATCGACATCTTCGGTCAGATCGGCTAGCAGCCATAGAAATGAGCGCGGGCCGCAGTGCCACGCGCGGGGCTGAGACCGCCGCACCTCGGTGCGGCGGGCTCACCCATGTAACCGACGAAGGATGAACGAAAAAGATGGGCATCCGTAAGTACAAGCCGACGACTCCGGGTCGCCGCGGGTCGAGTGTCTCGGACTTCTCCGAGATCACCCGCAGCACGCCCGAGAAGTCGTTGCTTGCGCCCCTTCACAGCAAGGGCGGCCGCAACGTACACGGCCGAGTCACCGCTCGCCACCAGGGCGGCGGTCACAAGCGCGCCTACCGGATCATCGACTTCCGTAGGCATGACAAGGACGGCATCCCGGCCAAGGTCGCTCACATCGAGTACGACCCCAACCGCACCGCCAATATCGCTCTGCTCCACTACGCCGACGGCGAGAAGCGCTACATCATCGCGCCGACCGGTCTCAAGCAGGGCGACCGCATCGAGAACGGCCCCTCTGCCGACATCAAGCCGGGCAACTGCCTGCCGCTGCGCAACATCCCGACCGGTACCTTCATCCACGCGGTGGAGCTCCGTCCGGGCGGTGGCGCCAAGCTGGGCCGTTCCGCGGGTGCGCAGATCCAGCTGCTCGCCAAGGAGGGTCAGTACGCCACGCTGCGTATGCCGTCCGGTGAGATGCGCATGGTCGACGTGCGCTGCCGGGCCTCTGTGGGCCAGGTGGGCAACGCTGAGCAGGCCAACATCAACTGGGGCAAGGCCGGCCGCATGCGGTGGAAGGGCAAGCGCCCGACCGTACGCGGTGTCGCCATGAACCCGGTCGACCACCCGCACGGTGGTGGTGAGGGCAAGACCTCCGGTGGTCGCCACCCGGTGAACCCGAAGGGCAAGCCCGAAGGCCGCACCCGCCAGGCCAACAAGTCCAGCGACCGGTTGATCATCCGGCGTCGGAGCAAGAGGAAGAAGCGGTAGGAGCAGCCGAAATGCCACGTAGCCTTAAGAAGGGTCCCTTCGTGGACGACCACCTGCAGAAGAAGGTGGACGTCCAGAACGAGAAGGGCAGCAAGAACGTCATCAAGACGTGGTCGCGGCGCTCCATGATCGTTCCTGACATGCTCGGGCACACGATCGCCGTGCACGACGGCCGCAAGCACGTCCCGGTGTTCATCACCGAGTCGATGATCGGCCACAAGCTCGGAGAGTTCGCCCCCACGCGTACGTTCCGCAGCCACGTCAAGGAAGACCGCCGCAGCCGGCGGTAAGCGTCCCGGAAGTAGGAGAAAGCGATGGAAGCCAGGGCTCAGGCGCGGTTCGTCCGTGTCACGCCCCTCAAGGCCCGCCGCGTGGTGGACCTTATTCGCGGGCTGCCCGCTTCGGAGGCGCAGGCCGTGCTGCAGTTCGCTCCCCAGTCGGCGAGCGAGCCGATCTACAAGGTGCTCAGCAGCGCCATGGCCAACGCTGAGCACAACTTCGAACTCGACCCCAGCACGCTCGTCGTGAGCCGCGCGTGGGTCGACGAGGGCCCGACGCTGAAGCGGTTCCGTCCGCGTGCCCAGGGTCGTGCCTATCGGATCAACAAGCGGACGAGCCACATCACCGTGATCGTGGAGTCCCGCGAGCCGAAGGGAAGGACCCGATAGTGGGCCAGAAGGTTAACCCGCACGGGTTCCGCCTCGGCATCACGACCGACTTCAAGAGCCGGTGGTACGCCGACAAGCTGTACAAGTCGTACGTCGCCGAGGACGTCGCGATCCGCCGCATGCTGCAGAAGGGCATGGAGCGGGCCGGCATCTCCAAGGTGGAGATCGAGCGCACCACCGACCGCGTGCAGGTGGACATCCACACCGCGCGGCCCGGCATCGTGATCGGCCGGCGCGGAGCCGAGGCCGACCGCATCCGCGGCGACCTGGAGAAGCTGACCAAGAAGCAGGTCCAGCTCAACATCCTCGAGGTGAAGAACCCCGAGATCGACGCCCAGCTCGTCGCGCAGGGCGTGGCCGAGCAGCTGTCGAGCCGTGTCTCGTTCCGTCGCGCCATGCGCAAGGCGATGCAGTCGGCCATGAAGTCCGGCGCCAAGGGCATCCGTGTCCAGTGCTCCGGTCGTCTGGGCGGCGCCGAGATGTCGCGGTCGGAGTTCTACCGCGAGGGCCGGGTGCCGCTGCACACGCTGCGCGCCGACATCGACTACGGCTTCTACGAGGCCCGTACGACCTTCGGCCGCATCGGTGTGAAGGTCTGGATCTACAAGGGCGAGGCTCCGACGAGCCGCGCCGAGCGCGAGGCGGCCGCCGCCGGCGCTCGTGCCGGCCAGCGTCGTGACCGTGACGACCGCCGTGGTGGCGGTGACCGTCCGCGTCGTGGCGGCGGTGACCGTCCGCGTCGTGGCGGTGGTCGCGGCGACCGTGACCGCGCCCCCCGCACCGAGTCCCAGGCGGCACCCGCCCAGGGGACTCCCGAGACCGGCCCGGCTGCGCAGCCGGGTGCTGAAGGGAGCTGACCATGCTGATCCCGCGCAGGGTCAAGCACCGCAAGCAGCACCGGCCCGACCGTAGCGGAGCCGCCAAGGGCGGCACCAGGGTTGTGTTCGGCGAGTTCGGCATCCAGGCGATTGAGCACTCCTACGTGACCAACCGCCAGATCGAGTCCGCCCGTATCGCCATGACCCGTCACATCCGCCGTGGCGGCAAGGTGTGGATCAACATCTACCCCGACCGTCCGCTCACGAAGAAGCCGGCCGAGACCCGTATGGGTTCCGGTAAGGGCTCGCCTGAGTGGTGGGTGGCCAACGTCAAGCCAGGACGCGTGATGTTCGAGCTGTCGGGCGTGGCGGAGCCGGTCGCTCGCGAGGCGCTTCAGCGTGCGATCCACAAGCTCCCAATGAAGTGCAAGATCGTTAAGCGTGAAGTGGGTGAGGCGTGATGGCTAAGGGCCTGACCGCCGGGGAGCTGCGGCTCGAGGACGAGGAGACCCTCGTCCAGAAGTTGAAGGAGGCGAAGGAAGAGCTGTTCAACCTTCGTTTCCAGTCGGCTACCGGTCAGTTGGAGAGCCACGGGCGGCTGCGGGCCGTCCGCCGCGAGATCGCCCGTATCTACACCGTGATGCGCGAGCGTGAGCTCGGCATCGTCACGGTCGAGAAGGAGACGAGCGATGGCTGAGACCGAGACCACCGAGACGACCACCGAGACGACGACCGAGGCGACGGACGCGCGGAACTTCCGCAAGCTCCGTGAGGGCCTCGTCGTGAGCGACAAGATGGACAAGACCGTCGTCGTCGCCGTCGAGGACCGCGTCAAGCACCGCCTGTACGGCAAGGTCATCCGCCGTACGACCAAGTACAAGGCACACGACGAGGCCAACGCCTGTGGCGTGGGCGACCGCGTGCTGCTCATGGAGACCCGCCCCCTCTCCGCCACCAAGCGGTGGAGGGTCGTGGAGATCCTCGAGAAGGCCAAGTAACACTTCTTCTCGGATATACCGCGCCTCGTGGGGCTCTCAGAGCCCCCATGCGGCGTCCAAGGACGCGGGGCCGCCAGGCCTCGCGTCGCCTGCGGTGCGGCCCTCCCCGGAGGGCTGTGGCCGGGGGAACAAGACAACAGCAGGTTCCGCCAGGCTCACGCGGAAGCTCGCTTGCGCGGCCTCTTGACGGGGGTGCGAAGCACGACCTGGGAGTCGCGGGAGTTTCTCTCGCGGCTCCTATGAAAGGCGTGCGAAGCGCCATCCGTAGGTCGCGGGGGCGGGGCTCCCGTGTGAGAACCGGCGCGACTAACAGGAGTGAAAGTGATCCAGCAGGAGTCGCGGCTCAAGGTCGCCGACAACACGGGTGCCAAGGAGATCCTCTGCATCCGCGTTCTCGGTGGCTCAGGCCGACGCTACGCCGGTATCGGCGACATCATCGTCGCCACTGTCAAGGACGCCTTGCCCGGCAGCACGGGCGTCAAGAAGGGCGACGTGGTCAGGGCCGTCATCGTCCGCACGGCCAAGGAGCGTCGCCGGCCCGACGGCTCCTACATCCGGTTCGACGAGAACGCCGCCGTCATCATCAGGGACAGTGGCGACCCTCGCGGCACCCGTATCTTCGGCCCGGTCGGCCGCGAGCTGCGCGACAAGAAGTTCATGCGCATCATCTCGCTCGCCCCGGAGGTGTTGTAAATGCCGAAGCTGCATGTGAAGAAGGGTGACCTGGTCAGGGTCATCGCCGGTAAGGACAAGGGCGCCAAGGGTCATGTCATCGCCACCTACCCGCGGGAGGACCGCGTGGTGGTCGAGGGCGTCAACATGATCAAGAAGCACGCCAAGGAGACCCACCAGGGCCCGCGCGGCGCCAAGACCGGCGGTGTGCAGACCATGGAGGCTCCCATCCACGTGAGCAACGTGAAGAAGCTCAAGGACGACAAGCCCGCCGACAAGAAGCCCGCCGAGGAGAAGTCCGAGGCCAAGGCCGACGAGACGGGTGAGGACAGCTGATGACTGCCACGACCACCGAGACAGAGCGCCCGACGCCGCGGCTCAAGACGAAGTACCGCGAGGAGATCGCGGCCCAGCTTCGCGAGCAGTTCGGCATCGAGAACGTCATGCAGATCCCGGGCCTGACCAAGATCAAGGTCAACATGGGCGTCGGCGAGGCGGCTCGCGACTCCAAGCTCATCGAGGGCGCCGTCCGCGACCTCACCGTGATCACCGGCCAGAAGCCGGCCGTCGTCCGGGCCCGCAAGTCGATCGCGCAGTTCAAGCTGCGTGAGGGCATGCCGATCGGCGCGCACGTCACGCTGCGCGGCGACCGCATGTGGGAGTTCCTCGACCGGCTGCTGTCCCTGGCGCTCCCGCGTATCAGGGACTTCCGCGGCCTGTCGCCGAAGCAGTTCGACGGCAACGGCAACTACACGTTCGGTCTGACCGAGCAGGTCATGTTCCACGAGGTCGACCAGGACAAGGTCGACCGGCCGCGGGGCATGGACATCACGGTCGTGACGACCGCGAAGAACGACGACCAGGGCCGGGCGCTGCTGAAGCTCCTCGGGTTCCCCTTCAAGGAGGCCTGATCATGGCGAAGAAGTCGCTGATCGCCAAAGCAGGGCGCAAGCCGAAGTTCCAGGTCCGGGCGTACACTCGTTGCTCGCGCTGTGGTCGGCCGCGCGCCGTCTACCGCAAGTTCGGGCTGTGCCGCGTGTGCTTCCGCGAGATGGCGCACCGGGGCGAGCTGCCCGGCATCACCAAGTCGAGCTGGTAGTCCCGGCGAGGGGTTTTCTCGTCGGATAACCTGTGGGCGGCCTTCGTGCCGCCCGCGGGTGACCGCCCGCTACTCATATTTCCGAAGAAGACCAGGATGTCCCCCCGCGGGGGCGTCCATGACCACGCCGAAGGTCCACCGGCAGAGAGCCCCGGTCACGGGTGCTGCTTGGCCGACTGGAAACCGCGGCGAGGAAGGCCACTGGCCATGACGATGACCGACCCGATCGCAGACATGCTGACACGTCTGCGCAACGCGAATTCGGCGTACCACGAGAGTGTGGCGATGCCGTACTCGAAGATCAAGGCGCACATCGCGGAGATCCTCCAGCAGGAGGGTTACATCCAGGCTTGGAGCGTCGAGGACGCCAAGGTTGGCAAGAACCTCGTGGTGGAGCTCAAGTTCGGGCCTACCCGTGAGCGGTCGCTCGCGGGCCTGCGCCGGGTTTCCAAGCCCGGTCTGCGGGTTTATGCGAAGAAGGACAACCTGCCTCGAGTCCTGGGCGGGCTGGGCGTCGCGATCATCTCGACGTCCGCCGGCCTCATGACCGACAAGCAGGCCGGCAAGCGTGGTGTGGGCGGGGAAGTCCTCGCCTACGTCTGGTAGAGGGGAGGAACACAGCATGTCGCGAATCGGACGGCTGCCCATCCCTGTGCCGAGTGGCGTAGACATCACGATCAACGGCCAGGATGTCCAGATCAAGGGCCCGAAGGGCACGCTCACACACACGGTGGCCGAGCCCATCTCGGTCGCTCGTGACGAGGACGGCAGCATCGCCGTCTCCCGGCCCAGTGACGAGAACAAGGTCCGTGCGCTGCACGGCCTGTCGAGGACGCTGATCGCCAACATGGTGCAGGGCGTCACGCAGGGCTACTCCAAGAGCCTTGAGATCGTCGGTGTCGGTTACCGCGTCCAGGCCAAGGGCCCGACGCAGCTGGAGTTCTCGCTGGGCTTCAGCCACCCGGTCATCGTGGACGCCCCCGAGGGCGTCTCCTTCCGCGTCGAGAAGCCGACCCTGTTCCACGTGGACGGCATCGACAAGCAGAGGGTGGGCGAGGTCGCGGCCAACATCCGCAAGCTGCGCAAGCCTGACCCGTACAAGGGCAAGGGCGTGCGTTACCAGGGCGAACAGATCCGCCGCAAGGTCGGAAAGGCTGGTAAGTAGGCATGGCTCCGAAGACTGCGTTCAGCAAGCACACGGCTGCCCGCACGGTCTCGCGGGCTCGCCGTCACCGCCGCGTCCGCAAGATCGTCGTCGGCACGACCGAGCGTCCCCGCCTGGTCGTCAACCGCTCGACCCGTCACATGTTCGTCCAGATCGTGGACGACACCGTCGGCCACACGCTGGTGAGCGCGTCCACCATGGACGCCTCGCTGCGCTCGCTGGAGGCGGACAAGACCGAGAAGGCCAAGAAGGTCGGCGAGCTCCTCGCTCAGCGGGCCAAGGACGCCGGGATCACCAAGGTCGTCTTCGACCGCGGTGGCAACCGGTATGCGGGTCGGATCGCGGCGCTGGCTGACAGCGCGCGCGAGAGCGGGCTCGAGTTCTGATGAGGGCCCGGGCAACGCAACTAATGGCAACTGAGATGAGGAACCACTGATGGCTGCAGCTCCGCGTCGCGGTGGCGGCACCGGTGGCGATCGGCGGGACCGTCGTGACGATCGCCGCGGTGGCGCCGCTGACAAGGGCGTCTCGTACATCGAGCGCGTAGTGAAGATCAACCGAGTGGCCAAGGTCGTGAAGGGTGGTCGTCGCTTCAGCTTCACCGCCCTCGTCGTCGTCGGCGACGGCAACGGCATGGTCGGCGTCGGCTACGGCAAGGCCAAGGAAGTGCCCGCGGCCATCGCCAAGGGTGTCGAAGAGGCGAAGAAGCACTTCTTCAAGGTGCCTCGCATCCAGGGCACCATCCCGCACACCGTGCAGGGCGAGGAGGCGGCGGGCGTCGTCTTCCTCCGTCCGGCCTCTGCCGGTACCGGCGTCATCGCCGGTGGCCCGGTGCGCGCGGTCCTGGAGTGCGCCGGCATCCACGACGTGCTGTCCAAGTCGCTCGGCTCGGACAACCCGATCAACATCGTGCACGCCACCGTGGCGGCTCTGAAGGGCCTCTCGCGCCCCGAGGAGATCGCCGCCCGCCGTGGCCTGCCGATCGAGGACGTGGCCCCGGCCCGCATGCTCAAGGCACAGCGTGAGGGTATTGCCGAGGCCGCGGCCGCTAAGGCGGTGAGCTAGTCGTGGCACGCCTGAAGATCACTCAGGTTCGCTCGAAGATCGGTGGCAAGCAGAACCAGCGTGACTCGCTGCGTTCGCTTGGCCTGAAGCGAATCGGCGACGTCGTCGTCAAGGAGGACCGCCCCGAGATTCGCGGGATGGTCTCCGTGGTGACGCACCTCGTCGAGGTGGAAGAGGTCGACTAGTCATGACTGACAAGGCTCCGCTCAAGATTCACGACCTGCGTCCCGCCCCTGGTGCCAACAAGGCCAAGACCCGCAAGGGTCGCGGCGAGGCGTCCAAGGGCAAGACGGCCGGTCGCGGCACCAAGGGCAGCCACGCCCGCACGACGATCCCCCTCGGCTTCGAGGGTGGCCAGGTGCCGCTGCAGAGGCGTCTGCCGAAGCTCAAGGGCTTCTCCAACGCCCTGTTCAAGACGACCTACCAGGTCGTCAACCTGGACAGGCTCGGTGAGCTGTTCCCCGAGGGTGGCGAGGTCACCGTCGAGGCGCTGGTCGCCAAGGGCGCCGTTCGCAAGAACCAGCTCGTGAAGGTGCTCGGCACCGGTGAGATCTCGGTCGCGGTCAACGTGCAGGCCCACGCCTTCTCGTCGTCCGCGAAGGAGAAGATCGCCGCAGCCGGTGGTTCCGTTACCGAGCTGTAAGAGCTATTACGTGGCGTGGGGGCTTTGACAATGGGCCCCCACGCCCGTAGTGCGTTAGAGTTCGCCAGACGGCAGGATTCTGTCCGGCTCGTTTGACCTGAGACTTTCAGATGGCAGATCCCCGCACCATCGCATACTCACACCGCCGTAAAGGCGCGCAGGAGGGACCGTGCTGACCGCGTTTACCCGGGCGTTCCGGACACCGGACCTGCGCAAGAAGTTGCTCTTCACCCTGGGCATCATCGCGCTGTTCCGTCTCGGCTCGGTTCTTCCGACACCGGGAGTCCACGTCGAGAACCTTGCCGCCTGCTTCGACCAGGCGCGCAGTGGAGAAACCGGCAACATCTACGGGATGGTGCAGCTGTTCAGCGGCGGCGCGCTCCTGAAGTTGTCGGTGTTCGCGCTGGGCATCATGCCTTACATCACCGCGAGCATCATCCTGCAGCTGCTCGTCGTGGTGATCCCACGCCTCGAGGCGCTGAAGAAGGAAGGCCAGGCCGGCCAGACCAAGATCACGCAGTACACGCGTTATCTGACCATCGGTCTCGCCGTCCTCCAGTCGACCGCCTTCATCGCGCTGGCGCGCACCGGCCAACTGTTCCCCAACTGCCAGCAGGACGTCCTGCTCGACCCCGACAACATCTTCGGCATCGTCACGATGGTCGTCATCATGACGGCCGGCACCTCGGTGATCATGTGGCTCGGCGAGCTCATCACCGACCGTGGCGTCGGCAACGGCATGTCGATCCTGATCTTCACCCAGATCGTCGCGGTCTTCCCGTCCGAGCTCGCCAACATCTTCCAGGCCAACAAGTTCACCTTCGCCATCGTCATGGTGGTCGGCGTCTTCATGATCGCCGCAGTGGTCTTCGTCGAGCAGGGACAGCGGCGCATTCCCGTCCAGTACGCCAAGCGGATGGTCGGCCGCAGGATGTACGGCGGCACGTCCACCTACATCCCGCTCAAGGTCAACCAGGCCGGCATCATCCCGGTCATCTTCGCGTCCTCGCTGCTCTATCTGCCGCAGCTGATCACGTCGCTGTTCCAGACCAGCGACAACGTGGTCATCCAGTGGGTCTCGCAGAACCTCGCGACGGGCGACACGCCGATCTACATGGCCACGTTCTTCCTGTTGATCGTTTTCTTCACGTACTTCTACGTGTCCATCACGTTCAACCCCACTGAAGTCGCCGACAACATGAAGAAGTACGGTGGTTTCATTCCGGGCATCCGCCCCGGCCGTCCGACGGCTGAATACCTGAACTTCGTGCTCACCCGTCTGACCGCGCCTGGCGCGCTCTATCTGGGTCTCATCTCCATGGTCCCGATCGTCGCGCTGGCGGTGGCCGGTGCGAGCCAGAACTTCCCGTTCGGAGGGACGAGCATTCTGATCATGGTAGGTGTCGGCCTTGACACGGTGAAGCAGATCGAGAGCCAGCTGCAGCAGCGCAACTACGAAGGTTTCCTGAGGTAGTGCGTCTCGTTCTGGTCGGGCCCCCCGGAGCGGGTAAGGGGACACAGGCCCAGTACATCGCATCGAACCTGTCCATCCCGAAAATCTCGACAGGTGACATTTTCCGTGCCAACGTCTCGGGGGGCACGGAGCTTGGCAAGCTGGCCAAGACGTACATGGACCGCGGGGACCTGGTGCCCGACGAGGTCACCATCGCCATGGTGCGTGACCGCCTGTCCGAGGACGACGCGCAGGACGGCTTCCTGCTCGACGGGTTCCCGAGGAACGTCGCGCAGGCCGAGATTTTGCGCGACATGCTCAAAGACTGGAGCCAGGCGCTCGACGTGGTGCTCGAACTCGTCGTCGACGACGACGAGGTGGTCAGGCGGCTGGCCGGCCGGCGCACCTGCAGCCAGTGCGGCCGCATCTGGCACGTCGAGTTCGATGACAAGAAAGATGACAAGTGCGACGCGTGCGGGGGCGCGTTGTTCCAGCGTGACGATGACAAAGAGGAGACCGTCAGGCACCGTCTTGAGGTCTATCAGGAGCAGACCGCGCCTCTCGTGTCCTACTACGCGGACGAGCACATTCTGGTCGGCGTGGACGCCACGGGCCCGGTCGAAGAGGTCACGCAACGAGCCATGGACGCTATCAGGCCGTATATGGGCTGATTCCCAGTACGAACCGATTTGGGCGAGGTGGCACGGAATTCCGTGCCACCTCGCGGCTATTGTGGGGGAATTGGGCTCCCAGGTGGCCCGTTGAGACCCAGGGGGGCAGGACATGTTCAAGCGCAACCGGCACGGAATCCAGATCAAGACGGCAGAGCAGCTCGAGAAGATGCGGGCGGCGGGCCTGGTGGTGGGGCGTACACTCGACCTGCTCAAACGCTCCGTCGAGCCCGGCATGACGCCGCTGGACCTCGACATGATCGCCGAGAAGGCGATCAGGGACGAGGGTGCGATCCCGTCGTTCAAGGGGTACCAGGGTTTCCCGGCCACGATCTGCGCGTCGGTCAACGAGGAAGTGGTCCACGGCATCCCGACGAACGCCCGCAAGCTGCGCGAGGGCGACATCATCTCGATCGACTGCGGCGCGATCCTCGAGGGCTGGCACGGCGACTCGGCCGTCACGGTGCCGATCGGCGAGGTCGACCCCAAGCTGACGGAGCTGATGCGCATCACGGAGGAGTCCATGTGGCGCGGCATCGGCGCGCTGACCATCGGCCGCCACCTGTCGGACATCGGCTACGAGGTCGAACGGTACGTCAGGTCGCAGGGCCGCTACGGCATCCCGCAGGAGTACGGCGGCCACGGCATCGGCACCGAGATGCACATGGATCCGTGGATCGCCAACCACGGCAAACCCGGCAGGGGCCCGGCGCTCGAAGAGGGCATGTGCCTGGCCATCGAGCCCATGGTCAACCTGGGCACCGACCGCACCCGGGTGCTGGCCGACGACTGGACCGTGGTGACCGTCGACGGCAAGCAGTCCGCACACTTCGAACACAGCGTCGCCGTGACACATAATGGTCCTTGGGTGCTTACCGCCCTGGATGGGGGCAAAGAGCGCCTGACCCAGCTGGGATTCTGACCGGGAGTGGTGGGATGGCCAACAGCCCCGAGATGCGAGCGTCCGACGCCGACCGCGACCGGGTGGCCGCCATCCTTCGTGAGCACACGGCCCAGGGCCGCATCACGATGGAGGAGTTCAACGAGCGCCTCGAGAACCTCTACAAGAGCAAGACGTACGGCGAGCTGGCCAAGCTGACCTCCGACCTGCCCGACGTCGACCTGCGCCACCGCCCCGCCAAGGTGCAGCCGCAGCCCGTCAAGAAGGGCCGCGTGCATCCCGGCCTGCAGGCGGCCTGGGGAGCCTGGGCCATGGCCAGCGGCATCAACTGGGTCATCTGGCTGATCGTGGGCATCACCTCGGGCGACCCGGTCTATCCGTGGCCGCTGTGGGTCATGGGCCCGTGGGGCGTGATCCTGCTGATGAGCACCATCTTCGGTTCGTCCAGGCCCAAGTCCGACTAGGGCCGCGGCGGCACGGTCAGGTGTGGCGTGCCCGGCGGGCGGGAAGGACGATCCGGCTGCTTACGTCCATCGCAAGGGATGCCCCACATGCCGCCCCGTCTTCAGCTGACCTCCGTGACCGTCGGCACGTCACAACCCCGCGAACTCGCCCGCTTCTACGCCCGGCTCCTTGGCTGGCAGGTGGCCGTCGAGGAGGGCCCGGGGCCCGACGAGCCCGAGCAGGCGGGCTGGCTGCTGTTGCGGCCTCCGGCGGGCGAGAACGGCCCCTCCGTCGGCTTCGAGTACGAGCGCGAGTACGTCCGCCCGGTGTGGCCGAGCGAGCCCGGGGCGCAGAACGCCTCCCAGCACCTCGACATCAAGGTCGACGACTTGCCCGTCGCCGTCGAGCACGCGGTGTCCTGCGGGGCGGTCGAGGCGGCGTACCAGCCGCAGGAGAACGTACGCGTGATGCTGGATCCCGACGGACATCCCTTCTGTCTCTTTCTCTGAACGCCTCCAAGTCGTTACCAGATCTTTGACTGGGTAGAGGGAAGGCCTCCCGAATCCAGGAGGTGAGCGACATGGGATGGAGCTACCGCAAGTCGATGAAGTTCGGGCCGTTCCGGCTCAACCTGTCCCGCCGCGGCATGGGCCACAGCTGGGGCAACCGGCTGTTCCGGGTGACCCGCGGGGCCGACGGACGTCGTACGGTCTCGGTCAACCTGCCTGGCGGTTTCCACTGGCGCAAGACCCGCAGCACCCGCTGATCGGTGTGAATATAGGTAAGGGCCGGAGGCGCCGAGCCGCCGGCCCGTACGCCGGTCACCGGCGTGGCCGGGCTCGCGCACGACAAACCTGGGGTAGACTGGCGGATGGTTGTGTCAGGACACCTGGCACGCATTTCGCGTTCTGAGCCAAGGTGTCGTACACTCCTTAGTCGGCTCACTATGACCCACACGCGTCGGCGGTCTTTGCCGATCGCCGCTCTCTTCGAAGCGTGAGGTCGCGGCTGCTTAGTGAACCGGAGCCTCAGACGATCGATCAGTGAAACGCGAGGAATTTTGGCCAAGAAAGACGGCGCCATCGAGATCGAGGGCACTGTGGTCGAGTCGCTCCCGAACGCCATGTTCCGGGTGCAGCTCGACAACGGCCATAAGGTCCTGGCCCACATCAGCGGGCGGATGCGGATGCACTACATCCGGATTCTGCCGGACGACCGGGTTGTTGTTGAACTGAGCCCCTACGACCTGACTCGTGGGCGGATCGTCTACCGATACAAGTAAGACGTCTGAGGAACACAAAGGACAATGAAGGTAAAGCCGAGCGTCAAAAAGATCTGCGACAAGTGCAAGGTGATCCGCCGGCACGGTCGCGTCATGGTGATCTGCGACAACCTGCGCCACAAGCAGCGCCAGGGCTAGTCGCCGCAAGGCTTCTCCGAGTCCGCCCCGTCAGGGAGCGGGCTCGACGCATGAGAAGCCTGAAACAGTAATCGCGTGTCACACCCGGGCAGGCGGGCCTTGTCGAAAGGTTCGAACCACTCGGGAGACCCCCGGTCGGAGGCCGGGGCCCTCACCCCGGGCATTGGGGAGGGGCAGTGAGGCGCAAGACCTCCGCCACAGAAGAAGGAGAATGCCCGCCATGGCTCGCCTGGTTGGCGTCGATCTCCCCCGCGACAAGCGGCTGGAGATCGCTCTCACCTACATTTTCGGAATCGGCCGCACCCGCGCCCAGGAGATCCTCCAGGCCACCGGGGTCAGCGGCGACCTCCGCGTCCACCAGCTCTCCGACGCCGAGATCGTCCCGATGCGTGACTACATCGAGGCGAACTACAAGATCGAGGGTGACCTGCGCCGCGAGGTTCAGGCCGACATCCGTCGCAAGATCGAAATCGGTTGCTACCAGGGCATCCGGCACCGCAAGGGCCTGCCGGTCCACGGTCAGCGCACGCAGACCAACGCGCGCACCCGCAAGGGCAAGAAGAAGACCGTCGCCGGCAAGAAGAAGCCCGGTAAGAAGTAGTCCTCGCAGCCGCGGGACCGAAGACCTCAGGAGTTATGGCAAACAATGCCTCCTAAGAGCCGCCAGGGCGCGCCGAAGAAGGTGCGCCGCAAGGAAAAGAAGAACGTCGCTCACGGGCACGCCCACATCAAGAGCACGTTCAACAACACGATCGTCTCGATCACCGACCCGCTGGGCAACGTGATCTCCTGGGCCAGCGCCGGCCACGTGGGTTTCAAGGGCTCCCGTAAGTCCACCCCGTTCGCCGCGCAGATGGCCGCGGAAAACGCCGCTCGCCGCGCCATGGAGCACGGCATGCGCAAGGTCGACGTCTTCGTCAAGGGTCCCGGCTCCGGCCGCGAGACCGCGATCCGCTCGCTGCAGGCCACCGGCCTCGAAGTGGGCTCGATCCAGGACGTCACCCCGGTCCCGCACAACGGCTGCCGTCCGCCGAAGCGCCGCCGCGTCTGAGTTTCCAGGAGATAGAGAAAATGGCTCGTTACACGGGCGCGGACTGCAAGCTCTGCCGTCGCGAGAAGACCAAGCTCTTCCTCAAGGGCAGCAAGTGCGAGTCCGCCAAGTGCCCCATCGAGATCCGTCCGTACCCGCCGGGTGAGCACGGCCGAGGCCGTCCGAAGGACACCGAGTACCAGCTTCAGCTTCGCGAGAAGCAGAAGACCCGCCGCATCTACGGCGTCCTCGAGAAGCAGTTCCACAACTACTACGAGGAAGCCGCCCGTAAGAGCGGTAAGTCGGGTGAGGTGCTGCTCCAGATCCTGGAGAGCCGCCTCGACAACGTCGTCTACCGCGCGGGCTTCGCCCAGTCGCGTGACGCCGCCCGCCAGCAGGTGCGCCACGGCCACATCATGGTGAACGGCAAGAAGGTCGACATCCCGTCCTACCGCGTTCGCGAGCACGACATCATCGAGGTCCGCGAGACCAAGCGCAACCTGCTGCCCTACGAGGTGGCCCGCGCCACCGCCGGTGAGCGCACGGTTCCCGCGTGGCTCGGCGTCGTGCCCGACAAGCTCCGCGTCCTGGTCCACCAGCTGCCGGTCCGCCAGCAGATCGACACCCAGGTCCAGGAGCAGCTCATCGTCGAGTACTACTCGAAGTAGTCACTCGCCTGCCCGGCTCGGGTACGCGTTCGTGCCGTCGCGACGTCCTCGCGCCGGCGCGTACCCGGGCTAGGCTGTTCATCGGAGTGGCGTCATATAGCGGGCGCCACACGAAAAAGGGGAGATCCCACTCATGCTGATCGCTCAGCGCCCGACTCTTCTCGAAGAGTCGATCGACGACACCCGGTCCCGATTCGTCATCGAGCCGCTGGAGCCGGGCTTCGGCTACACCATCGGCAACTCCGTGCGCCGCACGCTGCTGTCGTCCATTCCGGGCGCGGCCGTGACGAGCATTCGCATCGAGGGTGTGCTGCACGAGTTCTCGACCGTTCCCGGGGTCAAGGAAGACGTCACCGACATCATCCTCAACCTCAAGGAACTGGTCGTCTCCTCCGAGCACGACGAGCCGGTCGTGATGTACCTGCGCAAGCAGGGCCCGGGCGAGGTCACCGCCGCCGACATCGCGCCGCCGGCCGGTGTCGAGGTGCACAACCCCGAGCTGCGCATCGCCACGCTCAACG
Organism: Nonomuraea longispora; assembly: GCF_004348345.1. Taxonomy (GTDB): domain Bacteria; phylum Actinomycetota; class Actinomycetes; order Streptosporangiales; family Streptosporangiaceae; genus Nonomuraea; species Nonomuraea longispora. The sequence goes on from NZ_SMJZ01000133.1 coordinate 22,413, forward strand.
GCAAGGCGAAGCTCGAGATGGAGCTGACCGTCGAGCGCGGTCGCGGCTACGTCTCGGCCGCCCAGAACAAGCAGCCGGGCCAGGAGATCGGTCGCATCCCGATCGACTCGATCTATTCCCCGGTGCTCAAGGTCACCTACAAGGTCGAGGCCACTCGAGTCGAGCAGCGTACCGACTTCGACCGCCTCATCCTCGACGTCGAGACCAAGCCCGCCATGAAGCCCCGCGACGCGGTGGCCTCCGCGGGCAAGACGCTCGTCGAACTCTTCGGCCTGGCCCGCGAGCTCAACGTCGAGGCCGAGGGCATCGACATCGGCCCGTCGCCGACCGACGCCGCCCTGGCCGCCGACCTGGCGCTGCCGATCGAGGAGCTCAACCTCACTGTGCGCTCCTACAACTGCCTCAAGCGCGAGGGCATCCACACCGTGGGCGAACTCGTCGCGCGCAGCGAGCAGGACCTTCTCGATATAAGGAACTTCGGCGCCAAGTCGATCGAAGAGGTCAAGCAGAAGCTGCACGAGATGTCGCTGGCGCTCAAGGACTCGCCGCCCGGGTTCGACCCGAGCGCGGTGGCCGGCGGCGGTTACGACGACGACGACAGCGCGTACGTCGAGACCGAGCAGTACTGACAACGTCCCGCGCTTTCGTCACCGCGCCTCTCCACGAGGACGGCGGCCGGTTCGCGGACCGGCCGCCGTCCTCGCGAGGCGCGGGACGGGCGGGTGAACGTAACGGCGTCGCGCGAGCGCGGCACCGGCCCGACTCCGGTACCTGACACGGCCGGGGCGGGTTAATCCACAAGGAGAGATGAAATGCCCAAGCCCACCAAGGGTGCACGTCTTGGCGGCAGCCCGGCGCACGAGCGGCTGATCCTGGCGAACCTCGCCACCGACCTGTTCCGCCACGGCAGGATCCGCACCACGGTGACCAAGGCCAAGCGCCTGCGTCCGGTGGCGGAGCGCCTGATCACCAAGGCGAAGAAGGGCGACATCCACAACCGTCGCCAGGTCCTGACCGTCATCAGGGACAAAGGCGTCGTGCATCACCTCTTCACCGAGATCGCGACGACGTTCGCCGAGCGGCCCGGTGGCTACACGCGCATCACCAAGATCGGCGCCCGCAAGGGCGACAACGCGCCGATGGCGGTCATCGAGCTGGTGACCGAGCCGATGAGCGGCGTCACCACCCGCCGCACGGAGGCCCCCGCGCCCGCCGCGGAGGAGCCGAAGGCCGAGGAGACCCCGGCTGAGGAGGCCAAGGCCGAGGCTCCCGAGGCCGCCACGGAGGAGACCCCGGCCGCCGAGGCCGAGGCGAAGAAGGACGAGGCCTGATCGTTCAGGCCGGCTGAATCGGGCCCGGACCCCTCGCGGGGGTTCGGGCCCTTTTCGTACGAAGGAGGATCATCGTGGTACGGCTCCGCCTCGACCTCGCCTACGACGGGACCGACTTCTCCGGCTGGGCACGGCAGCCGGGACGGCGTACGGTGCAGGGCGAGGTCGAGCAGGCGCTCGGCCGGATCCTGCGCCTCGGCGGGCCCGCCCAGCTGACCGTGGCCGGCCGTACCGACGCCGGGGTGCATGCGCGCGGCCAGGTGTCCCACGTCGACGTGCCGGAGGAGGCCACGGCCGGACTGGACGGCAATCGCGGGCCGCTGAGCGTCGATGAGCGGCTCGCTGCGCTCGTCAGACGGCTGGGCGGGGTTCTGCCCCCTGACGTACGGGTTCATCGGGTCTCCGTGGCTCCTGAGGGCTTCGACGCCCGGTTCTCGGCCCTCTTCCGGAGGTACGCGTACCGCGTGAGCGACGCGGTCGGCGGCGTCGACCCGCTGCGCCGGCGCGAGGTCGTCTGGCACAACCGGCCGCTCGACGACGGCGCGCTCAACGCGGCCGCCGCGCGTCTGATCGGCGACCACGACTTCGCCGCGTTCTGCAAGAAGCGCGAAGGCGCCACCACGATCAGGGAACTGCAGCGCCTCGACTGGGTACGCGAGCCGGACGGCACCCTCGTGGCCACCGTCGTCGCCGACGCGTTCTGCCACTCCATGGTGCGGGCCCTGGTCGGCTCCCTGCTGGCCGCCGGTGATGGCCGGCGGCCGGTGGAATGGCCGGGCGAGGTGCTCACCAGGGCCGTACGCGACTCGGGCGTGCACGTGGCCCCCGCCCACGGCCTGTGCCTGGAGGAGGTGGGCTATCCGCCGGACGCGGACCTCGCCGCGCGGGCCGAGGCCACCCGGCGGGTGCGTACGCCGGCGGGGTCAGCCGCCGGTGACGCGGCGCTCGAGAACGAGTGACGTCTCGTCGCGGAAGGCCCCGCTCACCTTGGGCAGCGTACTCTCCTTGGACGACGGGGTGTGGCCGTCGGCGTGGGTGGCGTAACTGAAGACGATGTAGCGCCCCCACACCAGGCCGGCCGCGTAGCCGCCCGCGATGTGCACCCGCTCGCCGCCCGAACCCTCGCCGCCGGACAGCGGGCGGAACCAGACGTTGCGCGACAGGTTCTTCTCCTGGTCGACCGCCTCGGCCGCGGCCTTGTCAGGCAGCACGGCGATGCCCGTGGTCACGGCGTAACGCTTCTTCCTGTCGACGTACGTGGCCCTCAGCACGCGGCTGCACTTCTGCTCCCGAAGGGCCTCGGCGAAGGCTCCCATGGCCGCCTTGTCGCAGGCCGTCTGGATGTCGGCCTTGACCCGGGTGAACGTCGCACCGGCCGCGCTCACGCTCTTGCCGGGGAACGCCTCCGACAACGACAACTTCTGCGGGTCGGTGCGCTCGGAGTTGAGCACGGACGTGCCCTCCGCGGACGGCGGCGAGGCGGCCGCCTCCGAGCTCGGCCGGGCGGACTCGCTCGGCCGGGCGGCGGCGGTCGTCGGCGCCGGGTCGCTCACGGCCTGCCAGGCGAAGAACCCGCCGGTGGCCACGCCCGCCAGGGCCAGCGCGCCGAGCGTGACGAGCAGGGCGCGCTTGCTCCTGCCCGGCGACGCGGGGGGCGGTGGCGGAGCCTGGAACGGGGGTTGTTTGAACGCTCCAGAGG